>JAHELU010000155.1:3900-11857 GCA_024644005.1 Acidimicrobiales bacterium | reverse complement strand
GTTGGCCAGCGCGTCTGCGGGCGCGACGCGGGTTGTGGGTGGCGGGCGCGTCTGCGGGCGCGTTGGGGGGGTTGTGGGTGGCGGGCGCGTCCGCGGACGCGTTGTGGGGGTGTGGGTGGCGGGCGCGTCCGCGGGCGCGTCGACCGTACTCGTCCACGGCATCGAGCAGGGCTAGCTCGGCGTCGCACGGCGGGGCGTCGACCAGCGGACCACCAACGACGCTGGCTTGCGGAAGATCAGCCCACTCGGGGCGGTGGTGGCCGCCTCGTCCAGCGCCAGGCTCGACAACCGATTCAGCGCGGCCGAGATCGCAACCCTGGTCTCGAGCCTGGCCAGGTGGCTGCCGATGCAGGCATGGGGTCCCCTGGCGAACGAGAGGTGGGCGCCGGTGTTGCGGCGATCGAGGTCGAACCGGTCCGGATGGTCGAACCGGTCCGGATCCCGATTCGCCCCAGCCAGTGACAGCGTGACCGGCTCGCCGGCTGCGATCGGGATCTCGGCCCCTGGCGGACCCAGGGTGGTATCGACGGTGGCGTAGCGGTCGACCACCGCCGCTGCCGGTTCCAGCCGCAGCGATTCGTCGATCGCCCGGTCCAGCAACGAGGGGTCGGTGACGACCCTCGTGAGCTGGTCGGGGTGGGACAGGAGATGATAGAGCGCGTTGGCGATCATGGCCTCTCCGGTCTCGATCGCCCCGAACAGCACGACCGCGACGTTGGAGAAAAACTCGTCGCTGGACAGCGAGCCTGACCCGCTGATGGTGGTGATCATCCGCGCCGCGTCATCCGCCGTCCCGGCATCGAGTGCGCAGCCCACCTGCTGCCGCAGGGCCTCGACCGCCAGCGCCGCCGGCCTCGGGACGGGACGGCCCCGATCGACGGCGAGCACCCCGGCGGCGATGTCTCGGTACCAGGCCAGCACCTGCTCTTCGATCGAGCTACCGGCCCGCGGCGCCGAGAGCCCCAACACCTCGATGATCACCGACACGGCCAGCGGACCGGCCAGCTCCGTGCGCAGCTCGGCTCGGCCGCGTTGGTGGAAGCCGTCGATCAGCCGGGCTGCCGCTCCCTCCGCCCATCGCACCACCCGATCGCTGTTGCCGGCCGAGCGGAGCGGACCGACGAACGGTGTGCGATGGCGCAGATGCTCGGCTCCGTCCAGGGACAGCATGCTCGGACCGACCACGAGCGCAGTCGAGAACCTCGGATCGTCGACGGTGAACGTGTCCGCATCCCGCAGTGCCGTCGCAGCGAGCGTGTGTGAGGTGACGAGCCACCGTCCGAGCGCCGGTGACCACGTAACCGGCTCGGTCCGGCGCAGCGCGGCGAGCACCTCGTGGGCCCGAGGCCCGCTCAGGTCCTCCTCGGTCACCGAGGCGCCGAGCGGGAACCGGGCCCGCCTCGACCCGTGATCCTCGGTGGGGGCGACCCTCGGCTCGTCCATGAGCGGTTCAGTCGACGAGCGACGGGGTGTCGAGATCCCGAGCCTGGGCCGCCGATCCGCGGGCCATGACCATGAACATCTCGTCGCCGCGCTCCGTCCGACCGACGAGCTGCGAGGCGAGGACGGCCATCACGTAGCCGGCCGGCGCTGCCAGCCGGTACTGCCGCCACGCCTCGTCCTCGGCCAGCGCGACGCCGTGGTCGGACAGTCTCACCCGGTAGCGCCGCAGCAGGTCCTGCTCATGGGTCCGCCGGGTGACCGGGTCGAGGCTGCCGCTGAGGAAGTAGGCGACGTCGCCCAGCGCCGGGCCGAGGCTCGGGGTCTGCCAGTCGACCGTCGTCAGCGGCGGCGCCGGATCGCCGGTCCCGAACAACAGGTTGTCGAGCCGGAAGTCGCCGTGGACGAGGCACTGCCGATCCGTCCTCGTGGATTGCCACTCGAAGAAGCGAGCCTCCAACCACCGGCCGAACTCGCGGTCCTCGGCACTCAGCCGGTCCTCGTACCGAGCGAAGAACCCGGAGCAGAGCATCCGGAAGAGCTCGACCCGCTCGCCGACTCGGGCCTCACGGTCGTCGTCGATCCAGTCGAGCTCGGCGAGCTCGCCCCGGCCCCACGTCGAGCCGTGGAGGTCGGCTGCGGCCTCGATGGCCAGGCCCGCCTGGTCGAGCGAGCAGCCCCGGAGCTGATCGCCGGCCACCGCCGGCGTGATGTCCTCCATCACCAGGACGAAGCGGTTGGCGGCCCGGTCCTCGGAGACGTGATGGACGGTCGGCACGCGTATGGCGACGGTCGGGGCGACGTCGCGGTAGAAGCCGACCTCGCGGATGTAGGTCGACGTGGCCCGAGCCGCCTCCCGGCTGGTTGCGTTCGCAGACGCCAGCTTGATGACCACGGAGTCGGGCCGAGCCGATCCCGGGTCCGGGCCGGCCCACCGCAACCGACAGCGGACGTTCTCGCCGACCTGCCCGGTGCCGACCAGGCCCGGCTCGATCGCTCGCAACGAGCCGCCGAATCCTCGGTCGGCCAGGACCGTCTCCAGCCAGCGACGATCGACGCCGTTCAGCTCGAGCAATGCGCTGGCTGCGTGCACCGAGCCGTCGTTGTCGGCCATCCTCGTCACGGTAGTGCGCCGGGTCCGTCGGGACGACCCGACATCCGCTCAGACCAGGGCGTCGATGATCTGGTCGATCTCGGCGATCGTGGTCCGGGGGTTGACGAAGCAGAATCGGAACACCGGCTTGCCGTCGTGACGGCTCGGTACCACGAAGGCCGATCCGTCCTCGAGCATCTTCTCTGACCAGGTCTGGTACTGGTCGGCCTCCCAGCCGACCCGTTCGAAGACCACGATGCTGAGCTCGGGCGGCCAGACGAGGTTCAGGTGCTCGGCGGCCTCGATCCGGCGGCCCGCCTCGACCGCCAGGTCGAGGGTGACCTGAACTGCGTCGGCGTAGGCGTCGGTGCCGTAGGTGGCGAGCGAGAACCAGAAGGGCAGCCCCCTCGACCGGCGGGTCAGGTGGATGGCGAAGTCGCTGGGATTCCAGTCGCCGTAGGCGTCGAGGAACGCCAGGTAATCGGCGTGCTGGGCATGCACCGCCCGAGCCTGGTCGGGATCACGCCACAGCAGCGCACAGCAGTCGAACGGAGCGAACAACCACTTGTGCGGGTCGATGATGATCGAATCGGCGAGCTCGATCCCGTCGAACAGCTCCCTGGCCGCCGGGGCGGCGAGGGCGGCGCCGCCGTAGGCCGCGTCGACGTGGAAGAACACGTCGCGCTCGTGGCACACCTCGCCGATCGCCCTGAGGTCGTCGATGACGCCGAGGTTGGTGGTGCCGGCGGTGGCCACGACTCCGGCGATGCGGTCGCCGTGGGCGTCGAGTGCCTCGGCCACGACCGGGCCGGTCAGCCGTCGCCGGTCGTCGACGTCGACGGCGATCACGTCGGCGTCCATGACCCGAGCCGCCGACGGGACCGACGAGTGGGCGGTCTTCGACGTGACGAACGCCCAGCGGTCCGGCCGGCCCCGGCCCTCGGCCGCCAGCCGTGCCTCGGCAGCGCCCCTGGCGCCGACGAGGGCCGAGAGGTTGCCGACGGTTCCCCCCGGGACGAAGACACCACCGGCCGAGTCGTCCAGCCCGGCCAGGTCGAGCAGCCACCTCAGGGCCTCGTTCTCGGCGTGGGCCGCTCCGGAGCCCTCGATCCAGGACCCGCCGTAGATCGAGAACGCCCCGACCACCAGATCGAACAGGATCGCGGCCTCGGTCGGGGCGGCGGGGACGAACGACAGGTACTTCGTGTAGTCGACCGAGAGGCAGGACGGGGCCAGCACGTCCCGGAACAGCTCGAGGGCCCGATGGCCGCCGATCCCCGCCGGCGTCACCGTCGGCCCGACCAGCTGGGTGAGCTCCTCGTCGGTCCTGGCCCGGCCGAGGGGGATGGGATCGAGCCGGGTCCGCCACCGGGCGAACCGGACGATCTCGTCGGCCAGGGCCTCGGTGTCGTCGGTGTAGTCGTGCATCATGGCGTTGCTCAGCTCCGGGCCGTTGGCCTACTCGGGGAGGAAGGTCGCGTACTGGGCGTCGAGCGCATCCTCGTCGGCCTGGTCGAGCCCACCCCAGGTGAACAACCGGAGCCTGGTGGCGGCATCGGGGAACAGCACGGTGTTGCGGGCCAGCTCGGCACTGGCTCCACCGGCCGACGCCAGCACCTCCTGGACGCCGAGGACTGGCGAGATGTACTGCACCCACTCGGTGATCCCCGCCGCGTTGACCGGGTCGTAGACGAAGTCCATGAGCCGACCGGCTGCCGCCACGTTCGGCGCGCCGGCCGGGATGACCATCGTGTCGAACCACTGGATGGCCCCTTCCTCCGGCACGATGAACTCGATGTCCGGCCGCTCGGACTGGAGGAGGGCCACGTCACCGGACCACGCCATGGCGGCCGCCAGCTCGCCGCTGGCCAGCTTCGGGGCGAAGTCCTCGAACGTGAACGCACCGACCTGGCCCGCATCCACAGCGTCCTGGATCCTGGCCAGACCGGCCTCGGCCGCGGCCTTGGTCGGTCGGCTCGGGTCGTCGCCGTTGGCCAGCATCGCCAGCCCGACCGCCTCCCGCATCTCGCCGATGAAGCCCACCCGGCCGGCCAGCGACGGGGCGAACAGGTCGGCCACCGACGTGAGCGGACCACCGGTCAGGGCCGGGTCGTAGGCGATACCCGTGATGCCGGCCTGCCACGGCATCTGGAACCGGCAGCCTCGGTCCCAGGCGTTGGTGAGGAACGCCGGATCGATGTTGACGTGGTTCGGCACCACCTCGATCGGGATCGGCTCGGCCCAGCCGTTGGCGATCATCTGGGCCGCCCGCCAGTTGGTCGGCACGACGATGTCGAAGGCCGGCGGTGAGGTCTCGACCGCGTCGGACACGATCCGGTCGAACCCGGAGTAGTTGTCGGTGTAGGCCGGCAGGTAGTCCACCGACACCCCGATCTGGTTCGCCAGTCGGTCGAGCGTGCCGCCCGGGTAGTAGGGGTCATCGTCGGCGTCGGCATCGATGTAGTCCGCCCAGTTCAGCATCCGGACCCTGGTGGTGCCGCCCAGGTCGAACGAGCGCGAGACGTCGCCGTCTGTGCAGGCCGCGAGGCCGACCGCGCCGAGGCCGACCAGGAACTCCCGCCGGCCCAGTCGGCGCCGGAAGCCGTGTTGGGATGCGGGTCGGGTCATCGGTATTCCCCCAGCCGGCGCTGGATGGCGAGCAGTATGGCCAGTGCGGCCAGTACCGGCAGGATGATGGTCAGGAACGGCGTCGTGCCGACGGCGTCGGCCGCCTCGCTGACGCCGGCGATGAACTGGGAGCGATTGTCGGACAGCACGCTCTCCACGGCGGTGTTCAGGCCGTTGAACGTCGACAGGCCCTCACCCTGGAACAGCTCGACCGCTCGATCCCGGTTGCCCCGCTCGGCGGTGGCGTCGATCTGGCGAGCCGCCGTCTCGTAGCGCTCCCAGCGGATCCGCAGCGCCTCGGCCGCCGCCTCCTCCCGAGCCGAATCGGCGCCGTCGGCCAGCGCCTCGATGTCGGCGCTGACCTCGGCGAAGAGCGGTTCGAGCTCGGCGTCGCCCCCCTCGAGGAGCTTCAGGCTCAGCTGGGACTGCAGGTCGAACGCCGATGTCTGGATGAGCGACGTGGTGGCGATGGCGTCGTAGCCCCCGGTGGATGCGTCGTCGAGCGCCCGACCACGGGCCAGCGGCCCGACGACCAGATAGCCGACGACGGTGGCGACCAGCACGGTGGCCAGCACGAGCAGTGGGTTGAGGATCCGGTTCGTCCGGTTGAGCAGACCGGCCTGCACCCTGAGCAACGCCACCAGGGTGACGACACCGAGCGCGATCGCCACCCAGGTCAGGATGCGGCCCGTCGTCCGCTCGGTCTCGAGCTGCGACTGGCCTCGGGCCGTCACGGTTGCCACCGCATCGCCGACGTCGTCCTTGACCACCCTGAGGGCGTCCCTGAGCTGCTCGTCGGCCTCGGGGAGGTCGTTGCTGTTCGCGACGTTGGCCGCCTCGATCTGTCCGCTGTAGACGTTGAGCGAGACGCTGATCTGCTTCAGCGCCTCGTGGGCGGCCTCGTCCGAGCCGATGATGGCCGAGACCTCCTCGGTCTGCTCGGCGGCCCGGCGGATGGCGTCCTGGTAGAGGTTCCGGTTCACCCGGTCCTCCGTGCCGGTGGCGCTGGTGGCCAGGAACGCCGCCGTTGCCGCCGTGTTGGCCTCGGCCACGCTGGCGAACAGGTCCTGGATCCCGATGAGGGCCGGGGCGGTGTTGTCGGCGGTCGTCTCCGACGCAGCACGCATGACGAGGCTGGCGATCGAGCCGACGACGGCGAACGCGGCGACAAGGGCCAGCAGGATGACGTTCCACTGACGGAGGAAGGCCGGCGTGCTGCGAGCCTGGGTGGGGGCGATCGGACGACGGAACCCCCGAGCCTTCAGCTCGGTGGCCGCTGCGCCGGGCGCCACGACCTCGGGTGGCGGCAGGGGTGGTTGTTGGACCGCAGTCATATCCGCTACACCCTAACGTCTGGCCTGAACCCGGGGTTCCCACCACTCGAGCGACGTGTGCCCGCACCAACTCGCCGAGGTCGTAAGATCGAAAGGAAGTGTCGACACCTCACCGTCCCGGTTCGGGCCGCTCGTCCGGGGTCATGGGCCCAGTCCCTGCTCCGATCGGAACCGACGTCGTCGGCGCGCTCGAGCACTACGAGGCGGCGCTGGCCGCACTGCGGTCGGGCGTGACCGACATCGAGACATCGCCGTCCTACCTGATGCTGACCGACGCCACCGGCACCGGCGAGACGGCCCGCCGCTACGGCGCAGCGGCCCGGGACGCTCGCGATCTGTGGCCGCTCATCGATGCCGCCGCGGCGCAGCTGGCAGCGGCCCGGTCCCACTTGGCCAAGAACGGGGCAAACGGGTCGAACGGCGTCGAGCTCCGCCGGCTCCTGGAGGAGCGGTGGTACGCCGTGACCGATCTCGCCGGCCGGCCACCCCGCAACTACTCTGTGCCGGAGGTCCTGGCCGAGATCCGGCGCCGCTACGACGCCGTCCGCACCGGTGTGACCGAGATCGACCAGCTGTGGGTCTCCGTCCTGCCCCGGGTCGAGGCGGCCAGGGCCACCCTTGACCGACTCGACGCCGAGGCGGCCTCGCTCGGGGTCCTGGAACCGCTCATCGGTCGGGCCAGGGCGCTGGCCGAGGACCTGGCGGAGCGGTTGGTCGCCGATCCCGCCAGCGTCTCCATGCAGGACGGCTCGAACCTCGATCTCCAGGTGGCGAACGCAGCCAAGCAGATGGCGAGCCTGCGAACCGGCCACGACAACCTCGACGCCGACCTGAACGCCACCGAAGAGCTGCTGGCATCGCTGCGCGTCCTTCGAGCCAGAGCCGAGGCGGCCCGGGTGGAGGCGATGACCAAGATCGTCGACCCCGAGGGCCTGGTCAGGCTGCCTGACGAGAGCCTGCTCGACGGGCCGGACGGGCTGGCCAGCAGGCTCGACTCGCTGTTCGAGAACGCGGCCACGGCGGCGTGGACCCAGAAGCGCAGCCTGCTCGACACCTGGCTCAACTCCGCCCGCAAGCTCGAGGCCCAGTTGATCAGGGCCGGCGAGGCGAACCGGGCCCCGCTCGAGGCGAGGAACGAGCTGCGTGGCCGGCTCCGGGCCTATACGGCCAAGTTGGCGGCGATGGGTCGGGCCGAGGACCTCGAGCTGGCCGAGCTGGTCGATCAGGCGCGATCACGGCTCTACACGGCGCCGACCGATCTGGAGGCGGCGGAGGCGGCAATCACCGAGCTGGCGGCAAGACTACGAGCATGACGGTCTGTACCGAGGTCGGATGCGACGGGGCCATCGCGGCCGACGGCTACTGCGACACCTGCGGCGCCAAGCCACGCCCGACCACCCAGGCGCCGGGATCCGAGGACGGGCCATCCCAGGACGGGGCATCCCAGGCGCTGGGATCCGAG
>JAHELU010000155.1:0-3800 GCA_024644005.1 Acidimicrobiales bacterium | reverse complement strand
GGCATCCCAGGCCGGGGCATCTCAGGCGCTGGGATCCGAGGGCACGGCATCCCCGGACGGGGGATCGCGCGGTCGCCGCCCCGCCGGCGCCGGCACCGCGACCGCCGAAACAGCCACCGCCGGGACCGGTGGCACGGGGAGTGGCCGGCCATCGGGGGACGCAGCGGTGGGTGTCGCTCCCGCTGCGGAGTCGGCGCCGGGCTCGGCCAACGGCGGGCCGACCGTCCGACCGCCGGGTTCGGCCTGCGGTCGCAACGGGTGCGTCGGATCGATCGCCACCGACGGGTACTGCGACACCTGCGGACTCGCTGCCGCCAGCACCGGCGGGCCGGTCAGGGCCGAGTCGGTGCTGTCCCGGATCGACCCGGAGAGCGACGGCATCCCGTCGATCGCCGTACCGACCGCTCCCGACACCTCCACCAGGATTCCCGGTGCGGGGACCGCCACCGCCAGGAGCAGGACCACCACCACCGCATCGAGGCGAACCGGCTCGGTCAGGACCGGCATCGGAGCCGGCCTCGTCTCGGTGGCCCCCACGACGGTCGGCGATCCGGCCGCAGCGGTCATGTCCGACGCCGAGATCCAGGCCGAGCTCGGCATCGTCGCCGAGGAGGATCGCTACTGCGCGGCCTGCGGCAAGCCGGTGGGCCGGGGCAGGGGGGCCAAGCCCGGTCGGGTGAAGGGCTTCTGCGGGAGCTGCCGGACCGGCTTCGACTTCGTCACGAACGAGCCGTCGTTGGCAACCGGCGAGCTCGTCGCCGGTCAGTACGAGATCCTGGGGGCCCTCGCCCACGGTGGCATGGGCTGGATCTACCTCGGCCGGGATCGGGCCGTCTCCAACCGGTGGGTGGTGCTCAAGGGCCTGCTCAACGAGGACGACCCCGATGCCGTGGCTGCGGCGGTGGCCGAGCGACAGTTCCTGGCCCAGATCGAGCACGCCAACATCGTCAACATCTACAACTTCGTGACCCACCGGGGGGCCGGGTACATCGTCATGGAGATGGTGGGCGGTGAGTCGTTGAACGCCAAGCTGAAGGCTCGGCGGGAGGCCAACGGGGGGATCCACAACCCGCTGCCCGTCACCGACGCCATCGCCTACGTACTCGGCGTGCTCCCGGCCTTCGGCTACTTGCACAGCCGGGGCCTCGTCTACAACGACCTGAAGCCGGCCAACATCATGGCCGTCGGCGACGGCGTCAAGCTGATCGACGTCGGTGCCGTGATGCGCATCGACGATCGGCAGGCCGCCATCTTCGGCACCCAGGGTTTCCAGGCGCCCGAGGTGGCCACCGCCGGACCGTCGGTGGCGAGCGATCTCTACACGGTCGGTCGGACCCTGGCGGTGCTGATCATCCGGTTCGTCTTCCATGACGGTGCCTACCTGTACAGCCTGCCCACCCCGGCCGAGGCACCGCTGTTCGCCCGTTGGGAGTCGCTCTACCGGTTCCTGCTTCGCTCGACCGCCTACCATCCCGACGATCGCTTCCAGTCGGCGGAGGAGATGGCGGAGCAGCTGACGGGCGTGCTGCGGGAGATCGTCGCCCTCAGCGAGGGTCGGCCGAGACCGACCGCGTCGTCGCTGTTCGAAGGTGACCAGCTGGCAGACATGCTGGTGGCCAGCGCCGAGAGCTACGACGTCACCGCTGCGGACTGGCGGGTCTTGCCGGGGGCGCGGATCAACGAGGACGATCCCGCTGCGCCGTTCCTGCTGGGCCTTCCCGAGACCAATCCGGCCAGAGCGGCCGAGTCGATCCGCAACGCCATCGACGGCGGCCAGGTCACCCCGTCCGACGAGGTCTACCTCCGCCTGGCCTGGGAGCTCATCCAGCTCCGGCATCGGGAGCTGCAGACGCTGCGACGTCCCGCCAAGGGCCCCGATGCCGCCAACATCGTGGGGCCCGGTACCGGCGGGCCCGTGGCCCAGGACGACCCGGAGACGATCCTCCGCCAGGTGGAGCTGTCCAACCCCTGGGAGTGGCGGGTCCACTGGTACCGCGCCATCCACCAGCTGCAGACCGGCCTGGCCGGAGCGGCGGCGGAGGGCTTCAGCAGGGTATGGACCGAACTGCCGGGCGAGACCGCCCCGAAGATGGCGGTGGCCCTGGCCGCCGAGCTGGCGGGGGAGTACGAGCGGGCCCTCGAGCTGTACGACCTGGTCATCAGCGCCGATTCGTCGTTCGTCTCGGCCGCCTTCGGCCTGGCCAGGTGCAACTGGCAGCTCTCCAATCACGACGGCGTGGTGGCCGCCTTCAATCGGGTGCCGACGAGCTCGGCCGCCCACTACGACGCCCAGGTGGCGGCCGCCCGGGCCCTGGTGGCCGGCGGTCCCAGCGGCGAGCCGGCCCTGGAGGACCTGGCCGAGGCGTCCGCCACGATCGAGCGGCTCCAGCTCGACGCGGCGGAGCGGGCCGCGCTGTCGGCCGACATCTTCGAGCGGGCGCTGGCCGGCGTGCTGGCCGGCAGGATCCCGGCGGACGCCGGGGCGATGCTCGGTCGGGACCTGAGCGAGAAGTCCCTCCGGGAGGGACTGGAGCACACCTACCGGATCCAGGCCAGGCTGGCCACCTCCGACGAAGAGCGCATCAGGCTGGTCGACAAGGCCAACGCGGTCCGGCCCCGGAGCCTGTTCTGATGAATTGCCCGAGCTGTGCCGAGGAAGCGCCGGACGGGGCGAAGTGGTGCGAGGCCTGCGGGCACGATCTCGCCACCGAGCCCCGGCCGACCTGCGTGTCGTGCGGCGAGCGGGAGGTGGCCGACGACGGCTACTGCCTGTCGTGCGGCCACAAGCAGCCCGCCGAGCGGGACCACATGGAGCTCCGCCACGGTCCGGTGGTGGCGGTCACCGATCGGGGCAGGCGACATCGCCACAACGAGGACGCGGTGGCCATCGGCGCCACGGAGAGCGGCGCGGCGGTGTTGGTGGTCTGCGACGGCGTGTCGTCGACTCCCGGCTCGGCCGAGGCCTCCCTGCGGGCCGCCGGCGCGGCCAGAGACCTGCTCGTCGCCGGCCTCGATGGACAGGACGCAGCGGCGGTCGACACGGAATCGCTGTTGAGGTTGGCCGTCGAGGCCGCCCAGCACGAGGCGTCGGCGTCGACGGATCAGGAGCCATCCACCTCGCAGATCGATGGCGGTCCGCCGTCGTCGACCTTCGTGGCGGTGGTCGTCAGTCCCACCGTCGAGGCCATCGAGCTGGCGACGGCCTGGGTCGGCGACAGTCGGGCATACTGGATCGGCAACGGGTCCGCTCGCCGCCTGAGCACCACCGATCACGAGCTCGCAGGCAGCCTGGTGCGCTGGCTGGGGGCCGACAGCATCGATCCGACACCGGACATAGAGACCGTCACGGTGTCCGGTCACGGGCACGTGTTGGTCTGCAGCGACGGGCTCTGGCGCTATGCGGACGAGCCTGGGGAACTGGCCGACCTCCTGAAGCGTTTGGTTGGAGATGGGCGCCAGGGCCTGGCGCTGGCCTCGGCCCTGGTCGACTTCGCCAACGAGCAGGGAGGACACGACAACATCACGGTGGCGCTGTGGAGCGACGACCAGCCGGGCTCCGTTCCCGATGCGACGCCCCAGCCGCCCGAACCACCGACCCCCTGATCTTCGGCGACGCAACCCGCCGTCCGATCCACCAGACTGACCAGATCACCCGACAGCCAGATCACCCGACAGCCAGACCACGATGAGCCAGATCACATTGAGGAGACACGACGATGACGAGCTTCACCGCCGAAGTTTTCCAGAACGAGTTCCTGCCGGCCGGTGCCGACACCATCGATGCGGTGGTGACGGTCCGA
>JAHELU010000300.1 GCA_024644005.1 Acidimicrobiales bacterium | reverse complement strand
TCTGGATCATTCCCCCCTGGTCGGTCGGAATGCGAGCGAATAGCTCCGACCAGAACCGGTCGTCCGACCAGTCCTCGACGGAATCGGTGAGCGGGCACTGGACGTAGTAGCGGCTCAGCATCGGATTGCGCATCGAGCACAGGGCGAAACCCCGCTCGTGGTTGGCGTACATGAGGATGGGCAGCGGCGGCGTCTCGGAGAGTATGCCGAGCCAGCCGAACGGGTAGACCTTCTCGTACTCGGTGCGAACCGTGGCCGGGACCGACTCGCGGCAGACCCCGTGGAAGCCGTCGCACCCGGCCACGAAGTCACAGTCCAGTCGCTCGTCGGCCCCATCGACCCGGTAGGTCACGCTCGGCCGATCGCCGGTGAGATCGTGCAACCGGACGTCATCGACCTCGAACGCAATCGTCGTTCCGGCGGCGTCGGCGGCGTCGTAGAGGTCCCTCTGGATCTCGGTCTGCCCATAGGCCATCATCAGCCGCCCGACCCGCTGCCCGGTGTCGACCGACAGCAGCTCCGAGCCCCGCCAGGCGATGTTGATCGTCTCGTGCACGTGGCCCTCGGCGTCCATCCGCTTGCCGACGCCAGCCGCCCGCAGCGTCTCGACCGTGCCCCACTCCAGCACCCCGGCCCGGATGCGGTGCAGCACGTGCTCCCGGCTCTGACGCTCCAGGACGACGTTGTCGACGCCCGCCCGGGTCAGGATCTGCGACAGCAGCATCCCGGCCGGACCGGCTCCGACGATCGCCACCTGCGTCTGCATCGCCTCCAACTGTAGTCAATCGGCAGCCGGGGGAACCCCCGTTCGACGGCGCCGATCCGCAGTGTCAGGATGCAGGCCATGAGCCAGCCGCACCGGGGCACGGGCCGACGGCCCAACATCTTGTTCGTCATCACCGATCAGCAGCGGGCCGATCACGTCGGCTTCGCGGGCAACGAGGTTGTGCGGACCCCCAACCTCGACAGGCTGGCCGAGCGGGGCACGGTGTTCGACAACGCCTGGGTGGCGAACCCGGTCTGCATGCCGAACCGCTCGACGATCATGACCGGCCGGATGCCGACCGCCCACGGCGTGATCTTCAACGACCGATCGCTCGAGTGGGGGGCCAACACGTTCGTCCGCCAGTTCCGCAACGCCGGCTACCGGACCGCGCTCATCGGGAAGTCCCACCTCCAGCACGGCATGAGCCGGAACTCGGTGGTCGCCGTCGACGCGGAGGGAGCGATCGACGACCCGTACGAACCGGGGTGGAACACCGTCGAGGACGCCGAGCGGTACCACGACGAGATCCCGGAGCTGCCCGGCAGCTTCTACGGCTTCGATCACGTGGAGCTGGCCATCGACCATGGGTCCCGGGTGACCGGCCACCACCTCCACTGGGCCATCGACCGGGGCGGGCGCTACGAGGATCTCGTGGTTCCGCTGAGCGACGAGTCCCCGGCGGAACGGCGATCGGATCGCTGGTGGCAGATCTACCGTCCGCCGTACGACCCCGAGCTGCACTCGACCTCGTTCGTCGCCGACCGCACGGTGGCCTTCATCGAGCGGGCGGCGGCGGCAGGCGAGCCGTGGCTGGCGTGGGCGTCGTTCCCCGACCCCCACCACCCGATGTGCCCGCCGGGTGAGTGGTTCGACCGCCACGATGCGGCCGACATGGTGCTGCCCGTCACCGTCGACGATCCGCTGACCGACGCTCCCGGCTATCTCCGGCGGGTGAGCGGCATCCACCCGTCGCAGCAGCGGATGTGGGTCCAGCCCTGCGGGGTCGCCGGCGACCACGAGCTGGTCCGTGCGGCGATCGCCGCCACCTACGGCATGGTCGAGATGATCGACGATCGGATCGGGCAGATCCTGGCTGCGGTGGAGCGGCTCGACCAGGCGTCGAACACCATCGTGGTGTTCACCTCCGACCACGGCGACATGATGGGCGACCACGGCCTGATGCTCAAGGGCCGGATGCACTACCGGGGCACACTGCAGGTACCGATGATCGTGGCCGACCCGACCCGGGCGGCGGCGAGGTCCTCGTCGCTGGCCGGCAGCATCGACCTCGGCCCGACGCTGCTGGAGCTCGGCGGGCTCGAGCGCTACGACGGCATCCAGGGAACCAGTCTCGTGCCGGTGCTCGACGAGCCGTCGGCGATCGTCCGCGATCACGTGCTGATCGAGGACGATCTCCCCCGGGCGCTCGTCACCAACCGTCGCACCCCGGCCAAGACGAGAACGCTCGTCACCGAGGCGCTGAAGTACACCCGTCACAGCACGGGGGAGGAGCAGCTCTACGACCTCGTGGCCGACCCGCACGAGCTCAGCCACCTCGGTGGCTCGGACCCGGCCCGGCGGGCCGCCATGATCGAGCGCCTGGCCGAAGCGCTGATCGACGCCGCCGACGATGCCAGGGGCACCCCGCTGGGGGCCCGCTGATCGCCGCCGACACCGGAGACCGGTGCTCGGGCCGGCATCGTGATCATCGGCCAGGCTCCAGGCCGACCGACTGAGCCGTCAGATGAGGGTGAGATGATGGCAGTTCACCGCCCGGCGGATGGTGCCGTCGTCGCCGAGGAGCATCGATCGTTGCACCGCCGGCAGCGAGCCGATTGTGTCGCCGTTCGGCGCAAGGCCTGCCGAGCGGTCGACGGGCAGCCTCAGGCCGAACCTGCGGGCCCGGTGACCGCTCAGGCGCCTCGTGATCGCACGCAGTGCGTTCTCGAGGGGTAGCAGGTGTCGTCCAGTCGTCGGTTGATAGGTGGTCATGTCGATCACGTCCTTCTCGGGTCGTCCGCCGTTCCCCGCCACGGTGTTGTCACGGGTCCTCTCGATCGTCCGTCGAAGCCGCCGACACCGATGTCGTCCGGCTGACACAAGCGACGTGACCCTTGGCACCTCTGGCGAGCAGGCTCGGCTGGTGCCCGCCGGGGCCCGCTCTCGCTAGAGCGCGCTCCGCAGGTCGGCCAGCCCGCGATGGATCAGGCTCTTCGCCGTT
>JAHELU010000299.1 GCA_024644005.1 Acidimicrobiales bacterium | reverse complement strand
ATGGTGCCACCCTCGAGCACGGAATACGGTCCGTCGTCGACGGCGACGGGCGGGTTGTCGTTTACAGGGCTGATCGTGGTGGCAGACGCATCTGTCCTGCCCGACCTGGTGCGGGGCGGTCTCCAGCTGCCGGTCGTGGCCGTTGCGGAGCGGATCGCCGCCGACCTGATCGACACGGGCCCCTGAGCCAGCCCACCGCTCACCCTGCGGAGCCCCGCCACGGCTATCGCCAGGCGGTCCTACCCGTTGGCCCGGGGCGATCACCCGGTCGACGTCAGCCGGGCGGGGGTGTCCTCGCAGCTGGTGCAGATCCCGACCAGATCGACTCGGTGGTGCATCCCGTTGAAGCGATGGGCGGTGGCGGCGACCGCCAACGTGGCCTCGAGGGCGCGCTCGACGGCCGGATCGAGGGTGATGTCGATGATCACCCCGCATCGCTCGCAGATCAGGTGGTGGTGGTGTTGGCCGGTGATCTCCTCGGTCAGCTCGAAGCGGGCGTGGTCGTCGGAGGTGACGATGCGGTGCACCACCCCGACCTCTTCGAGCACGACCAGGTTCCGATAGGTCGAGCTCTGGGCGAGGCCTCGACCTGCGACCAGCAGCTCGGCGATCGTGGCCGGGCCTGGCAGCCGCAAGAGGGCGTCGACGACGGCCTTGCGGTTGGCGGTGTAGCGCTGACTCACCGCAGCGAGCTTCGTGGCCGCCATCTGGTGGACGTTGCTGGCGATCAGGCCGCTACCGTCGACACCGGGTTGCTGGGGAGCCACCCGCAACATACTAACGGCGCAGACCCGTTTCGGGAATGAGTAGGAACGGTCGGGGTGCTCTCCGTGGTGTTCGTCGCCGTGTTGCTCGCGGTGCTCCCGCCATACTCCCGCCATGTTGTCGGTTGTTCTCGCCTTGTTGTCGGTGTGTTCTCGGAGCGTTCCCGGAGTGAGAACGGGCGGGAATACCGGGCGGGCACATGACGTTTCAACAAGACGCTGCCGCTACGGCAGTTTTTACGAGATGATGGAGACCAGCGGCTCGTGTCGAGTCGCTCACGATCACCACCCGAGGAGCATCTACCTTCATGGCGTACCCCCAACCGTCGATGACCCCGGTCATCCACGCAGACGAGCAAACCCGTTCGCAGTTCCTCGTTCGCGTGTACCAACACCTCGCCCTGGCCGTGGTCGCCTTCATGGCGATCGAGGGCCTCCTGTTCGTCAGCGGAATCGCCGAGGGCATCTACAACTTCCTGGCGAGTAGCGGCGGCTTCGCCTGGCTGCTGATCCTCGGCGGGTTCACCATCGTCAACGTCATCGCCAGCCGCTCGGCCCACCAGCTGGGGAATCCGAGCGCACAGTACGGGGCGCTGTTCGCCATGGCGGGGGCCGAGGCGCTCATCTTCGCCCCATTCCTCTACTACGTCTTCTACTCGCCGAGCATCGATGGCACCACCAGCGTGGTCTCGGCGGCGATCGTCACCGCCGTCGGATTCGCAGCGCTGACCGCTGTGGCGATGACCACCAGGCGGGACCTGTCGTTCCTCCGCCCGATGCTGATGTGGGGGTTCATCGCCGCTCTGGGCCTGATCGTGACCGCAGTCATCTTCGGCTTCGAGCTCGGCCCGCTGTTCTCGGTCGCCATGATCGCACTGGCCGGCGCATCGATCCTGTACCAGACCCAGCAGATCGTCCGCCGGTACCCCGAGTGGGCCTACGTCGGCGCTGCGGTGAGCCTGTTCGCCTCGCTGATGCTGATGTTCTGGTACGTGTTGCAGCTGTTCACCCGCCGCTGACGGCATCGTCGTGGCCCGGTCGCAGCTCCGGCTCGACCGGGCGTCGGCGGTTGCGCGCCCGGCCGGCCCCACCATCGTCGATTTGTTGCAAATCTGTATCATTTCGACTACGGTGACGCCGTCCGCAACCCGCCGTGCGACGCCCGCAACCAGATAGGCCCGTCAGCCTCGGCAGGGGATAGCGACCGCTCTCCACCCCGTCTCACTGGCGCGGCCCGCGCCTGCCGGGGGAACCGTGACCGCTCCAGAACCGACCCGCCTCTCACTCTCGACCCTCGTGGGGGGACCGCCCGACCCCGTCATCGATCCGCAACGAGCACTGGTCGACCGGGGCCACGCCGAGCGGACGGCCGTCGGCACCCGATCGATTCGATCGGTCGACAGCCCGTCCGATCGGCGTCGTGGCGGATCGGCTCCGATGGGCACCGCGACCGCTAGCACCGCCTTCGACGGCTCGCTGTTCGATGGCTCGCTCGACGGCTCGCTCGACGGCTCGCCGCTCGACGGCTCGCCGTTCGATGGCTCGCTCGACGGCTCGCTGTTCGATGGCTCGCCGCTCGACGGCTCGCCCTTCCAGCACCGTGTCGTCCGGGGTCGGCGACGGCTCGCGGCCACAGGTGGTCTGCCGAGCGCCCTCCGGGCCAGAGGGTATGCCCTGCTGGCCGCAACCGTGGCCATCGTCGCGGTGTCGACCGCCGTGGTGGTGGTGCTCGCCAACCGCGACGACGGGATCCAGACCGCAACCATCGGCGACGAGGTCGACCGGTTGGTGGCGGGCACACCCGATCCGGTCGACGCGCCGGCCGCTCGAGACGGAGCCGGCTCGACGGTGCCAGCCGATGTCGGCGACACGCGGCTCTCGGCCGATGCCGACGCCCCGCCCTCGACGTCGATCCCCGGCGATGCCCCGAACACGGCGCCGATGTCAGCCGATGCCGTCCCGCCCCCGATATCGACGGCCAGCTCCACTGGTCCCATCGCTGTCGCCGAGGCATCGACCGCTCCGACATCGGCCAACCGGCAGCCAGACGATGCTGCCGGTTCGGCTGCTACCGGGCCCCGGCCGACCGGAGCGGCCGTGCCCACGGGTTCGACACCTGCCACCGCGCGGCCCGAGGCGGCCACCACCGCGGTGAGGTCCCGCTCGACGCCCCGGGCGACCACCGCACGGCCGAGCGTCCCACCGCAGACGTCGACGACGAGACCGCGCTCGACGCGT
>JAHELU010000154.1 GCA_024644005.1 Acidimicrobiales bacterium | reverse complement strand
TGCCGGGAGCGGGCAGCTGGTTCGTGCTCGGGGCGGTGGTCACCGACGCCGAGCTCGAGCCGACCGGGCCGCCGCTGCCGGATGGCTGCGGTTCCTGCAGCCGCTGCATCGACGACTGCCCCACCGAGGCCATCATCGCCCCCGGGGTGGTCGACGCCAGGCGCTGCCTGGCCTGGATCGTGCAGGCCGGCGGCCCGATCCCGCTCCGGTACCGGGCCGCCATCGGCAACCGGATCTACGGGTGTGACGACTGCCAGACCGTCTGCCCGCCGAACCGGCTGATCGATCGCACCGCAACCGCCACGGCGAGCGCGCCTGCGATGGCGGCCACCGAGCAGGCCTCGGTCGACCTCCACTGGGTGCTCACCGCGTCCGACGAGGACGTCCTCGATCGCCACGGCCGCTGGTACATCGCAGATCGCAACGTCGACGTCATCCGCCGGACCGCCCTGGTGGTGCTCGGCAACGTGGCGACGCCGGCCGGTCGGCCCCTCGACTCGATACTGCGGACCTACCTCGCCCACCGGAACCCGGTGCTGCGATCCCATGCGGCCTGGGCCGCCCGCCGACTGGGCCGCACCGATCTGCTCGACATCGTCGCCACCGACCCCGATCCGATCGTCCGGGCCGAGCTGTCGGCAGCCGTCGAGGCCAGATTCGACGCAGCGGACTGGGCGGACTGACCGTGCGACGGCACCTCCTGGTCACCAACGACTTCCCACCCAAGATCGGTGGGATCCAGAACTACCTGTGGGAGCTGTGGCGCAGGCTGCCGGCCGGGACAGCCTCGGTCTACACCACGCCCCACAGCGGTACCGCCGCATTCGACGCCAGGCAACCGTTCGCCATCGAGCGCTCCCCGGAGCCGTGGCTGATCCCCTATCCGTGGCTGGTCGATCGCATCCGCAGGCTGGCGGCCGAGACCGGCAGCGAGCTCGTCCTGCTCGATCCGGCGATCCCCCTCGGGGCGGTCGGTCCTCGGCTCGGGCTGCCGTACGGGGTGATCCTCCACGGGGCCGAGGTCACGATCCCCGGGCGATTGCCGCTCCTCCGCTCGATCATGGCGGCGACGCTTCGGGGCGCTTCGCTCGTGGTCTCGGCCGGCCACTACGGGTTGGCCGAGGCGGAGCGATGCGCCGGCCGAGCGCTGCCGTCCGTCGTGGTCCCGCCCGGGGTCGACGGGGATCGGTTCCGGCCGGCAACGACCGAGGTACGGGCCAGGGTCCGCAAGCGGCACGGTCTCGAGCCTGGCGACGTCCTCGTCGCCACGGTCAGCCGACTCGTGCCCCGCAAGGGGATGGACACCCTGATCCGGGCCGTGGCCGACGTGGCCCGCAGGACGAGTGGCACCGGCACGGGGATCAGGCTGGTCATCGGCGGGGAGGGGCGCCAGGCCGCCGAGCTCGGTGAGCTGGCCCGCCGACTCGACGCCCCGGTGGAGCTGACCGGGCGGCTCGGCGACGACGACGTGGTCGACCTGTACGGCTCCGCCGACCTGATGGCGATGCTCTGCAACGAGCGCTGGTTCGGACTCGAGCAGGAGGGATTCGGTATCGTCTTCCTCGAGGCCGCCGCTGCCGGGATCCCCCAGATCGCCGGCCGATCCGGGGGCGCCCACGAGGCTGTCGAGCACGGCGTCACCGGTCTCGTCGTCGACGACCCGGCAGACGTCTCGGCCGCCGTAGACGCGCTGCACCGGCTCGTCACCGATCCGGACGAACGGGCAAAGATGGGCGAGGCGGCGAGGCGGCGGGCCCTCGAGCAGTTCGACTACGGCCTGCTGGCAGCCAAGCTCCAGGACGAGATCGACCGCTGCAGCCTCCGCGGCCGGTCGCCCTGAGCCGAGCGGGGGAACCGCCGGCGCCAGGTGGGTCGGCGTCCAGGGTTTCCACTCCTCGGCCGTCGGTTCTAGTCTGTTCGGTCAGTGACGGATCAACAGCCAGAGACGAGAGCCCTGGAGCACGCGGTCGCGTCGTTGCTGGTTCAGGCCCCGGTCGATGCCTGCTACCGGGTGGTGATCGACGTGGCCCGGTATCCGGAGTGGGTCGAGAACCTGCAGGCCGTCGACATCCAGACCACCGACGACCAGGGGCGGCCGGCCACCGTCCGTTTCGAGGCCGCCGGCCTCGGCCGCATGTCGACCTACGTGTTGGCCTACGATCTGAGCGGAGCCCCCCACGTGCTGGCATGGAACCTCGTGAGCGGTGATCTGACCCGGGAGATCGAGGGCCGCTACGTGTTCCACGACATGACCGAGGAGCCGGGGCGGCCCATCACCGAGGTCGAGTACGAGTTGACGATCGACCTGGCGGTCCCCCTGCCCGGCTATGTCAAGCGGCGAGCCGAGGACAAGATCGTGGCGTCCGCCCTCGATCGATTCAAGCAGCGGGTCGAGGACGGCGTCGGTCGACGGTGACGGAGGGCTCCGTCGGGGTTCTTGCTTGAGTCGCTCCGGAAACGAGTCGAAGAACCAGGCATGCGGTTTCTACGCCTCGACTTCCGGGATGATCTCAACAGTCTCGACCTCCATCCGCTGCTAACGGTCGTGCCGCCTCTGGAGCCGCCCCACCAGCGGCAGTTGTTCGAGGCGATCCGGCGACTGTCCAGCGGCTCGACCGTCGGCCTCAGGGGCCTCTTGGAGCACCAGGGACTGCTGGTCGAGCTCGACGCCCGCTCTGGAGATCCACTCGGTCCGGTGACCACGACGGCGGCGGTGCTGGTCTACGTCGACGGCGTCTCTGTCGAGTCGGACGCCACGAGCCTCCAGGCCGAGATCACCCGCTGGGAGCGTCAAGCCTCGATCGAGGCCGTCGCCGTCGAGGAGATCCGGTCGAACCTCGATCTGGCCATCAAGGCCAGGGCCTTCGAGTTCCGTCACCGCCAGACGGGGGATCCGGCGCCCGGCGACCGGACCATCAGTCCCCGCAAGCTCAAGCTGGCCACGATCCGAACCGCCTTCGATGCGGTGACCCAGCACGAGCAGGAGATCCCCCAGTCGGACCCCAAGGTCGACGAGCTGCTCGAGCGGTGGGAGGCTCACTGCCGCCGGCGAGCCGAGAGCGAGGGCCACCTGGCGGACATCGCGACCAGGGTCCACAAGGCCGACCGAGCGGTTGCCGCCGCCCACCGGGCGCTCGATGCCGCCCAGGAGGAGGCGCGACCGCTGCTGCTCACGCCGGAACAGGAGGCTCGGTTGGAGACCCTGGCCGATGTGTCCCACGAGTCCGGTCGCCTCGGCATGTGGAAGAAGACCCTCAGTGAAGATGAGGAAGCGGAGTTGCAGGCGCTGCTCGATCTCGTCGGCGTCAAGAGCTGGACCGAGTACTCGGTGTTCCGCATGGCCCCGGTCGTCTCGGAGGACAAGTTGGCGGCCGTGCGCCAGGCCGAGGACCGGCTCGCCGCCGCCGAGCAGGCGCTGGCGCGGGCCAAGACCGAGCAGATCGAGGACCCGGTCGCGGCCAGCCTCAATGAGGAGCTGGAGGCGATCAAGGTCGAAGGGCAGCCCTTCCTCGGCGTGCTCGTGCCATCCGACATCGGCGCGGCATTGCGGGAGCAGATCGTCAGCATCGACAATCCGGAGTGGGTGGCCGCGCTCAACCACCTCCGCGATGCCCTGTCGAGCAACAGCCTCCATCCGCCGTACGGTCTCGAGCCGGCCGAGATCCTCGGCTGGACCGACTCGTGGCTGCTAGCCCAGGAGAGCCTCGACGCCTCAGCTGATCTCGAAAAGACGGAGCAGTGTGAGGCTGACCACGACGAGGCCGAAGCGGCGCGGGCCGAACTGGAACGCGCGGCCGAGCTCGCGTCGCTCAGTCATGCCCTGGCTCGCCACAACCGGGCCCTGACCCAGATCGATCGGGCCGAACGGGCCGCCGTCCGCTCCGCCATGCGGGTCCGGGAGCTGAAGAACCAACTCCGGGCTCGCTCAACCGGCCCCGACGCGACGACGGCGGCGGAAGTCATCTCGATGGTGGCACCGGTGGCGGAGCAGGTGCTGGCCGACGTCGGTGGATCGTTGCCGATCGCAGTCATCGGCGAGCTGCCCGGACTCCAGGCCGACCAGGTGGACGCGCTGATGGTGGCGATGGAGGAGATCGCAGAGCAGGTCCAGGTCATCCTGGTCACGGGCCACGCCGGGGTTGCGGACTGGGCCCGGCGGGTCGGGCTCGAGCGGGCGGCGTCGGTCGAGGGCACGAAGGCACTCATCTGATCGACCGGGCATTAGGCTCTCCGTACGCCCAACCAGCGCAGGGGAGCCATGAAGGTCTTTAGATCGCGGGCCGGCGGTGTCGCCACCGCCACGGCTCCGAAACGGGGGTCGAGGTTCATCGGGGTCGACGTCGGCGGAACGAAGATCCTCGGGCTGGTGACCGACGGTCTCGGGGCGGCGACGGAGGACCGGGAGCTCCAGCCGACGCCGAAGGTCCCGTCCGAGCTCGCACCGGGGATCGTCGAGGTCGTGCGGACCCTGGCGGAGCGGAATCCCGGCGTGGTCGGGATCGGGGTCGGGGTTCCCGGCCTCGTCGACCACGCCGGCGTGCTGCACTACGGCCCCAACGTGCAAGGGGTGCTCGGTCTCGACATCGCCGGCCGGCTCGACGAGGTGTTCGGCCTGCCTGCGGTGGCCGAGAACGACGGCTACCTCGCGGCCCTGACCGAGCACCGCCTCGGCGCTGCCAGAGGGCATGATCATGCGGTGATCGTGACCCAGGGGACCGGCATCGGCGGGGGGCTGATCGTTGGTGGACAGGTGCTCCGGGGGGCCAACGGCTTCGCCGGGGAGCCGGGCCACATGCTGGTCAACCGGTTCGGCCATCGCTGCGCCTGCGGCCGAACCGGGTGCTGGGAGTCCGTCTCGTCCGGTGCCGGCCTGGCCAACCTCGCACGGGACGTGGTGGAGGAGGGCAAGGGCGGGGAGATCCTGGCCGCCGCCGGCGGCGACCCGGACAGGATCAGGGGGGAGCACGTCTCGGCAGCGTTCGTCGCCGGTGATCCCGACGCCGTCGAGATCCTGAGCCGCTTCTCGTGGTGGATAGCCCAGGGCATCGGCAGCCTGATCGCCCTCCTCGACCCGAGCATCGTGGTGCTCGGCGGCGGCCTCTCGGCCATCAGCGACGAGTTCATCGACGGCGTCTCGAGCCAGGTGACCGACGCGGTGGTCGGCGGTCGGTACCGGCCGGTCGTGCCGATCGTCCCGGCCGACTTCGGAGCGGAGTCCGGGGCCGTCGGTGCCGCCCTTCGGGCTCGGGACTTCGTCATCAACGGCTGAGCGGGACAAGGCGGGACCACGGCTCCGGGGCTACCTGTGGCCGGTCGGTGCAAACACTAGGCTTCTGGCCATGGAGTTCCGTCGGATCGACCACCTGCCACCCTACGTGTTCTCGATCATCAACGAGTTGAAGGTCGACGCTCGGCGGGCTGGTGCCGACGTGATCGACTGTGGCTTCGGCAACCCGGATCTGCCATCACCCGACGTGGCCATGAAGAAGCTGGCCGAGTCGGCCCAGCTGGCCCGCAACCACCGCTATTCGGCCAGCCGGGGCATCCCGAAGCTGCGGGCGGCGGTGGCCGACCTCTACCAGCGCCGGTTCGGCGTCGCCGTCGATCCCGAATCAGAGGTGATCAACGTCATCGGGGCCAAGGAGGGCTTCACCCATCTCATGTGGGTCCTGCTCCAGCCGGGCGACGCCTGCCTCGTTCCGGCCCCGTCCTATCCGATCCACATCTGGGGCCCGATCTTCGCCGGGGCCGCGATCCGCGAGGTGGCGCTCGCCGAGGGCGAGGAGTTCATCGCCAACCTCGAACGGGCCTGGGAGTACTCCTGGCCGAAACCGCGGGCGCTGGTGATCTCCTTTCCCCACAATCCCACCACGGTGTGCGTCGACCGGGACTTCTTCCGCCGCGTCGTGGAGTTCGCCAAGGAACGGGGCATCATCGTCGTCCACGACAATGCCTACGCCGATCTCGGCTTCGACGGGTATGACCCCCCGTCGATCCTGCAGGTCCCCGGGGCGAAGGACTGCTGCGTCGAGCTGTACTCGATGACCAAGTCGTTCTCCATGGCCGGTTGGCGGGTGGCGTTCCTGCTCGGCAACGCCGAGGTCGTCGCCGCCCTCGCCAAGCTGAAGAGCTACCTGGACTATGGCACGTTCCAGCCCATCCAGATCGCAGCCACCGTCACCATGAACGAGGCGTCCGAGCACCCGAAGCTCGTCAAGGACATCTACCAGAGTCGCCGCAACACGCTCTGCGACGGACTCGCTCGCATCGGCTGGCCCGTCGAGCGGCCGAGGGGCACCATGTTCGTGTGGGCCAGGATTCCGGAGCAGTACCGGGACATGGACTCGCTCGAGTTCAGCTCCTTCCTGGTCCGGGAGGCCGGGGTCGCCACGTCGCCCGGCGTCGGCTTCGGTCCCGGCGGGGAGGGCCATGTCCGCTTCGCGCTGATCGAGAACGAGCAGCGCCTCGGCCAAGGGGTCCGGAATCTCCGTCGGTCCCTGACCCGGCTGGCCTGAACCGTCCGCTCAGCCCCGTAGGCCCCGCAGGCACATCCTGACCGCGGTCTCGACCATCTCCGGATCGACGTCACCGTTGCCGAGAGCGTACTCCTGTCCGAGCTGATCGATCACGGCCCGGATGGCCGAGGCCATCATGACCGGGTCGCCTTCCATGATCTGACCCAGGTCGACCGCCTGCTCGATGAGATGGGCGGTGTCGGTGACCACGATGTCCCGCCCCCTGCGGAGGACGTCGGCGAAGGACTCCTCGGACCAACCGAAGTTCACCAACCGGATGATGTCGGTGTTGGCGGCCGACCACCGGATCGATGCCCGGATCCCGGCCTCCAATCGCTGCAGCGGGTCGGTGGCGTCGGCGATCGCTGCGGCCTGGGTGGTCCGGAGGTCCCGCAACGCGTCTCGCAGGATCTCCTCGAGCAGTTGGTCCTTCGAGTCGAAGTACCAGTAGAAGACGCCCTTGCCGACGCCGACCCCGTCGACGATGTCCGAGACCGACGTGGGATGGTAGCCGTTCTCGGCGAAGCGGGTGGTGGCGTAGGCCAGCAGCTTGTCTCGCCGCTGCCGACCTCGCCGGGTCAGCTGACGCTTCTCGGCCATCGACTGGAGGGTAGGAATTCCTTGACCGCCCGGTCAATTACGGCCGGTCTGTCCCGGTGCTGCTCACGCCTCCTGCTGCGGAGCCCAACCTCGCGACCGGCGGACCGCCTCGAGCCAGCGGCCGTACGTGCGGTCCGCGTGGCTGCGCTCGGCCACCGGGGTGAAGCGCTCGTCGATCTCCCATGCCCTCTCGACCGCGGCCGGGCCGTCCCAGACCGATTCGGCCAGCCCGGCGAGGTAGGCCGCCCCGAGCGCCGTCGTCTCCTGGTTGCGAGGCCGGCTGACGGTCACCCCGAGCTGGTCGGCCTGGATCTGCAGCAGCAGGTCCATGACCGACGCCCCGCCGTCGACCCGCAGCTCCGTCAGGGCCTGACCGGAGGCCGCGGTCATGGCGTCGACGACGTCGCGCGTCTGGTAGGCCATCGACTCGACGACGGCCCTGGCCAGCTCGGCTCGGCCGGTGCCCCGGGTCAGGCCGACTATGGCTCCTCTGGCATAGGGATCCCACCACGGGCTGCCCAGCCCGGCGAAAGCAGGGACGAGGTAGACGTCACCGGTGTCGGGGACCGATGCGGCCAGAGCACCGATCTCTGCCGCCTCGTCGATGATGTTCAGGCCGTCCCGCAGCCACTGGACGGCGGCACCGGTGGCGAAGACTGCTCCTTCGTAGGCGTAGGCCGCCGGCTGATCCGGTCCCAGGCTCCAGGCCACGGTGGTCAGCAGACCCTCGACGGGGCTCGGGCACACCGAGCCGACGTTCATCAGCACGAAGCTGCCGGTGCCGTAGGTGTTCTTGGTCATGCCCGGCTCGAAGCAGGCCTGGCCGAACAGCGCAGCCTGCTGATCGCCGGCGACGCCACTGATGGGCACGCCGGGGCCGAGCGCCGTCGTCTCCGCGGTGACCGCGAATCGGCCGCTCGTCGGCAGCACGGTCGGGAGGGCCTGGATCGGCACGCCGAGGACCGAGCACAGCTCATCCGACCAGGCGAGTGACCGGATGTCGAACAGCATGGTCCTCGATGCGTTCGACGGCTCGGTGACATGGGCCTGGCCGGCGGTCAGGTTCCAGATCAGCCAGCTGTCGATGGTGCCGAGGGCCAGGTGCTCGTCGGCCGGCACGCCCGCTCCGTCCGGTCCGCCGTTGGCCAGCAGCCAGGCGAACTTCGTGCCCGAGAAGTAGGGGTCGAGGACCAGACCGGTCGACTCGCGCACCAGCGGCTGGTGGCCGTCGTCGGCCAGCTGGTCGCAGACGTCGGCCGTCCGCCGGTCCTGCCAGACGATGGCCCGATGGAGCGGCTTCCCGGTTCGCCGATCCCAAGCCGCCACGGTCTCACGCTGGTTGGTGATACCGATGGCCGCCACCGGCTCGTCGAGCTCCGCCGCCAACTCGTCGATCACGGTCCTGATCTTCTCCCAGATCTCGTTCAGATCGTGCTCGACCCATCCCGGTCTCGGGTAGTGCTGGGTGAGCTCGCGGTACTTGACCGCCTGGATCGAGCCGGACTCGGTTACAGCCATTGCCCGCACGCCGGTCGTGCCGGCATCGAGCGCTACGACGAAAGCCATGGCGCTACGATAAGGAGGCGCGCCGGTCGGTGCACCGTCCAGGAGAAACTCCGCCCGAGGAGGTGCGCCGGTAGCCTGGCCGGTCATGACCACCGTCTTCGCCCCGGGCCGGGTCAACCTGATCGGCGAGCACACCGACTACACGGGCGGGTTGGTCCTGCCGATGGCCCTCGAGCTGGGCATCACGTTCTCCGGGCGAGCCGATCCGGAGCGGCTGCACGTGGTCTCCGACGGTCACGACGATCTCGACGTCGCCCTGCCCCTTCCCGATCGGACGTCCGCCATCGCGGCCATCGAGCCGAGCTGGGGCCGCTACCTGGTCGCGGTGGCCCGCAGGCTCGGCGTCTCGCCGGGTATCGATGGCAAGATCTCCTCGACACTGCCCGCTGGCGGTACCGGCCTCTCGTCGAGCACGGCCCTGACCTGTGCAGCGCTGTTGCTGCTCGGCGGCACCGGCCCGCCGCTGGAGCTGGCCAAGCTGGCCCGGCAGGCCGAGATCGACGCCACCGGCGTGCAGATCGGCTTGATGGACCAGGCGGCCTGCCTGGCGTCCAGGCGCGACCACGCCCTGCTGATGGACTGCGAGGCGGTGACCGTCAGCCATGTCGCCGTGCCCGAGTCGATCGAGGTGCTGGTGGTCCACTCCGGGCAGTCCCGCCGCCTCGCCGACTCGGCCTACAACGACCGCCAGGCGGCCTGTGCGGCGGTCGAGGAGCGAATCGGTCCGCTGAGGAGGGCCACCATGGCCGACGTCGACCGCCTCGACGACCCGAACCTCCGGAAGCGGGCCCGTCATGTCGTCACCGAGAACGATCGGGTGATGGCCATGGTCGAGGCGCTCGGCGCCGACGACCCCGAGACCGCGGGGGCCATCCTGACCGCCGGCCACGCCAGCCTGGCCGACGACTACGAGGTCTCGACGCCGATCGTCGACCGGATGGTCGCTGCGCTCGCCGCCACCGATGGCGTCTACGGAGCCAGGATGACCGGGGGCGGCTTCGGGGGCTCCCTCGTCGCCCTCTGCCGTCCCGGTACCGAACCGCCGGTCGACACCTGGTGGACCAGGGCCCGTCCCGGAGCCGGGGCCAGGATCATCGAGGCCTGACCGGCCACCTCCGGCGCCGAGGGCCCCGTTTCGTGTCGGTGCGCCCCCGCTGGCGGGTCGTCAGCTCGACTCGGTCGTCTCGGTGTCGGCGTCTGCCTCCTCGAGCAGCTGACGCTCCTGGGTCCCGGTGGTGCAGTTGTCGAAGTCCTCGAGCATCGCCGGACCGATGATCGGTTGGGCGGCGGTGTCGCTCAGCGGAATCGCCTCCTCACCGTCGTAGATCTCGACGCCGGTGACGTTCGTCAGCCCCACCTCCAGGATGGTGCACACGATCTGGCTGACGATCAGCCTGCCGGTGACCAGGTCCTCCTCCAGCCGCTCACGGAGCTCGGCTTCGGGGTTGACTATGACCTGCTGGACACCCCGTTCCTCGTCGCGGGAGCCGAGCACCGGGGACAGCCCGGCCGGGAGCAGGCTCTGGAGCGTGCCGAGGTCTTCGAACTGGTCGATCTCGGCCGGCAGCGGGCCGGCTTCCAGGTCGGCCAGCACCTCGTTGACCTTCGGGGCCTCGGGATACTGCCTGATGACCCGCTCCAGCTTGTCGTCCGGGCCGATGAAGAAGAGTCCGATGTCGATCGTGGTGGAGCCGCCCGTCGCAGGCGGGAGCGTGGTCGACGTCGTCCCCTGCAGGAGCTCCTGCCGGTCGTCCTGGGCCAGATACTGCACCTCGCCGCTGACCGGGATCCCGCAGGCCGAAGCGAGGCCCGCCAGGACCACGACGACCACGACGAACCGTCTACCGGTTGACGAGCTCATACCGCCATCTCCTCCTTGATGATCGCATCCTCGCCGACCGGGAGCTCGACCACGAATCGAGCCCCCGGCTCACCATCCAGTCGATCGGTGACCCATACCCGACCGCCGTGGAGCCGTATGTGCTCGGCCACCAGCGACAGCCCGAGACCGACCCCGGTGTCCGTCCCTCGCCGGCCGGCATCCGTACTGGTCCGGCTGAACCGGTCGAAGATGCGCTTCCGGTCGGTCGGGGGCACCCCAGGCCCCCGATCCTCGACCACGATCTGGGCGCAATCCCCGATCTGGCGGAACGAGATCCCGGTCGCTCCGCCGCCGTACTTCTTGGCGTTGTCCATCAGGTTGGTGACCACCTGGGCCAACCGTCGCTTGTCGGCATTGACCACGAGGTCCTCGTCCCGGTTCGGGTACTTCAGCTCGATTTCGGGGCTGCGGGACTGGGCGATCACATTGGTCAGGAACTCGGCGAGACCGAAGCTCGTCGCCTGGAGCTGCACCGCCCCCGCATCCATGCGGGAGATCTCCAGGAGGTCCTCGACCAGGTGCTCGAACCTGGTCAGGTCCTCCCGGAGCAGCTCGACCGCCCGCTGGGCCACCTCGGGAAGCGAGGCCTTGCGCCGCTCCAGCACCTCGACCGAGGCGGTGAGGGTCATCAGCGGCGAGCGCAGCTCATGGCTCACATCGGAGGTGAACCGCTCGTCCCGCTCGATCCTGGCGCTCAGCGCGTCGACCATCTCGTTGAACGACGAGCTGAGGACGGCGAGATCCGGATCGGCCTGGAGATCGAGCCTGGTCTTGAAGTCCCCAGCGGCGATGGCCTGGGCAGCGTTCGAGATCCTGGTGACCGGGGCGAGCGCCCGCCTGGCCGAGTAGTAGCCGAGAGCCGCACCGGCCATGCTGGCGATCGTGGCCACGGCGATCAGTATCAGGCGAAGGTCGTCGAGGGTCGACTCGAGCTCTCCGAAGCTCAGCACCTCGTAGTACTTGGCGTCGAGGTCGGTCAGATTGACGCCGATGACGAAGCGGGTGTCGCCGCCTTCCTCGTTGGAAGCCCTGAACCGCATCTGGGCGAGGTTGTTGGAGATGACGGCTTCCTGGAGCTGGATCGGTATGTCCTTCTCGGTCAGCGATCCGACCGGGAACCCGTCCGGCGAGATCAGCAGGGGCTGGCTGCCGTTGGTGCGACGGACCCGCTGCTGGATGATGTCGGCGTACGTCTCGGCTCGGGTGTCGGGGCCCGAATCGGGTGAGATGGTCTCGAGCCCCCGCCTGACCTGGATCGCGTTCGAGAAGAACTGGCCCTGGGCTCGACCTTCCTCGACCGACAGCAATCGGTTCTGGGCGATCGTGTAGGTCGAGAGCGCCACGACGATCGACAGGAACAGGGCGCCGATGGCGTAGGCCAGCGTGACCCTGGCGAAAAGCCCCTGCCACCACCGACGCTTCGTCACCGGTGGACCGGCCTCTGCCGGGAGCGGG
>JAHELU010000153.1:7619-12021 GCA_024644005.1 Acidimicrobiales bacterium | reverse complement strand
CGGTCCGCCGGACGAGATCATCGAGCTGGCCAGGTGGGCGGCCCGCCGATGGGCCGGGAGGGTCACGCCCATCCTGAAGACGGCCTCGCCCCACACGATGGTCGGGGCGCGGCCGTCGGTTCGGCCACCGAAGCGCGGGGCAGCGGACCGCGTCCTCGACCCGGAGGCGCTCGACGCCATCGACGGGCCGGGGGCCGCCGGGGTGACCGTCGTCAGTGTCTCCCCGACCGACCGGCAGTGGCGGTTCGCCGAGTCGGCCGCCGCCAGGGGCAACGCGCTGATCGTGGTGCCGGGGATCGGGACGGCCCGCCGACTGAGCGGTCACCTCGGCCGGCTCGGTCATCGGGTCCACCTCCACCCGGGCAGCTGGGCCGGGGGGTTCACGGGAGGCGTGGTCGTCGGCTCCCGATCGGCGGTGTGGGCGCCGACCGCCCCGCTGGACGCGGTCGTGGTGCTCGACGAGCACGATGAGGCCCTGCAGGAGGAGCGCAACCCCACATGGCACGCCCGGGACGTGGCCATCGAGCGGGCCAGACGGGCGGGGGTGCCGACCGTGCTGGTCAGCCCCGCCCCGTCGTTGGTGGCGGTCGACGGCGCCGACCGGGTACTGACGGTGTCGAGGGCAGAGGGGCGCCGGGGCTGGCCGGCCATCGACGTCGTCGACCGGCGGGCCGAGGAGCCGGGACGGACCGGCCTGTTCTCATCGAGGGCGACATCCGTCATGCGCTCGTCCTCGGCGGTCGTGGCGGTGCTCAACCGCCGGGGACGGGCCCAGATGCTGGCCTGCGCGTCGTGCGGCGAGCTGGTCAAGACCGAGGACGGTGAGCACCTCATGGTCGAACGGGACGGTCAGCTCGTCTCACCCCATACGGGGGAGAGCCGGCCGTTGATCTGCGCGGTCTGCACCGGGACCACGCTGAAACGGCTGCGGCTCGGGGTGACCAGGGCGGCGGAGGAGCTCGAGCGGCTGCTCGGCCGCCCGGTTGTCGAGATCTCCTCGGACACCGCTGGCCCCGGGACCGATCGGCGGACCGCAGGGGTCGAGGGCCATCCCGTGCTGCTCGGCACCGAGGCCGTGCTCCACCGCGATGAAGCGACCGATGCGGTGGTGTTCCTCGACTTCGACCAGGAGCTCCACGCCCCCCGGTACCGGGCCGCAGAGCAGGCGATGTGGCTGCTGGTTCGGGCCGCCCGCATGGTCGGGGGCCGCCGCTCCGGGGCCAGGATCGTGGTCCAGACCCGGTCGCCGGGCCATCGGGTCCTCCGAGCTGCGGTTTCGGCCGATCCTGGGCGGATGCTGGACGAGGAGCGCTCGCTGCGGCGAGCCCTCGGCTTCCCCCCGGCCGGGGCGCTGGCCGAGCTGGGCGGGCCCGGTGCGGCCGGATTCGCCGGGTCGTTGGCCGACGTCCCGGGCGCGACGGTGCTCGGCCCGCGCCACGACGGCCGGTACCTGCTCAGAGCCGACGATCCGACCCGACTGGCCGACATCCTGGCCGCCACCGGGCGACCGAAGGAGCGGGTCAGGCTGGCGGTCGATCCACCACGAGCTTGAGCGCGACGGCGATCGGAGGCGGCCGTCGTCCGGTCGACCGTCGAGCGGTGAGCGGGATCAGCCGATCGGTCGGTCGGCGGAGGTCCACGACTGCCGTGCGGCCTCGTAGAGCGCCACGGTGGCGGCCTGGGCCACGTTGAGCGACCCGACCTTGCCGAGCTGGGGCAGGAACCCGACGTGATCGACGGCAGCCAGCGTCTCGCGGTGCACGCCTCGCTCCTCGTGACCCAGCACGAGGCAGACGGCGGGCGGGAGGGCCAGCTCGAACAGCGGCACCGCATCGTCGGTCAGCTCGACGGCCACGGTGGCGAAGCCGGCTGCATCGGCCCTGGTCAGCGCATCGACCGCGGAGGGCGTCGGCTCGGTCCGGACCAGCCGGTCGCAACCGAGGGCGGTCTTGGCCACCTTGGGGTGATCGACTCCGATGGTGGGCGGGGCCAGCCAGACGGTCTCCACCCGATAGGCGGCGGCCGACCGCAGGATCGACCCGACGTTGTAGGGATTCTGGACGCCGTCGAGGATCAGGGACAGCCGCAGCTCGGTACCGCGCCGCCAGGCCCGGTGCAGCCGTTTCAGCTCCGTCGGCCCGAGCGGCTTGTGACCGGTCACGTGGCCCCCGTGCCCGGTACCGATCCGGCCTGGAGCCGTGGCGCGACGTCGAGCAGCCGATAGCCGGCCTTCGAGCAGCGGCGCTCCGTTGGGTATCCCTGGGCGCTCAGCCAGCGCTGCAGGCTGTCGGAGCCGAGGTGCTTCTGGACGACCAGATGGGCCGAGCCGTGCGAGGCCAACCTCGCCAGCCAGACCGAGAGCAGGTCGCGGAGCGCGGTCTTGCCGATGCGGATCGGCGGATTCGACCAGATCCGGGCGAAGGCGATCTCGGGCGGTACCTCCTCCGGCGCCACGACCGACACGTTCGTCAGCCCGGCCGCTGCTGCGTTCTCGCCGCACAGCGCCCGGGCCCGGTCGTTCACCTCGACCGCCCAGATCCTTGCCGCTGGATTGCGAACCGCCAGGGTGAGGGCGATCGGCCCGTATCCCGCCCCGAGATCCATCAGATCGCGGTCGCCGGTGACCGGTTCCGGGCCGTCGACGAGGAGCAGCTTGGTCCCCGGGTCGATCCGGTGGCGACCGAACACCCCGGCATCCGTGGTCAGCGTCAGCGACAGATCGGGCAGCACCAGCTCAACGGTCGATCGGTTCGATGGCGTCGACGGCGAGCCATCGAAGTAGTGCGCGTCTGGACGGGTTGCGTCGGAGCCGGATGTCACTGCTTCGCACGGTAGCTTCTGCCCTGCCGCTAGCCTCAAAGGTATGTCCTCCCCCTACAAGGTTCGGGTCTTCGGTGACCCGGTGCTGCGGAAAGTGGCGGCCGAGATCTCCGATGTCGACGCCAAGCTGGTCAAGCTGGTGGACGACATGCTCGAAACGATGTACGCCGAGCCGGGTATCGGTCTCGCCGCTCCCCAGGTCGGGGTCCAACGCCGGCTGTTCGTCTACGACGTCGGCGAGGGGCCGGAGGCGATCGTGAATCCGGTCATCTCAGAGGCCACGGGGGAGTGGGTCTACGAGGAGGGCTGCCTGTCCGTGCCGGGGCTCTACTGGGAGATCGTTCGACCGAAGGAGATCCATCTCACCGGCTACGATCTCGACGGCAACGAGGTGTCGATCGAGGCCGACGAGCTGTTGGCCAGGCTCTTCCAGCACGAGCTCGACCATCTCGACGGCGTGATGCTCATCGACCACCTCGATGCCGATACTCGCAAGGCGGCCCTGAAGACCCTGCGGGAGCGCTTCGCCGATGCCGACGATGGGCAGGAGAAACGGGTCAAGCCCGGTGGCAGCCTGACACTGCCATGAGCGGGCCGCTGGCCACGCCGCCCAGCGACATCAAGCGACTCGCCTTCCTCGGCACCCCGGACATCTCGGTGGTGGCCCTGCGCAGCCTGATCGACGCGGGCTTCGACATCGTGCACGTGGTCACCCAGCCCGACCGCAGGCGGGGTCGGGGCGCGACCCTCGATCCATCGCCCGTCAAGCGGGCCGCCCTCGAGCAGGGCCTGGCGGTCTCGGACGACCTGTCCGACCTCGATCGGCTGGTCGATCACGGGGCGGTCGATCTGGGCGTCGTCGTGGCCTACGGGCGGATCATCCCCACCGCTCTGCTGCGAAGACTGGCGATGGTCAACATCCACTTCTCGCTGCTGCCGCGGTGGCGGGGAGCGGCGCCGGTCGAGCGGGCCATCCTGGCCGGCGACACGACCACCGGTGTCTGCCTGATGGAGGTGGCGGAAGGGCTCGACGAGGGCGGGGTCTATGCGTCGGCGACGGTCGACATCGGCGAGAACGAGTCGGCCGGAGAGCTCCGGGCCCGCCTGGCCGAGATCGGTGCGACGCTGCTCGTCGACAGCCTCCGGAACGGTCTCGGTCGTGCCGAGCCGCAGGTCGGGGAGGTCACGTACGCTGCGAAGCTCGACCGGGCCGAGTCCCGGCTCGACTTCCAGCGCCCGGCCGTCGAGGTGCACCGCAGGATACGGGTCGGGCGGGCCTGGACCGAGTTCCGGGGCAAGCGACTCGGCATCGAGGCCGCGACGATCGAGCCCGGCGCCGGACCGCCGGGGCTCCTGGACGGGACGGCGGTTGCAACGCCTGACGGCCGGGTCCGGCTCGTCACCGTGAAGCCGGAGGGCAAGCGGGCCATGTCCGCTGCCGACTGGGTCAACGGCGTGCAGCCGGCGGGCGGCGAGCGGCTTGGCTGACACCGACCGGCGCGCCGCGGCGGAACCGGCGGCAGGGGCGAAGGCCGGTGTGGCCAGTCGCCGGCTGGCCATCGAAGCCTTGATGCGCATCGAT
>JAHELU010000153.1:0-7609 GCA_024644005.1 Acidimicrobiales bacterium | reverse complement strand
CATCGATCGGGGCGGGGCATACGCCAACATCGTGGTGCCGGCGATGCTCGCCCGGTCCTCGCTGGCCGGCGCGGACCGCCGCTTCGTGACCGAGCTGGTCTACGGGACCACGAGGATGAAGCGGGCCTGCGACCACCTGGTCGACCGATACCTGATCGGGTCGGCCGACGACCAGGTCCGGGCTGCGCTGCGGCTCGGCGCCTACCAACTGGTCTTCCTCGCGACGCCGCCCCACGCCGCCGTCGATGCCACGGTTGGCGCCGTCACCGGTGGTGGCCGCAAGGTGGTCAATGCGGTCCTGCGGCGGGTGGCGGACGGGCCGGTCGCCTACCCGGACGACGCAACCCGCCTCAGCTACCCCGACTGGTTGGTGGAGCGCCTGTGCGAGGCGCTCGGACCGGACCGGGCCATCGCCGCGCTCGAGGCGATGAATCAGCCCGCCATCACCAGTGCCCGGGAGGACGGCTACGTGCAGGATCCTGCGTCGCAGTCGGTGGTCGATGCGGTCGGCGCCGGTCCGGGGGAGCTCGTGGTCGACCTGTGCGCCGCGCCGGGCGGCAAGGCGACCGGGCTCGCCGCCACCGGAGCCACGGTCGTCGCCGGCGACCGCCGCCTGAGCAGGGCCCGACTCGTCGTCGACAACATCGAGCGGCTGCAGCTCGATCGGCGGGCCGATGCTGGCGGGTCGGGCCGGGTGTTGCCGATGGTGGCCGACGGGAGGCGGCCGGCCCTGGTGCCTGGCGTGGCCGATCGGGTGCTCGTCGACGCCCCCTGCTCGGGGTTCGGTAGTCTCCGCCGCCGACCCGACGCCCGGTGGCGGATCGAACCGGAGGCTCCGGAGCGGCTCTCGATCCTCCAGTCGGAGCTCGTCGACGCCGCCATCGAGCTGGTGAGACCGGGCGGTGTCGTGGTCTACAGCGTGTGCACCTTCGGAACGGTCGAGGGTCGGGCGGTCGTCGATCGGGCGCTCGAGGGCCACGACGTGGAGCTGCTCGATCCGCCGGGCCCACCGTGGCAGATCATCGATGGGATGGCCACGCTGCTGCCGGACCGATCCGACGGCATGGTCCTGGCGAGGCTCCGGAAACCACCCTCGACCTGACCGCGGGACCGCTCAGCCGGCCCCGGGCCAGTCGAGCAGCCGCACGAAGAGCCCGGACCGGACCTTTGGCTCGAAGTACGTCGACTTGGGGGGCATGACCAGTCCCTGATCGGACACCTGGATCAAGGTGTCCATCGACACCGGCCGCATCAGGAACAGGGCCTCGTCCTCGGCGAGCTTCAGCCCCTCGATGGCGGCGAGGTCGGACGGGCCCGGGCGGTAGGAGAGCCGGCTGTCGGCCCCGACCTCGTCGATGCCGAGCAACGGTTGCAGCACGTGGTGGCGAAGCCGGACCGGGTCGATGTTGTGCAGGCTGGCTCGGTCGTCGGCGTCGAACGGGATGTCGAGCAGGAGCCACTGGGCGCGCCGGTCCGGTGAGGCGGCGGCCTGCGGGGTGGCGAGGGCCAGCTCCGTCTCGGCCCGGTCGACCACCACCTGGGGATCGCCGGTCGAGCGGGTCGGGAACCGCGCCACGAGCTCGGTGACGAGCCGCTCGGTGTCGATTCCCCGGAGCAGCCGGTGGAATGCCTGGCTGCGCAGCTCCGAGACGGGAAACAGCGTCGACAGCATCAGCCGGCGGTCCCTCGATGCGATGTCGTGGTCCTGGCGATCGGCGGATGCGGCCGCAGCTCGATGATGACCGTCGATGAGGTACAGCGCAGCGCCGCCGAATGCAGTGTTGATCCGCTCGATGTCGTCGTCATCGGCGATCTCCCAGAGCTGCTGGCGGAGACCGTCCGCGTCCGTGAAGTCGAGGAACGGTGCAACGGTCTGGACCGTGTGGGCGATGATCCGCTCCACCGCCGGCTGGGTGGCGAAGGCCATGGCGATCGGGCTCGACTGGGCCCCGACGACTTGGAGATGGCGGGTGAGGTGCGCCGCCCGCTCCCGGTTGATCTGCTCGTGGATTCTGATCGTGCCGCGGTCGTAGTCCTCGGTCGCCACCCCGCACACCAGGCCGGTCTGGCGATGGTCGCCGTGCTCGAGCCGATAGAGGTAGAAGGCCGGGCCGACCTCGGGACCGAACACGCCATCCGCCAGCATCTCCTCCAGGGCGGCCCGGCCCGCCGCCAGCGCCTCGCCCACCCGGTTCCTGCCAGACGACGGCGAGGTGGTCGGGTCCGTGTGGTCGACGTCGGCGTCCTCGGGGGCCCTGGTCACCCCGAGATAGGACCGCGGATGGGCCATCAGGTGTTGGCGCCGGGCCTCCGGAGAGAGGGCGTCGTGCGGTGGCGATGGCACCTCGTCGGCCCACTCCGGCCTGACGAAGCGCAGCGACACCGGCTCGACGACCGCCATCTCAACCGTTGGCGGCGGCGAAGTCGGCCATGAACTCGGACAGGATCTCCACGCTCGACGTCGGCAGCGCGTTGTAGATGCTGGCCCTCATCCCCCCCACCGAGCGGTGGCCCTTGAGGTTGACGAGGCGATGCTCCTCGGCCTCGGTCAGGAAGCGCTGCTCTAGCTGCTCGTCGCCGAGCCGGAAGACCACGTTGGTATGGGACCGGTAGGTTCGTTCGACGGGGCTGATGTAGAAGCCGTCGCTGCCGTCGATGGCGTCGTACAGGATCGACGACCGCTCCGCCGCCCGCTTCTCCATCGCCGGCAAGCCCCCCTGATCCTTCATCCACTGCAGTACCTTGCCGGTGGCCCAGATCGCGAACACCGGCGGGGTGTTGGCCAGGCTGTCGGTCTCGGTGTGGGTGGTGTAGCGGAGGTAGGCGGGGATGGTCGACGGCAGATCGTCGAGGATCGCGTTCCTGACGAAGACGACGGTCAGGCCGGCCGGCCCGATGTTCTTCTGGGCGCCGCCGTAGACCACGTCGAAGCGGTCCCAGGGGATGACCCGGGTCAGGTAGTCCGATGACATGTCGGCCACCTGGCGGATCCCGAGATCGAAGAACTCGGGCAGCCTGATGCCTCCGATCGTCTCGTTGGACGTGACATGGAGGTAGCGGCTGTCGTCGCGGATGCTGAGCTGATCGACCGTCGGCATGGCGGTGAAGCCACCGTCGGCCCCCGACCAGGCGGCATAGGCGCGACCGACCAGCTCGGCGTCCTCCAACGCCTTCTCGCCCCAGCTCCCGCTGACCACATAGCCGGCCGAAGGCCGGTCCGGGTCATAGCCGGCCGAAGGCCGGTCCGGGTCATAGCCGGCCGAAGGTCGGTCCGGGTCATAGCCGGCCGAAGGTCGGTCCGGGTCATAGCCGGGGCCGAGCAGGTTGAGCGGCACCATGGCGAACTGGAGCGTCGCTCCGCCCTGGAGCAACAGGACGGACATGTCGTCCGGGACGAGGTACAGCTCCCGCAGCAGATCCATGGTCCGATGGTGGACCTCGTCGTAGATCGGGTCGCGATGGCTCATCTCGATGAGGGACATACCGCTGCCACCGAACTCGGGCAGCTCGTCCGCCAGCTCCTGCACCACCGACATCGGCAGCGTGCAGGGGCCGGCACAGAAGTTGTGAACTCGTTCCATTCTCGGCTCGCTTATGTCTTGGGGACGACGACGACGTTGAACACCTCGTCGATGCCGCGGAGGGTCTCGACCACCTCGGCCGTGGGGGAGACGCTGACGTTGATGCTCGCCACCGCGGCGATCCCGCCCTCGAACACCTGATTCTGCATCTCCTGGACGTTAATTCCGTTCTTTCGGAGCACGGCGAAGATCTGGGCCAGCACCCCGATCCGGTCGAGGTGCCTGATCGTCAGCGTGCAGGTGCCGGACGGCTCGGTCCGCAGGTTGACGCAGTCGACCGGCGATCCCGCGAGGTAGGCCTGGATGGCGTGGACGGTTCCATCGGCCACCGATTGCTGGGCCTGGGCCGTCGATGCGCCGATGTGGTGGGTGCCGACCACCCGGGGGTGGCGGGCCAGCTCGGACTCGAACCGGCCCTTGCCGGATGACGGCTCCTCGCCCCACACGTCGATCCCGGCCCTGACCGAGCCGCGGTCGAGGGCCTCGACGAGCGCCCGCTCGTCGACCACGTCCCCCCGAGAGGTGTTGAGCAAGATGGCGCCCGTCGGCAGCCGGGCCAGGAAGTCCCGGTTCACCATCCCGAGCGTCTCCGGGGCCTTCGGCACGTGCAGGCTGACGATGTCCGACTCGTCGAGCAACGCCTCGAGGGAGTCGACCATCCTGATCCCGATGCTGCGGATCGAGGACTGGACATCGGGTGACCGGCCGGGCTTGCGGACCGCAGCCACCGAGATGCCGAACGCCTTGGCCCGCTCCGCCACCGCGAGGCCGATGTCGCCGAGGCCGATGATGCCCATGCGCTTGCCGTACAGCCCGTCCGCCTGCGTGTAGTCGGTCTTGCTCCAGGTCCCTTCCCGCAGATCGGCCACGTTGTCGGGGATCCGGCGGTCGACGGCCAGGAGGAGCCCGAGGGTGAGCTCGGCGACGGCGATGGCGTTGCGGCCCGGTACGTTGCAGACGAAGATGCCGCTCGCCGATGCGGCGGCCTTGTCGATGTTGTCGGTGCCCGCCCCGGCTCGGACGATGAGCCCGAGCCGATCGGCGTTGTCGATCGCCTCGGCCGTCACCTTGGTGCTGCGGACCACGACCACGTCGCAACCGCCGATGGCCGGGACGAGGCTCCTGGCGTTCAGGGACGGGTCGACGATGCACTCATGGCCGGCATCGCGGAGCGGCCGGAGCCTCGTCTCGTCGACCGTGTCGGCGTACAGGATTCTCATGCTGCTCCCTGCCCGAAGCTCGGCACCGGCCGGGCGTGCGGGCGGGCGTCGAGGTTTGAAAGGATGACTCGTACGGTACCGGACCCGTCAGATCCGGTCCACCGGCCTCACGCGCCGCGTTCGGGTCGGGGCTGGTCGTCCTCGGGCGATCCTGCTCGACCGCTGTCGAGCTCGGCGACTCGGTGGAGCATCCCCGCCAGATCGTCCCACAGGTCCTCGACGTGCTCACAGCCGACGCTCAGGCGCAGGAGCGTGGCCGGCAGGTGCTCCTGGCCGGTCAGCCTGGCCCGCCGCTCGATCGTCGACTCGACCCCGCCGAGGCTGGTGGCCACGGTGATCACCCGGAGCCCCATCGTGGCCCGATCGAGGGCATCGGCCGCGCCGATGGTCTCGAACGACAGCACCGCCCCCGGTCCGGACAGGGTGCGCTTCGCCACAGGATAGCCGGGATCGGTCGACAGCCCCGGATAGCGGACCGACCGGACCGCATCGTGCTTGGACAACCGGATGGCTATGTCGGTGGCGGTGGCCTGGGCCCTGGCCAGTCGGATCGGCAGCGTTCGCAGGCCCCGGAGGGCCAGGAACGACTCCAGGGCCCCGATCACGGCCCCACCGAGCACCCGCCGCTGGCCGAGCCGATCCCGCCGCTGCGGATCGGCTGTCACGACGAGGCCCCCCAAGAGGTCGCTGTGACCGCCGATGAACTTCGTGGCGCTGTGCATCGAGTACGTCGCCCCGTGGTCGAGCGGTCGTTGCAGCAGCGGGGTGGCGAAGGTGTTGTCGACCGCGCAGGTGACACCAGCCGCCTCGGCTGCGGTGCAGATGGCCGGTACGTCGGCGATGGCGAGCAGCGGGTTCGACGGTGACTCGAGCCAGACGAGGTCCGGACCGGAACCGAGCGACGCAACCCAACGATCCGTGTCGTCCGTCGCCAGCCGGGTGACCTGCCACCCCCGGTGCGCTCTGCCCGCTTCGAGGATCATCGCCACCCCCTGATAGCAGTCGGCCGGAGCCATCACCGTCGCCCCGGTCGGCAACTCGTCGAAGATCGCAGACACGGCCGCCATGCCCGAGGAGTACGCGACGGCCCAGCCCCCTTCGAGCTCTTCGACCGCCGCCTCGAGGGCCTCACTGGTCTCCGTGCCGTCGCCCCGGCTGTACGACCGGTCACCGCCCTGGATGTAGTTCGAAGCGGTGACGATGGCGCTGTTCAGCGGTTGGCCCGGCTCGACGGGTCGGCCGGCCTTGATCGCCACCGTCTCCGGCCGGAATCGCTCGTGTCCCATCTCCGAGGCCATCACCGAGTGCATCTCCGAATCGATCCGTCGGCTCTCGACGGCGAGCCGGACACCAACCTGAGAAGGACACCGTAGCGAGGATCACCGCCTGGCCTGTCACCGGCCGGTCCGGTCGGATCCGCTGGTGGAACGGCCCGGCGGCCCGGCACACTGGCGGTATGGCTCGCTCAGAACCGGTTCCCCTGCAGGCCAAGGTCGTCACCGCGTCCGACGGGGTGATCGCCGGGACCAGGCAGGACGCCTCCGGCCAGGGCCTGGAGGACCGGCTCGTCGCGGCCGGCTGGGACGTGGTCGAGCGGCGCCAGATCGCCGACGGCATCGAGTCCGTGCGCGAGACCCTGATCGAGCTGGCCGACGGGTTCTGCGGTCTGATCGTCACCACCGGTGGCACCGGCTTCGGCCCGAGGGACCTGACCCCGGAAGGCACCCGTGAGGCGATCGAGCGGGAGGCTCCGGGTCTGGCCGAGGCCATGCGGCTGTGCAATCCGGACGGTCTCGGTCGGTTGAGCCGGGCCATAGCCGGTACCCGGGGTCGGGCCCTGATCCTCAACACCCCCGGTTCGACCAAGGGCTCGATCGAGACGCTCGACGCAGTGCTCGACGTGGTCCCCCACGCCATCGAGCTGCTGGCCGGCGAGCGGCCCCATTGACCGCGACGGACCAGGCGATGGGCGATCGACCAGGTCCCGATCACGAGTCGCTGATGGCCCGGGCGGTGGCGAGGGCTCAGCACGGCCGGTTGCTGGCCCCGCCAAACCCCTGGGTCGGGGCGATCGTGGTCACCGACGACGGCACCAGCTTCGAGGGGTCGACCGAGCGTCCCGGCGGGGCCCACGCCGAGCGGGTCGCGCTTGGCCGCGCCGGGACCAGGGCGACAGGATCCACCCTCTACACCACCCTCGAACCCTGCTCGCATCACGGGCGGACCCCGCCCTGTGTCGACGCCATCGTGGAAGCGGGTGTCCGCCGGGTCGTCGTCGCCGTCGAAGATCCCGACGCCAACGTGGCTGGTGCCGGTATCGCGGCCCTTCGTGGCGCCGGGGTGGACGTGGTGGTCGGGCCGGGAGCTGACCTCGTCGAGCGACAGCTGGCTCCCTACCTGATCCATCGGCGGACCGGCAGACCCTACGTGGTGCTCAAGCTCGCCGCCACCCTCGACGGCCGCACGGCCGCCGCAGACGGGACGAGCGCCTGGATCACCGGTGACGAGGCCCGGTCCGATGCCCACCGGATCCGCGCCGAATCGGACGCCATCCTCGTCGGGGCCGGCACCGTCAGGGCCGACGATCCGGCGCTCACGGTCCGCGGGGTGGTGGCCGCAGACGGGGGCCCCGTACGGGAGCCGCTCCGGGTGGTGCTCGGGTCGGCACCACCAGAGGCCGCCGTCAGACCCTGTCTCGAGCTGTCCGGCGAGCTGACCGGGGTGCTCGACCGCCTCGGCGGACGGGGCGTCGTCCAGCTGATGGTGGAGGGCGGGGCCACGGTGGCCGGCCGGTTCCATCGTGAGGGA
>JAHELU010000152.1 GCA_024644005.1 Acidimicrobiales bacterium | reverse complement strand
CACCGCCCAGACCCAGGCGGCGACCGCCGAGATGAGCGTCGTCACCCAGGAGACGCTCTCGGTGTCGGGCATCACCCTGGCGAAGCTGTTCGGACGCCAGGATCGCGAGGTCGAGCGATTCCGGGAGGCCAACCTGCGGCTGGCCGAGGCGGCGACCGCCCAGCAGGTCATCGGCCAGGCGTTCTTCACGGTGATCCAGGCCTTCATGGGGGCGACCCCGATCCTGATCTACCTCGTCGCTGGCTGGCTCCTGAACGGCGGGTCGGACATCAGCGCCGGCACCGTCGTGGCCTTCACCACCCTGCAGAGCCAGTTGTTCTTCCCCGTGGCCCGGCTCCTCGAGACCACCGTCGAGCTGCAGTCGAGTCGGGCGCTGTTCCGGCGGATCTTCCACTACCTCGACGCCGAGCCCGACATCGTCGAAGCGCCGGACCCGATCACCATCACCCGGGATCAGGTCACCGGCGTGGTGACCTTCGAGCGCGTCCGCTTCTCCTACGACGGCGGCCCGGACACCCTGAACGGCGTCGACTTCGAGGCACGGCCGGGCCAGCTGGTGGCCTTCGTCGGACCGTCCGGGTCGGGGAAGTCGACGGTGCTCAATCTGGTGGCCCGGCTCTACGACCCGACCACCGGCCGGATCATGATCGACGGCGTCGACCTCCGCCAGCTGTCGTTCGCCTCCATCGCCGATGTCATGGGCTTCGTCACCCAGGAGAGCTACCTCTTCGCCGGGTCGCTGCGGGACAACATCAGCTACGGCCAGCCGGACGCCACCGACGCCGAGATCGAGAAAGCGGCGAGAGCGGCGGCCATCCACGATCGGATCGTCGAGTTCGAAGCCGGCTACCACACCGTGGTCGGCGAGCGGGGCTTCCGGCTGTCCGGTGGCGAGCGGCAGCGGATCGCCATCGCCAGGGTCCTGCTCCACCAGCCGAAGATCCTCGTGCTCGACGAGGCCACGTCGGCCCTCGACACCGCATCGGAGCGACGGATCCAGTCCGCGCTCGACGAGCTGATCTCCGGCCGCACCACGCTGGCGGTGGCCCACCGGTTGTCGACGATCCAGGCGGCAGACGTCATCCATGTCTTCCGGCAGGGGACGATCGTCGAGTCCGGCGACCACGAGGAGCTGCTGGCCAGGGACGGCGCCTACGCCGGGCTGTACCGGGAGCAGTTCGGCGGCGGCGAGATCGAGACCACCTGCGCCGACGGCGTCGTCTACCGCGACGGGTCCTGCCGGCTGTTCTCCGGCTCGTCGAGCGGCGGCAAGCCCCTTGGCGGCCACGGCCACGCCCGGGAGGCCACGGCCATGGTCACGAAGGGCCGCGAGCGGTGAGCCTCACGATCTCCGAGCTGCTGGCCGAGTACGAGCGGGCCCTCGGCTACACCGACGAGCTGTGGACCGACCTGACGATCGACGAGCTGCACTGGCGGCCGGACCGTAACGCCAGCGCCATCGGCTGGCATCTCGGCCATCAGCCGGCGGTGGCCCACTACCTCGTCCGCAACCTCCTGGCCGCCGAGCCGGGCGTCGACCCCGAGCTGGACGCGCTGATGGACTCGGCCACCCCCGAGCCCGAACGGGGCTCCCTGCCGGGGCCGGACCGGTTGGCCGACTACCGGCGGGCGGTGGCGGAACGGGTCCGGTTCCGCATCGGCAATGTCGACGCCGGCGAGGTCGGGGCCCCGGCCCAGCTCCGGGTGATCGCCAGAACGGTGCTCGTGGCGATCATCAACCACGAGTACCAGCACGACCGGTGGATCGCCGAGGTCCGAAGCGACCGGCACGGCCGGGACCTCCCGCCGGAGCCCCACTCAGGGAACCTGACATCGATCGACGGGTACCTGGTCGTCCGCGACGGATCCGGCCCACAGTTGCGCCGGTGACCCTGGCGGCAAAAGGCCAGTACCCTTTTCCCATGGCTCTGCCGGTCGAACCGCCCATCAAGCCCATGCTGGCCAAGGCCGTCCAGGGCCTGCCGGACCGGGACGATCTGATCTTCGAGCCGAAGTGGGACGGCTTCCGCTGCATCGTGTTCCGGGACGGCGACGACGTCATCCTCGGCTCCCGCAACGAGCGGCCACTGACCCGCTACTTCCCCGAGATGCTCGAACCGATCCGCAGGGCCACGCCCGACCGGTGCGTGCTGGACGGGGAGTTGATCGTCGCCACCGGGAACCACCTCGACTTCGACGCCCTCCAGCAGCGGATCCATCCCGCCGAGTCCCGGGTCAACATGCTGGCCGAGAAGACCCCGGCCGCGTTCATCGCCTTCGACGCCATCGCCATCGGCGACGAGGACCTGCGCCAGCGGCCGTTCAGCCATCGGCGGGCCAGGCTGGAGGAGATCCTGGCCGACGCCGAGCCTCCGGTGTACCTGACCAGGACCACCACCGACCACGACGTGGCCGCCCGGTGGTTCGAGCAGTTCGAGGGGGCCGGTCTCGACGGGCTGATCGCCAAGCCGATGGACGATCCCTACGTCGAGGACAAGCGCACCCAGCTCAAGGTCAAGCACATCCGGACCGCCGACGCCGTGGTGGCGGGCTTCCGCTGGCACAAGGACGGTGAGGGGGTCGGCTCCCTGCTGCTCGGATTGTACGACGACGATCAGCTCCACCACGTCGGCGTGGCCGCCAGCTTCACCAGGATGCGTCGGGCCGAGCTGGTCGAGGAGCTGCTCCCACTGGCCGAGGACGCGCTCGACCAGCACCCGTGGCGGGAGTGGGCGGACGCTGCGGCCCATGAGGACGGACGCATGCCCGGTGCCCCACACCGCTGGAGCGCCAAGAAGGACCACAGCTGGGTGCCGCTGCGAATCGAGCGGGTGGTCGAGGTGAAGTACGGCAGCACCCTCAACGGACGGTTCCGTGAGGTCACCAAGGTGCTGCGGTGGCGGCCGGACAAGGCGCCCACCGACTGCAACTTCGACCAGCTCGACGAGCCGGTCCCGGTCGGGTTGGACACCGTGCTCGAAGCCGAGGCCTGACGTGGCGGCCAAGGGGGACTCGATCGTCCGGGAGATCGCCGGTCGCCAGGTCACGATCTCCAGCCCGGACAAGGTCTTCTTCACCAAGCGCGCCCAGACGAAGCTCGATCTCATCGAGTACTACGAGGCGGTCGAGGAACCGCTGATGGCGGCGATGGGGGGCCGGCCGACGCTGATGCAGCGGTTCCCGGACGGCGCCTCCGGCAAGTCGTTCTTCCAGAAGCGAGTCCCGAAGGGGGCGCCGGAGTGGCTCGACACCACGATCGTCAGCACCCCGAACGGCACGACATCGAACGCGATGGTGGCCACCGACCTCGCCCACATCGCCTGGGCGGCCCATATGGGCTGTCTCGGCTTCCACACCTGGCCGTACCTGGCCGCCGAACCGGCCCACACCGACGAGCTCCGGATCGACCTCGACCCCAGCCCGGGCATCGAGTTCGACGACATCCGCAGCGCTGCCAAGCTGGTCAAGGAGTACCTCGACGAGCTCGGTCTCGTCGCCTTCCCGAAGACCACCGGCAGTCGCGGCCTCCACCTGTTCATGCGGCTGATCCCGCAATGGGACAGCTACCAGGTCAGGGCGGCCGCCGTTGCGCTGGCCCGGGAGCTGGAGCGCCGCCACCCCGATCGGCTCACCGCCGCCTGGTGGAAGGAGGAGCGGGGCGAGCGGGTCTTCATCGACTTCAACCAGAACGCCCCCCACAAGACCGTGTTCGGGGCCTGGAGCGTGCGGGCCAGGGTGGGCGCCCAGGTCAGCACCCCGTTCCGATGGGACGAGATCGACGGGATCGAACCGGACGAGCTGACCATGGACATCGTCCCCCGCAAGCTCGACGCCGAGGGTGACCCGTGGGCCGACATGTACGGCGCCCCCAACGACCTCGAGCCGCTGCTCGCGGCCAGCGAGCAGGATCGGGCGAACGGGCTTATGGACGCCCCGTGGCCGCCGGTGTATCCCAAGATGCCCAACGAGCCGCCCCGGGTGGCCCCCAGCCGGGCCCGCAAGGACTGATCAGACCACCAGCGCCTTGGTCAGCATGACCACCCGGTAGTCCGGCGATCCGGTGGGCTCGAAGTGCTCGACGGACTCGAACCCGTAGATCTCGTGGAACCGCAGCGACCGGGGATTCGGGGGTACGACGTTCACCTCGGCGCACAGCAGCGGGCGCTGGTTGTCGACCGCCCATCGCTCGAAGTCCCGGTACAGAGCCGGACCCCAACCGGCCCCCCGCTGGCTCTCGGACACGGCCACCCGGTCGACGTAGGCGAACAGCGGGTAGCGCTCGGCGAACCAGCCGAAGTTCGGGCTGGCGTATGGCGCGTCCTCGGTGAGCCCGATCAGCAGGCCCACGATCTCGCCCTCGACGTCGACCACCCGCAGGTACGGGGCCCACTCGGCGAACGCCGCCAGCTTGGTCGAATCCATCGGGCCCACCTCGGGCACGCACGACTCGTTCAGAGCCAGAACCGCTTCCGCATCGCTGTCGTCGTATGGCCGTATCACGCCGTCTCTCCCGCTCTAGATGGCCCTCGGTCGCCCGGGCCGGGGCTCGTCTCCTCGTCGCCCGATGCCCATCAGGACCTGGCCGCCGCCAGCGCCGCGGTGCGCTTCACGAGATCGGGGGCGTCGAACATCTCCGCTGCGGCCTCGATGTCGTCGCCGGGTCCGGTCCATCGCAGCTCGTCGATCGAGCTCGCCGTCGGTGCGTCCTCCTCCAGGGTGGCCAGCCGCCGGAACAGCAGCGCGTCCTCGAGGTGGTCGGCCAGCGTCTTGGCCAGCTTGGCTCCGCCCCTGACCGTGATGTCCCACTGCCCGGCGGCCAGCGGGATCTCGTCGATGTGCCCGTACCGGCTGAGGACGGCCGCAGCCGATTTCGCTCCCCAGCCGGGCAGACCGGGAAAGCCGTCGGCCGAGTCCCCCACCAGGGCCAGCCAGTCGGGGATGGACGCCGGCGGCACGCCGTACTTCTCGACCACGTCGGCAACGTCGAGGATCTTGTTGTTGCGCCGGTCGAACTGGAGGACCCGACCGGCCTGCACGCACTGGGCCAGATCCTTGTCCGGGGTGCAGAGCAGCACCCGGACGACCCGCTCGTCGGCTGCGGCCAGCGCCGCCAGAGCGGCCATGCCGTCGTCGGCCTCGTACTCGACCATCGGGTAGGTGGCCATGCCGATCGCCCGCAGCCCGTCCTCGAGCGGCTGGAACTGGTCGAGGATGGCCGGATCGAGCCCCTCGCCCGTCTTGTAGCCGGCGTAGAGATCGTTGCGGAACGACTCGATCACGTGATCGGTGGCGACCCCGACGTGGGTGGCCCCGTCCTCCAGGAGGGTGAGCATGCTGCGGAGCACCCCCCGAGCCCCGCCGACCTCCAGCCCCTCCGCGTTGACGTGCGACGGCCTGGCGAAGAACTGGCGGAACAGCTCGTAGGTGCCGTCGACGACGTGGACCGTCAGCCGCTCTCCTCCACTGGCTCCCCCATTCGCCACGGCGACTCGACCCCCCGGTTCTGCCTCGGTCGTGGCCGGGTCCGACCCGGCCACGACCGAACTATAGCCACGGCGACCGCCATCGAGCCCCGGATGAGCACCGCGACGACCGGCCCGGTAAGTTCGAGGCATGGCCGACATCAAGATGGTCCACCAGCATCGGGACGTACAGGGCGGCTCTGCCCGGGCCGCGGTCTTCGGCATCAGCGACGGTCTCGTGTCCAACGTCGGGCTGATCCTCGGGGTGGCCGCTGCCGACACGGACGCCTCCAACGTGATCATCGCCGGAGTCGCCGGCCTGCTGGCCGGGGCGGTCTCGATGGCGGCCGGCGAGTACGTCTCGGTCAAGGCCGAGACGGAGCTGGTCGAGCGGGAGCTCGTGATCGAGCGGGAATCGCTGGCGAGGGACCCGGAGGAGGAGACCGAGGAGCTGGCCAGCATCTACATGAGCCGGGGCCTGCCGGCCGATCAGGCTCGCGACCTGGCCGGTGCCGTCATGTCCGACCCCGAAGTCGCGCTGGAGGTCCACGCCAGGGAGGAGCTCGGCATCGCCCCGGATGCCGTCGGCAACCCGGTGGCCGCCGCCTCGAGCTCGTTCATCGCCTTCATGCTCGGGGCCGTCCTGCCGCTGCTCCCCTGGTTCGTGGCCGAGGGCACGAGCGCCATCATCGCCTCGGTGATCATCGGGCTGGTGGCGGCCGCTGCGGTCGGCACGGTGCTGGCCGTGTTCACGGAGCGGTCGAAGACGAAGACCGCGGCCCGGCAGGTGTTCATCGCGGCCATCGCCTGCTCGGTGACCTATCTGATCGGCTCGGCGGTGGGCGCCACCGTCCTCTGACCGGCCGACCGCAGGGACCCCGGCCGACGGCGGCTAGCCTCACCCGATGGCCAGGAAGATCGCCACCGAAGACATCGTGAGCCTCGACGGGCTGCTTGAGTTCGTCCGACCCCGCCACCACTGGGTGATGACCACGGTGCGGCGGGACGGTCGTCCCCAGATCTCGCCGGTCACCGGCGGCGTCGGGCCGGACGGGCGGCTGCTGGTGTCCACCTACCCGTCCCGGGACAAGGTCCACAACCTGCGCCGGGACCCTCGGGCCACCGTCTGCGTGCTGAGCGACCACTTCGGTGGGGCCTGGGTCCAGGTCGACGGCCGAGCCACGGTCACCGATGTACCGGAGGCGGTGGAACCCATGGTGGACTACTTCCGATCGGTGTCCGGCGAGCACCCCGACTGGGACGAGTACCGGGAGGCGATGCGCCGCCAGGGCAAGTCGCTCATCGCCATCGACATCGAGCGGTGGGGTCCGATAGCCACCGGCGGGTTCCCGGCCGCCGTCATCCCCCGCCTCGACGACTAGTGCCCCCTGCGCCGGGCGCGCTGCCGTCGCTTATGCTCTGACCCGAGGACCCAGCCGAGGACTCGGCCGAGGACTCGGCCGAGGACCCTGCCGGAGGAGGCACGATGGCAGAGCAGCACGAGGCACCATCAACCGAGGCCCCCGAGGCAGGTGGCGACGACCGATGGCATCGAATCCTGGAGCTGGACGAGCTCGACGAGGGTCGGGTCAAGACCGTCGCCATCGGTACCAGGACGTTCGCCGTCAGCCGCCACGAGGGCCGCTACGGCTGCCTCGACAACGCCTGCCCTCACCAGGGGGGACCGCTCGGGGAGGGCTCGATCGAGAAGGGATGGCTTCGCTGCCCGTGGCACGGGTACGACTACTCGCCGATCAACGGTCAGCCCCCGTCCGGGTTCAGTGACGCCCCGGCCTGCTTCGCCACCGAGGTCCGCGACGACGGGGTCTACGTCTCGCTGCCCCCCGAGCCCGAGCCGCAGCGAACCGTGTCGGACGTGCTCGTGGAGACCCTGACCAACTGGGGACTGACCCACGTGTTCGGCATGGTCGGCCACTCGAACCTCGGGTTCGCCGACGCCATGCGCAAGGCCGAGGCCAGGGGCGACCTGACCTACATCGGCATCCGCCACGAGGGGGCGGCGTCATTCGCCGCTTCCGCCTTCGGCAAGCTGACCGGCACGCCGGCCGGCTGCTTCGGGATCGCCGGTCCCGGCTCGACCAACCTGCTGACCGGTCTCTACGACGCCAAGGAGGACCGGGCCCCGGTACTGGCCATCTCCGGTCAGGTGCCGTCGTCGGTCAAGGGCCGGGGGGCATTCCAGGACACCGATCTCGAGGCGGCGTTCAGCGGGGTGGCCCGGTTCAGCGAGACCGTGCAGGCGGCGTCGAACCATGCGGAGCTGGCCACCCTGGCGATGAAGACGGCGATCGTCGAGCGAGACGTGTCCCACCTGATCCTGCCGGACGAGATCCAGCACCACCCGGTCGGGGACGACGCCGCGGCGGGCGGCCCGGACGGCCGGGTCGGCTCCCGGCAGATCTCGGCCCCGGCCGACGAGCTGGCGAGGGCGGTCACACTGCTGAGCGAGGCCGCACGCCCGATGGTCATCGTGGGCAACGGGGCGAGGGGCCAGATGGCCGAGGTGGTGGAGCTGGCCGAGAGGCTGGGAGCCCCGGTGGCGACGACGTTCAAGGGCAAGGGGCTCATCGCAGACGACCACCCACTCGGCTGCGGCGTGATGGGTCGGTCCGGCACGCCGATCGCCAGCTGGTTCATGAACGAGAGCGATCTCGTCGTGGTGTTCGGCGCGAGCTTCGCCAATCACACCGGCATCGCCGACTACAAGCCGCTGATCCAGGTCGACTACGACCCGATGGCGCTCGGCCGGTTCCACCCGGTGACGGTGCCGCTCCAGGGTCATGTGGCCGTGACGGCCCGGCAGCTCCGGGATGCCCTTCCCCCGTCGACAGCGGGGGCCGATCTGCGGTCCGAGGTGGAGGAGCGGTGGGCCATCTGGCGGGCCGAGAAGGGCCGCCGCATCGCCGACGACGCAGGCAAGGGGATCGGGTCGGCGGCGGTGATGGACAGCCTGACCAGGCTGGTGGCCCCCGACTCGGTCATCGCCGTCGACGTCGGCAACAACACCTACTCCTTCGGCCGCTACTTCGAGGTCTCTGGCCGCCAGGATGTGCTGATGTCGGGCTACCTCGGCTCGATCGGCTTCGCCTTCCCGGCCGCGATGGGGGCGTGGGCCGCGGTCGGCGGGGATCGACCCGTGCTCAGCGTCAGCGGCGACGGCGGGTTCGGCCAGTACGCCATGGAGCTGACCACTGCTGTCAAGCACGGGATGGACATCACCCACGTGCTCCTCGACAACGGCGAGCTGGGCAAGATCTCCAAGGAGCAGCGGGCCGCCCGGTGGCAGGTGTGGCAGACCTCGCTCCACAACCCCGACTTCGCCGCCTTCGCCGAGCTGTGCGGCGCACGAGGGTTCCGGGTGACCGAGCTCGGCGAGCTCGACGGTGCGGTGTCGGCGGCCCTGGCCCACCCCGGTCCGGCCCTGGTCGACGTGGTGGCCGACGCCCTGCTCGTGTAGAGCCCGACGAACCTCAATCGGCCTGGCCGGCCTCGCTGTTGTCGATCAGCTCCAGGTCGACCATCAGGTCCTGGGCCAGGGCCTCGAGCGCGACCCGGACGTCGTCGATGGGCAGGTCGCCGGGGGCGGCCAACATGGCCTCGGCCTCGAAGAGCATGCCCCCCATGGGGGCCGGCACCACGGCCGTCTCCAGCTCCTCGATGCTCACGCTGCGGGCCGCCAGCGCATGGGAGATCTCGTGCACGATGCCGATGTGGTCCTGGCCGACGAGCTTCAGCTGGAGCCGGTTCGTGCCGGTCGGGCCCGCGGCGGCCGGGGCCGGGGTCATCGAGATGTGGAGCAGCCCGGTGGATTCGAGCGCTTCCAGCTCTGCGGTCAGACCGTCGACGCCGCCGTCCGGCACGGTGACCAGCACGACACCGGCGAACGTGCCGACCAGTTCGGCCAGGTGGCTCCGCTCCCAGTTGCCGCCGTGGTTGGCGATGGCACCGGCGAGAAGCTCGACCAGCCCGGCACGGTCGGCACCGATCACGGTGATCACCATCTGCCTCATCGGCCGAGGCTAGTTCCTGGCCCCCAGGTTGTTAAGTTGGATCAGCCGGCGGGAAGAGAACGGCATCGGGAGGGGTTGGGTACGGCGATGACCACCACGATCGCTGCGAGAAGCGCCAGAGCCGAGGCGGAGGCCCTCGTCGGGGCCGGATTCGGGGCCCGGGTGCTCGAACCGTCACCCCCGGCGGTCACCGATCCCCCGTTCTTCGCCGACGATCCGGTGGCCATCGACGACCACGCCGATGGCACCCGTGTGGTGGTACCGGCAGGCATGTCGGGCGATCTCGACTGGGATACCTGGCTCGGCGACCATCCCGCCAGCGCCGAGCTGATCGCCAGTCGCTGGCTGGGAGGCATCCGCCGCCTCCCAGCCGCTCCCTCCACACTGGCCACGACCCGTCTCGCCCTCCACCGACTGGCCACCTACGTGATCGCTCCGGTTCGCCACGCCGCCACCGGCAAGTTCGGGCTGCGGTGGACGCTCAACGGGTTCGGTACACCGTTCTTCGCCGGGCCCGGGGGCGAGGACCGCCAGATCAGGGTCGACGGCACCGACCTGGTGGACCAGCGGGGCGGCCAGGTCAGGGTCAGCCCGATCACCACGCTGGCGGCCGCAGCGGCCTTCCTCGACACCGAGGTCGACAGCGAGACCGCAGCCGAGCACGATTCTCCGGATGTGGGCGACAGCTCGGCTCCGCTCGAGATCGACCTCCCCGCAGCCCGGTTCATCGGCGCCTGGTTCGGCATGGCCTTCGCCGCGCTCGAGTTGCTCCGGGCGGACGAGGCATCGATCGACCCCAGCCGGCCCCAGCTGTGGCCCGGCCACTTCGATCCCGCCATCGAGGTGGGCGACGAGGACCATCGAGCCAGCTTCGGTGCCTCCCCCGGCGACGACGGGATGGACGAGCCCTACCTCTACGTGAGCATCTGGTGGCCGGACAGGATCGGCATCGACGTGACAGACCCGGCGTGGAACGCCCGGTCGTTCACCGGGTCGGTGTTGCGGCTGTCCCAGTTCCCGACCGACACCGACCCCGTCGTCGTCGCCCACGAGTTCTGGGCAGCGGCTCGCGACCGGCTGGGCTGAGCGGGGCGGCCGACCCGGTCATCGAGGCTGACCGGCCCCGGGTCGCTCTATTGCCATCGCTTCGACCGGTACCCCATACTGCAGGAACCGGGGACCGTACGGTTCCCAACCAGCCGTCACGTGCCAGAACCGCTACGTCTCGACTCGTTCACTCCGATTGGAACCCCTGATGTCCCAGATCGAGATGCGCCTCCATGTTCCCGAGCCGAATGCCCGGCCGGGAGAGGATCCCGACTTCTCGTTCCTCACGGTGCCGCCGGTCGACGAGGCGCCGAAACCGCCGATCGACGCAGCGGCGCCGGAGACCTACGACCTGGCGACGGCGATGATCCGGGTGCTCGACGACGAGGGGCGGGTCGGCGGTCAGTGGGACCCCGGGCTCGACGACGACACCAAGCGTGCGGCTCTCGGCCACATGATCACCACCCGGTTGCTGGAGGAGCAGTTCATGCTGCTCCAGCGCCAGGGCAAGGCTGCCTTCGCGATGCGCTCGCTCGGCGAGGAGGCGGTTGCCGTCTCGGCTGCGATGGCGGTCGGAGCCGACTCCCCCGGCTACGGCCCCGGTCGCGACATGCACTTCCCGACCTACCGCCAGGCCGGGTTGCTGGTGGCCAACGGCCACTCGCTGGTGGAGATGACGTGCCAGGTCCTGTCGAATCGAGGTGACCGGCTGAAGGGGGCGCAGCTCCCGGTGCTGCACTCGGTGCCGGAGTGCGGGTTCTTCTCGATCTCGGGCAACCTCGCCACCCAGCTCATCCAGGCCGTCGGCTGGGCGATGGCCGGCGCCATCGAGCACAAGCGCATCGTCGGCGTGGCCTGGACGGGTGAAGGAGCCACCGCCGAGAACGACTTCCACTCGGCGCTCGTGTTCGCCTCGGTCTACCAGCCGCCGGCCATCATCAACGTGGTCAACAACCAGTGGGCCATCTCCAGCTTCCAGGGCATCGCCGGCGGGAACCACGCCTCATTCGCCCAGCGGGGCGTCGGCTACGGCATCGCCACCCTCCGGGTCGACGGCAACGACTTCCTCGCCGGCTATGCCGCCAGCCGCTGGGCCACCGACCGGGCCAGGGCCGGCCACGGCTCGACCATCATCGAGTGGGTCACCTATCGGGCCGCCTCCCACTCCAGCTCCGACGACCCGTCCAAGTACCGGCCGATCGAGGCGGCCAAGGCCTGGCCGCTCGGCGACCCGGTCGACCGGCTGAGCGAGCACCTGATCGGCATCGGGGCGATGACCCTCGGCGATCTCGAGGCGCTGAAGTCGGAGTGCCGGGACCGGGTGACCGAGGTGGTGGCCGAGGCCGAGAAGCTCGGCACGCTCAACAGCGGGCCCCCGCAGTCGCCGGTCGAGATGTTCCGTCACGTGTACGCCGAGATGCCCCCTCACCTCGTCGAGCAGCGCCAGGAGCTGGGTTACTGACATGGCCATCGACCACGATCCGACCCTCCCGGCGGTGCCAGCGACATCGGCCGACCCG
>JAHELU010000151.1:5164-12131 GCA_024644005.1 Acidimicrobiales bacterium | reverse complement strand
CATGTAGCCCCGTGTGACGGTGGCCATAACGGAGGACGGGTGGTCGACCAGGACCTGCTTCATCGCCGGGCCGGCCGCCATCTCGTAGTCGAGGAAGAGCTCGAGCGCAGCGTCGAACGACTCGACCTCGCCTCGCTCGGTGGCGCTGACGGCCACGCCACGACAATCTATGAGCGTCATCGATGGGTCTCCTGACCGATCCGGCGACCGTGCTCCGGGCCCGGTGCGAGCCCCGCCGGCCTGCGTCGGTCGTGCACCATCGTGCACCGTCCACCGCAGCGGCGACAACTCCGTCGGCGTGCCCTGCCGGACTACGTTGTGGCCATGACGACCCCGAACATCCTGCTGGTGATGGCCGACCAGCTGGCCCCCCACTTCACCGGAACCTACGGTCACCCCCTCGTCGAGACACCGGCCATGGATGGCGTGGCCGAACGGGGCATGCGGTTCGACAACACGTACTGCCACTCACCGCTGTGCGCTCCCGCCCGGTTCTCCCTGCTGTCGGGGCAGCCGATCTCGGCCATCGGGGCCTGGGACAACGCCGCCGAGCTCCCGGCGTCCGTGCCGACCGTGGCCCACTACCTCCGGACGGCCGGCTATCGGACGTCGCTGGCCGGCAAGATGCACTTCGTCGGTCCCGATCAGCTGCACGGCTTCGAGGAGCGCCTGACGACCGACATCTATCCTGCCGACTTCGCCTGGACCCCGAACTGGGACCGGGCCGACGAGCGGATCGACAAGTGGTACCACGGGATGGACAGCATCCGTGAAGCGGGTCGGGCGATGGCGACCTACCAGCTCGACTACGACGACGAGGTCGGCTTCAAGGCCAGGCGCAGGCTGTACGACTTCGCCAGGGACCTCGACCGCCGACCGTTCTTCCTCGTCGCCTCGTTCATCCATCCCCACGATCCGTACGTGGCGAGGCCGGAGTGGTGGGACCGCTACGACCACGACCTCATCGACCTGCCAGACGAGCCCGATCCGGCCACCCTCGACCCGCACACCCGCCGGATCCGGCGAGGGATCCAGGTCGACTCGGTCGGCTACAGCGAGGCCGAGGCCCGCAACGCCCGCCACGGCTACTACGCCAACACCAGCTACTTCGACCACTGGCTCGGCCGGCTGATCGACGCGCTGGGCGAGACCGACCAGCTCGATCGGACGGTGGTCATCGTGACCAGCGACCACGGCGACATGCTGGGCGACCGGGGCACCTGGTTCAAGATGTCGTTCCACGAGCGCTCGGCCCGGGTCCCGCTACTCGTCGCCGGCCCCGGCATCGCCACCGGAACCTGTGCCGACGTGACCGGCCACCTCGACCTGGCTCCCACCCTGCTCGACCTGGCAACCGACGGCGGCCGGTGGCCCGAGCTCGGCGCCGACCTGGCCGGGCACAGCCTCATGGACGTCGCGGCCGGCGGCCGGCACGGCCGGGACGAGGCGATCGGCGAGTACGCCGGGGAGCTGACGGCACACCCGATGTTCATGATCCGACGCGGTCGCCACAAGTACATCCACTGCGACGGCGATCCACCGCTGCTGTACGACGTCGTCGACGATCCGCTGGAGCGGTGCAACCTCGCCACCGATCCGGCCAGTACCGAGTTGGCGGCCGGCTTCGCGGCCGAGGTCGACGAGCGCTGGGACCGGCCCGGGATCCGTCGCCGCGTCGTGGCCTCGCAGCGGGCCCGCCGGGCGGTCGACGCCGCAATGACCACCGGACCGCTCACGTCGTGGGACTACGGTCCCCCGGTCGACCCGGCCAACAGCTACGTCCGCAACCACCTGGATTGGAATCGGATAGGCCCTCGCACCCGCTTCCCGCCGATCGGTTGACACTGCGCTCGCACCGTGCCTCCTGGTGCGCGCTCGCACCGTGTGCTCGTGCGCGCTCGCACCGTGCTTTCCTGGTGCCGACGGCCGGCCCGGGCCAGAATCGGGTGAGCACCGACCGGACAGCCACGGCGGTGCCGTCAACATCTCACCAGCCCGAATCGAGACGACATGAAGGTCGACGTCCACGCCCACTTCTTCCCCCGCCTGTCGAAGCGGCACTGCTCGCTGCTCGGTTCCGAGGACTGGCCGTGGCTGCACGATCAGGGCGACGGCACCGGCTTCATCATGACCGGCGACGAGCAGTTCCGACCGGTCCAGGCGCCGCTGTGGGATCCGGCGGCCCGGCTGGCGGAGATGGATCGGACCGAGGTCGCGGTCCAGGTCGTCTCGGCGACGCCGATCCTGTTCGCCTACACCGCAGACCCGGACCGGGCCCGCAAGTGGGCCGAGCTGGTCAACGACCTGGCGATCGAGCTGTGCGAGCACGACCCGACGCGCCTGCGGCCGCTCTGCCAGGTGCCGCTGCAGGACGTCGATGCAGCCTGCGCCGAGGCTTCCCGGGCCGTGGCCGCTGGCCACGTCGGGGTCCACATCGGCAACCACGTCAACGGCCGCAACCTCGACGACCCCGAGCTCGTCCGTTTCCTACACCACTGCGCCACCGAGGCCATCCCGGTCCTGGTCCACCCCTGGGACATGATGGCCGGGTACCGCATGCCGAAGTACATGCTGAAGTGGCTGGTCGGAATGCCGGCGGAGACCCACCTGGCCATCCTGTCGCTCATCCTGTCGGGCGCCTTCGAGCGGTTGCCGCCGGACCTCAAGCTGTGCTTCGCCCACGGCGGCGGGAACTTCGCCGCCCAGCTCGGTCGGGTCGACAACGCCTGGCACCGGCGGGACATCGTCCGGGCGGACTGCCCTCGGCCACCGTCGTCGTACGCCGATCGGTTCTCGGTCGACTCGGCGGTGTTCAGCCACGATTCCCTGCAGCTCCTGACAGCGGTGATGGGGGTCGATCGGGTCATGCTCGGCTCGGACTACCCGTTCCCGCTGGGTGAGATCGTGCCCGGCAATCTGATCGCCGAGGCCCCCTTCCTCAGCGACGCCGACAAGGCCAAGCTCCATGCCGGCAACGCCGCCGCGTTCTTCGGGCTGTCCCTGCCGGCCTGAGCGGGTGCTGACGTGACCCGATGTCGGTCGGTCCGGAGGCGAGCGTCGGCCGACGTCCGGACAGTAGGCCGGGGACGATGAACGAGACCGGATCGTTCGGGAGACTGCTGGTGGTCGAGGTCGCCGGTTCGGCTGCCGGCTCGTACTGCGGGAAGCTGTTCGGCGACTACGGGGCCGAGGTGGTGCTCGTCGGTGAGGGGCCCGGTGGTCCCGGCGCCGAGTTCTATCGGCGCTCGAAGCACGCTGCGGACGAGGTGCCCGCCCTGGCGGCGGCCGATGTGGTCATCCACTCCAGCGCAACCGACCCACCCGGCGGCGAGGCGGTGGCGCCAGGGCCGGGCCAGGTCGTGGTGCGGATCTCGCCGTTCGCCGCCGAGGGGCCCTACGCCGGGTGGCGGTCCACCGATCTGGTCGACGCCGCCATCGCCGGCCATCTCCGGCTCAGCGGCGACCCCGACCGTGAGCCGCTGCAGGCGGTGCCGGACATCGGGCACCACGCAGCCGGGGTGATGGGCTTCATCGGCGCGGTCGCCGGCCTGATCGCCCGGGTCAGGACCGGGATCGGCCAGATCGTCGAGGTGTCACACCAGGAGACGCTGGCCGCCCTGCACCAGTTCACCCTCTGCCGCTACACCCACAACGGCGCGATCCTCAACCGTCACGGCAACCGCTACGCAGGTCCGGGATCACCCATCGGCGCCTACCGCTGCGCAGACGGGTGGATCGGCCTGGCCCTGCCACAGGAGGACCAGCTCGAGCGGATGCTGGAGGTCACCGGGCTGGTGTCGATGCTGGAGCGGCCGGACGTCGACTCGATCTGGGATCTCATGACCGACGTCGAGCTCCTCGACCAGGAGCTGGTCCCGTACCTCCTGACCCGGCCGAGGGACGAGGTCGTCGACCTCTTCCAGGCCCTCAGGTTGCCATGCGCCCCGATCGCCGACCTGGTCGACGTGCTGGCCGACGCTCACCTCGCAGCACGGGGTTTCTGGCACACGGGGTCGGGGGCCGGTCTCCGCCTACCCGGCCCCCCGTTCCGGCTCAGCGACCACCGGTGGTCGGACGGCCCGAAACGCCAGAGCGGTCGCCTACCGGTCGGTTCTGCTCCGCAGGACGTGCTCGGCGACGGCCCGCTGACCGGGCTGCGGGTCATCGACATGACCAGGGTGTGGGCCGGACCGCTGGCCGCCAGGATCCTGGCCGATCTCGGAGCCGAGGTGCTGATGACCGAGGTGCCGTGGACCAGGACCGGACGTGAGGTGCCGCAGTCCTACGTGGACGGGACGCACTTCTTTCCCGATGACGCGGCCGGTGAGCGGCCATGGAACCGCAGCGCATTCCACAACAAGTACGCCAACAACAAGCTGTCGACCGTCATCGATCTCGAGACCGCGGCCGGGCGCCAGCTGCTGCAGGACCTCGTTCCGACCGCCGACCTGCTCATCGAGAACTACTCCCCCAGGGTGATGCCCAGCTTCGGTCTCGACGAGGAGCGGCTCCGGTCGCTCAACCCCGACCTGATCTACGTGACGATGCCGGGCTACGGGAGAGCCGGACCCAACACCGACTGGGTCGCCTACGGTCCGACGATCGACGGCCATGTCGGGCACTCCTCGCTCACCGGCTATCGGGGCGAGGGTCCGTGGAAGTGCGGGATCGCCTGGCCGGACCCGATCGGCGGCATGCACGGCGCTGCGGCGGCGCTGGTGGCGCTCCTCGATCGGTTGGTCGAGCCGGACGGCCGGGGTCAGACCGTCGAGGTGGCCCAGGTCGAGGCGGCGGTGAACATGATCGGTCAGCACCTGGTGGCGGCCCAGGTCGACGGCCAACCGCCCCGACTCGGCAATCGGCGGCCCGGACGGGCTCCGCAGGGGGTCTACCGGTGCGCCGGCCCGGACCGGTGGATCGCACTGTCCATCGTCGACGATCGCTCGTGGTCGGGGCTCTGCACCGTGCTGGGGCTCGATGACCTGATCGAGCTCGACCTCGGGCGACGGTGGGCCCGCCACGACGAGCTCGACGACAGGATCGAGGCGGTCACCGCCACCCGGGACGACCGCGAGCTGATGGCGGCCCTGCAGGCGGTCGGGGTGCCGGCCGGGGCGGCGCTCGACGCCGCCGATGTGATGGCCGACCCCCAGCTGGCGGCGATCGACTTCTTCGTCGAGCTCGACCACGCCGATGCCGGAGTCCACCGCTGGCCCCGGCTGCCGATCCGGTTCTCGGCGACGCCGGCCACGTTGCGCCGGCCGGCGGCGCTCATGGGCGAGCACAACGAGTACGCGACCAGGACCCTGGCCGGGTACCCGGCCGACCGGTACCGGGATCTCGTCGAGCAGCAGGTCCTGCTGACCGAGCCGCCGGCCTGATCGGTCCCCGGCGCCGCCGACGCCGCTGACCGGGCCGGTCAGCGGGCAGGCACCGCAGCCGGGAAGAAGTCCCGCAGTGCCGCCGCCACCTCGGCCCTGGCGTCGGTCGCCGAGACGATGACGTCGACCGCCGTCAGCGAGGTGTGCATCTGGCCCCGGCAGAACAGGTTGCGGGCCTCGACGCCGGCCGCCGCCAGCGCGTCGGCATATGCCGCCCCCTCGTCCCGCAGCGGATCGAATTCGCAGGTAACCACGAGCGCCGGTGGCAGGTTCGACAGGTCGCCGGCCCGGAGCGGCGAAACCCTCGGATCCTCCCGGTCCGCCGGGTCGGCGTAGTGGTCCCAGAACCACTGCATGAGCGCTCTCGTGAGGACGAAGCCCTCGGCGTTCTCCTGATACGACGGTCGGGAGAAATCGCAGTCGATCACCGGGTTCATCAGGGCCTGGCCGAGGATGGACGGGCCGCCGCCGTCCCGGGCCATCTGGCAGACGACGGCGGCGATGTTGGCCCCTGCGCTCCAGCCGGCGACGGCCAGCTCCCCGGGTCGCCCGCCGAGCGACTCGATGTTGTCCGCCACCCAGCGCAGCGCAGCGAACCCATCGTCCTGGGCCGCCGGGAACCGGTCCTCGGGACCGTGGCGATAGTCGACCGAGACGATCACGGCCCCCGACCGCACGCACAGGTCGCGACACAGTGGATCGTCGGAGTCGTGGCGGCCGAGCACCCAGCCCCCGCCGTGGTAGTAGACGACGACGGGACGGGGGCCCTCCCCCTCCGGTCGGTAGAGCCGGTAGCGGAGCGGGCCGGCCGCCCCCGGGAGCTCGCCATCGACGATCTCGCGGACGTCCGGTCCGGGCGGTCGCTGCTCGTACGACACGTCCATGAACGCCCGCGCCTCCTCCGGCGACATCGACTCGATCGGCGGCAGGCCGAGGCTCTCCATGAACTCGAGCACGATGGCGACGTCGGGCTGGACGCGGCGGATGACGCCGTCGTTGCATCGGGCCACCGTGCCCGAGCCGTCGGCCGGCTCCATGGCGAACCCGAGATAGCCCTGCTCCACCACCTCGTCGCAGGCCTTTCGGTAGGCGTCGACCCCTCCGACGTAGGGCAGGAACACCCGGGGCTTGCCGGGCACGTTGGCGCCCATGTACCAGGAGTTGGCCTGGGGAAAGAGGGTGATGTCGGCCGTGTCGTTCACGTGCTGCACCCAGCCGGCCTCTGCGGTCTGGGTCGGTTCGATCACCCCGAGGCCCTCCGACCGGAGGTGGTCGATGCTGTCGCAGATCCAGTCGATGTGTTGCTCGATCGACACCACCATGTTCGACAGGACCGACGGGCTGCCGGGTCCGGTCACTGCGAAGAAGTTGGGGAAGTCCTTGACGGTCAGCCCCAGATAGGTCAGTGGGCCGTCGGCCCACTTGTCCTTCAACTTGACCCCGTTACGGCCCTCGATGTCGACGTTGACGATGGCGCCGGTCATCGCGTCGAAGCCGGTGGCGAACACGATGGCGTCGAGCTCATACGACCCGTCGGTGGTGTCGATCCCGGTCTCGGTGATCGAGGTGATCGGGGTCCTCCTGAG
>JAHELU010000151.1:0-5154 GCA_024644005.1 Acidimicrobiales bacterium | reverse complement strand
ACCAGCTCGACATGCGGCAGGTTGTACGTCTCGTAGTAGTCGGTGCCGAGGCAGAGCCGCTTCGTGCCGACCGGGTGATCCGTCGGGCAGAGGTCCTCGGCGGTCTGGGGATCGTTGACGATCGAGCGGATCTTGTCGCGAAGGAACTCGGCCAGCGTGTCGTTGGCCGCCGGGTTGACGAGCAGGTCGTTGAACGAGCCGAGGGCCGAGAACAGGGTCCCGGCCTGCCACGCCTTCTCGTATCGGGCCTGCCGCTCCTCCTCGGTGACCTGGAGCGCCCCCTCCTCCGCCGCCGGGTACGGCACACCGGACCGGGACCAACGGGCCTCCTCCCGGTACTCGGCTCGACGGCCCTCGATCGCCTCGAGCTTCTCGGGCCGGATGTCGCCGTTGTGGGCCGGGATCGAGAAGTTGGCCGTGCGCTGGAACACGGTGACCGCGTCGGCCTGCTCAGAGATGATCGGGATCGACTGGATGGCGGAGGAGCCGGTGCCGACCACGCCGACCCGCTGGCCGCTGAAGTCGACCCCCTCGTGGGGCCACTGGCTGGTGTAGTAGATGGGGCCGCCGAAGCGGTCGACGCCGTCGATGTCTGGAGGAGTCTTCGGCTGCGACAGGCACCCGGTGGCCATCACGTAGTACCGGCAGGCGACCTCGTCGCCATCGTCGGTCCGCAGCCGCCATCGCGACCCGTCGTCCTCCCAGGTCGCCGAGGCCACCCTGGTGGAGAACCGGATGTCCCGTCGCAGATCGTGCTTCGTGGCCACGTGGTCGAGGTAGCGGAGGATCTCGGGCTGGGTGGCGTACTTCTCGGACCACTGCCACTCGTCCTCCAGCTCGGCATCGAAGCTGTACGAGTAGTCGATCGACTCGACATCGCAGCGGGCGCCCGGGTAGCGGTTCCAGTACCACGTGCCGCCGATGTCGTCGGCGGCCTCGAAGCCGATGGCGGTGAATCCGCGCTCGCGCAGCCGGTGCAGCAGGTACAGCCCGGCGAACCCGGCGCCGACCACGACAACGTCGACGTCTACATCGGTCTCGGCCGCTACCGAGCCGTTTCCCTTGGTCATTGCAGTCCCCTTGTTCGTGCAGAGCGAGATCGTGATCCGGCTGGCGACCTGGGGCCGCCCCGGGGCCGGGCACGATCCCGGTATTGTCACACAGCCGGCGCCGCCCGGTCTAAGCGCCGGCGGTGACGGGCCACCGTCGCCTCGATGGTCGCCCTCGACCGTCGTCGGCCACGGCGGCGGACACCGGATGGATCCGCCGTTGTCGCCAAGGTCGGTCACATCGCCGACCCCGAAGTCACCCACGCCAGGGTCGAGCAATATTCGTCTCAGTCCTCCGCCACCGCTGTAGTAACCTGTAGCTGCAGGACCGAGAGAGAGATCCAAATGAGTGCGCGTCCACCGGTAGACGATTCCGATATCTCGGAATTCGAGGACGCGGTGTTCATCAGCTATGCGCACCTGGACAACCAGGCGTTCGGTCCCGACGACCTGCACTGGATCACGCATCTGCACGAGCAGCTGGCGAGCCGTGTACCGCAGCTCATCGGCGATGAGGTCTCGGTTTGGCGGGACGAGAAGCTGCAGGGCAACGACGTGTTCCCGGACACGCTGCTCGACCGCCTGGCGAAGGTGGCGGCACTGGTGTCCGTCTGCTCGCCTCGCTATCTCAACTCCGAATGGTGCCGCCGCGAGCTCGACGCATTCATCCGAACGGCCGAGGACCGGGAGGGTATCGAAATCGGCACGAAGAGCCGGGTGTTCAAGGTGCTGAAGACACCGGTTTCGGCGGAGCAACTACCGGCGCCGCTGATCCCTCTGCTGGGATATCAGTTCTACGAGGAGCTACCGGGCGATCACGTCCGCGAGTACCTCCTCAATCCGGACCCCGAGGAGCGCTGGAAGTTCTACGCGCGACTCGACGACCTGGCCCAGGACATCGCTGGGCTCCTCGGTGCGATGGCGGCGGTCGGTCCCCGCTCCAGATCCGATGAGCCGGGCGACCGGAGCACGGTCTACCTGGCCGAGACCACATCCGATGCGTCACCCTTCCGAGATGGCATGAGGCGGGAACTGGAGCGGCGGGGCCATCGGGTGTTGCCGGGGCGGGCGCTCCCACTCACCGTGGATGGCTTGACGTCGGTTGTCCACGATTCCCTGTCGGTCTCGACCCTGTCGATCCACATCCTCGGGGCGCGCTACGGCGCCCGGCCGGAGGACGATGACCGGTCCATTCCCCACCTCCAGTTGGAGATCGCCCGGCAGTGGGCCTCCGATGGACAGGGCACCCAGCTGGTCTGGATCCCGGACGAGGCAACATCTCCGGTCGAGGACCAGGCGACGCTGATCGACGAACTGCTCGTGGCGGATCTCGGCTCTCGGGTCGAGGTGGTGCAAGCGCCACCCGAAGCGTTCAAGGCGTACCTCCTGGCCCAGCTCGCTGCGCCCCCTCCCGACCCGGAACCCGTGGGTCACGGCGACGGGAAGCGCATCTATCTGGTTCACGATCGCGACGACCAGGAGTTGGTCGGCGAGGTTCGGGCGGCCCTCGAGCTGGTCGGACACGTGGTCGTGCTACCCATCGGCACCGGATCGGAGTCCGAGATCCGCCAGGTCCACGAAACGGCGATGGTCGTCGCCGATGCCGTGCTGATCTGCTACGGCGACGCCACCGAGCACTGGCTGCGGATGAAGCTGTTCGACGTCCTGAAGGCGCCGGGTTGGGGGCGACGCGCACCGTTCGTGGCCGTCGGCGTGCTGGTGGCCCCGCCGACGACGGCCCACAAGCGGACCTACGCCACCGCCGAAGCGATCGTCCTGCCCGCCTTGGACGGCTTCCAGCCATCCGTTCTGGAGCCGTTCCTGGACCGGCTCGCACCGGCTGCGACGGCGCCGTGACACCCCTCCTGGAGGGACGCTTCAACCCTTTCCCCGGGTTGCGTCCCTTCAAGGAGACAGAGGCACACCTGTTCTTCGGTCGTAGTGACCAGACCGACGACCTGCTGGCCGAGTTGAAGAGCTCACGCTTCGTGGCCGTCCTGGGGGCGTCCGGGAGTGGCAAGTCGACGCTCGTGAAGGCCGGCTTGCTGCCGGCGCTCCACGGCGGATTCTCGGTCGCGGTCGGGTCCCACTGGACCGTGGCGACCTGCCGGCCGGGTGGGAACCCCCTCCACAACCTGGCACAGGCCCTGGTCCTCCCCGATGTCCTCGGGACCGACAGCGACGATCCGGTGATGGCTCCGGCTCCGATCGAGGCGATGCTCCGCCGCAGCAGTCTCGGACTGGCCGATGTCGCACGACGGGCCGAGCAGCTGAGGGCGGGCCGGCTCCTGGTGTTCGTCGATCAGTTCGAGGAGCTGTTTCGGTTCCACTCGGCGGCCGGCCACGCGGCGAGGCCCGCCGACGCAGCCGCATTCACCCAGCTGCTGATCGAGGCGGCCCGTGACGACAGCGCCATCGTCGACGTGATCATCACGATGCGATCGGACTTCCTGGGCGACTGCTCGCAGTTCCGCGAGCTGCCCGAGACGATCAACCGGGGGCTCTACCTGGTGCCGCGGATGACGCGATCCCAGCTGCGGGAGGCCATCACCGCTCCGATCGCAGTCGGCAACGGGACGATCGCTCCCCGCCTCGTGCAGCGCCTGCTCAACGATGCAGGGGCGGATCCGGACCTCCTGCCCGTCCTGCAGCACGCACTGATGCGGACCTGGGACATCTGGGCCGGCAGCGAGACCGCCTGGGGTCCGATCGACCTCGAGCACTACGACGCCAGCGGAGGGCTCGAAGAGGCGCTCGCCCGCCACGCCGACGAGGCCTATCACGCGCTCGACGGGGACCGGCAACGAAGCATCGCCGAGACGATGTTCAAGGGTCTCACCGAGCTCGGCCCCGACGGGCGGGAGATGCGACGGCCGGCCCCGCTCGCCGATCTGGCGAAGGTGGCCGGGACGACAGCTGTGGAGCTGGAGGACATCATCGACCAGTTCACGCAGCAGGGACGATCATTCGTCACCCTCTCCGCCGACGAGGTGGCCGACATCTCCCACGAGAGCCTGATCAGGAAATGGCCGAGGTTGCGCACCTGGGTCGGCGCCGAAGCCGCGTCTCGCGACGTCTATCTCCGGCTGGCGGACGCCGCCGACCGCTGGTCACGGGGCGCGGCGGCGCTCCTGCGGGATCCAGATCTGCAGCTCACGGTCAACTGGTGGAACGAGAGCAAGCCGAATCGGGACTGGGCGGCGCGCTACAGCCCGAACTTCGATGAGGCTGCCACCTACCTGGCCCGCAGCAGGCGGGCCGCGACCCGGCGACGAGCCCTGGCCGCTGCCGGGGTGGCGGTACTCGCCGGCCTCACGATCGTGTCCGCCCTACTGGCCGTGCTGGCGGTGCGGCAGACCAACGAGGCGCAGCGGCAGCGTCGCACCGCGACGGCTCAGCAGCTGGCGGCTCGGTCGATCAACGAGGGCGCCCCCGGGCGGGTGGTCGGCCTGTTGACTGCCATCGAGGCCGTCCAGGCAACCGAGGTCGATGGGGTCCGCCTGCCGGTCTCGGAGCTGGCACTGCGCTCGGCGCTGAAGGACCCGCTCAGCGTCAAGCTCCCGGCCAGGGTCGGTCAGCTCGGCCACGCCGGTCCCATCAACACGGTCAGATTCAGCCCCGACGGGGCGTGGCTGGCCACCGGGAGCGACGATGGAACCGCGCTGCTGTGGGACGTGGACGAACCCACCGCCGAGCCGAGGCCGCTCGAGCACGCCGACGTCGTGACGTCTCTGGCTTTCAGCCCGGACGGGACTCGGCTGGCCACCGGCAGCAGAGACGGCACGGCGCTGGTCTGGGACCTGGTCGACACCGGCGACGAGGCCGAGCCGCTGACCGGCCACGCCACCGCCATCCGGTCGCTCGCGTTCAGCCCGGACGGGCAGTGGCTGGCCACGGCGAGCGAGGACGAGACTGCGTTGCTGTGGAACCTCGACGAGCCCGATCGGCCCCAGACCCGTTTGCCCGGACACGAGGGATTCGTGCGGACCCTGGCCTTCAGTCCCGATTCTCGGTGGCTCGCCACGGGCAGCGGTGACGAGACCGCCATACTGTGGCCGGTCGGGGAAGACGCCGTGACTGGCAGCCGGGTGCTACAAGCTCACAC
>JAHELU010000150.1 GCA_024644005.1 Acidimicrobiales bacterium | reverse complement strand
CCTTCTCGCTGGAGGGAAGGTGTAGGACGGGAAGCAACCGGGCACCACCAGGAGGGCGCCGATCGTGTCCTCCCCGGACCGTGCCGTCGAGCCGCAACCACGCGGCCACCCCCGCGCCCCCGCCACGACGTCGCCACCGACCCGTCACGGCGACGACCGGCACGCGGGCCACGACGGCCATGGCGGTCGGGACAAACACGCCGGCCACGATCCGGGGATGTTCCGGCGGCGGTTGTGGTGGAACCTCGTGCTGGCGGTGCCGGTGCTGGTGTTCTCGGACCAGATCCAGGTGTGGTTCCATCGTGGTGATGCTCCTGGGGCACTGGCAGGAGATGTGAAGGCCATCGGCCAGGCTCGGGGGCCCTGGCCGCCCTGGCCGAGCTGTTGCCCGAGACGGCCGAGCCCGATCGACGACCTCCACCGCACGCGCCATGGCCGGGCCGAGCGCAGCGCGAGGAATCCGCGAGGTTGTTGCGAGTTCGCCGTCAACGGCGTCTGTTTGGATGCGCTCACCGTCAATGCACGAGGAGTCAGATCATGGACGCTCGAACACCAACCCAGATGGTTGCGGCACTACTCGTCGCTCCCTGCCTGGCCATCGCTTCCCCAGTCAGCTCTCCAGTCAGCGCGGCCACCGACACCGGAGACGGATGGGCGGAGGCCGACGGCGGGTCGCTCGGCGCCGTGTCGGCCTCGCCGCCAGCCATCTGGTGCGTCGTCGATGGCAGCTCACTCGGACTCCCCGATCCCGCAGCGGCCTGCGGAGGCGAGAGTCACTAGTGTCGGCCCAACCACCTACGTCGGCAGCGCTCATCCGACCGACACCTCGAGCGCGATGTCGCTCTAGGACGAGTCGGGCCGCGCCCCGGCCCGGCCGACCGACCGACCGACCTCGACATGTCGCCCGGGACCCCCCCTGGAAGGTCAGGTAGATGCGGACGATCTCGGCCCGGGCTTCGCCAAGCTCCGTCCCGACCGTGCCGTCGTCGCCGTAGCCGACGACGCTGACGAACGCGTTCGAGTGGGCGACGTCGTGTCGCTGCTCGACACGCACGGTGGTTCCGCCCTGTTCCTCGCAGCACACCTCCCCGCCGGGTTCGGGATGCCGGTGTCGCCGTTCTGGTCGCTATCGCCACATCCCAGCGCTGCCAGGGTTGCGATGGCCACCGTCCACGCGGCGTGTCTCATCGTCAGCCAATCGTGACCGGGATGGCGCTGAACTCGCCGGTGTCGGTTTCCGTGGCCGACGCCTACCCGGACGAGGATCAGTACGGAGGTTGTCCCGAGGGTTCTAGGGACCACCTGATGAAGAACCTAGACCGACCGGCCGTTCGGCTGGTCGAGCGACTGACGAGCGCCTGGCCGAGGTGCTGCCCGAACAGCTGGCGGTTGAGTTGGCCGATGTGGCCGCCATCCGCCGGGAAGGGCTGCTGGCATTGAGCGTGGAGGCCGGTCTGGCCGCGGCTGGGGTGACCATGGCCCAGGAAGCCGACTCATTGTGCGGGGCCTGGAACGCCCGAGACCCGCAGCGGACCCATCGGCGGGGAGGGACGGTCGAGACCTCGGTGGTGATGGGCGGCCAACGCCTCCCGATCCGGCGGCCTCGAGTGCACTCGGTCGACGAGACCGGCGACAACACCGGAGAAGTCGGGCTGGAGTCGTTCGGGGTGTTCGCCCAAGGCGACCTCCTCACCCGGGTGGCGATGGAACGGATGCTGGCCGGGGTGGCCACCCGAAGCTTCGACCGGGCATCAGACCCGATCGGAGCCACCCGGCGGGCTAAGGCCACCGGCACGTCGAAGTCATCGGTCTCACGCCGGTTCGTCAACGGCACCCGCAAGGATCTCGATCAGCTCCTGGGCCGGGACCTCTCAGAGCTGGAGGCGGTGGTGTTGATGATCGACGGAGTCGACTTCGCCGGCTCCACCTGCGTGGCTCCCCTGATCGTGACCAGCGATGGGACCAAGGTGCCCGTCGGGCTCCGCCACGGCGACACCGAGAACAAGACCCTCGTGTGCGCCCTGCTAGCTGATCTGGTCGAACGAAACGGCTCGCCACGGAACTGGACAAGACTCATCCCGACGCAGCCGCTTCGCTTCGCGAGGGCCTGGACCCTGGCCCGGGCCCTGGTGTGCACCAACATGATCGAGTCGATGTTAGTCACCGTGCGGACCACGAACTGGAACGTGAAACAGTGGCGTGATGGCGACATGCGTCGCCGGTGGGCCGCTGCCGGGATGCTCGAAGCCGAGTCGAAGTTTCGCCGGGTTCGGGGCTACCGGCAGCTCCCCGAACTGAATGCCGCCCTGGCCCCACACGTCCGGGCCACTGTCACAACCACCGACCAGACTGCAACCAACGAACTCGCTGCATGACAACACCGGGACCACCACCCAGCAGCGACTCCAACAGCGAACGGGACACCCTCCGACCGGCATCTCTGGTGGGTTTCATTGGCCGAGGCATCCGTCGAGCCATCGGCAGGCGCCTAGACATCCGCGGGATGGATTGGGGCTCGCCCCAGTGGTCTGGGCCCGAAAACGGCGAGACCCCGCTTGTTTAGCGGGGTTTTGTGGAGCCTGCTGAGAGAATCGTACTCTCGACCTTTCGTTACCGTCTCGCTGAGAGGCCAGCAACGGTATTTCACCGCCGTCCACCGCCGCCATGAGCCGGGCGATCGAACAGCGGCGGCAGAGCATGAACCGCTACGCACGCGGGACGAATGCGGGATAGCCCCACCCAGCCTTCGTCTTGCGAGAACAGTGTCATACAATATAGAGTAGTTGTATGACAATGCTCAGCTTCCGAGTCGAAGAGGAAGACGCCGCAGACGCCCAGCGGTGGGCCGATGCGCTCGGCGTTGACCGTTCCGAGTTGCTACGCGAGGCCCTTCGCCGTCACCTCGACCGGCTCGCATCGGAGGGTGACGTCGACCGCTGGGAAGCCGCACCACTCGATGACGGTGAGCGAGCACTCGCCTCCATCACGGACTGGGGCCCAGCAGAGGACTGGTCAGACTGGGCCGATGCGGCGCGGTGAGGTGTGGTTCGCCGCCACACCCGGCGGCGACCGACCGGTACTGGTACTCACCCGCGACCCCGTGGCCGATCGAATCGGCTCCGTCGTGGTTGCCGCGCTCACGCGAACGCAACGCGGACTCGTGTCCGAACTCGAGTTGACCCCCGCTGATGGCGTCCCGACCGACAGCGTCGTCAACTTCGACAACATCCACACGATCCCTCGTGACACATTTCGACGCCGGGTCACCACGCTCCCCCCAAGACGCATGGCCGAGGCATGCCGCGCCTTGCAGGCAGCTACCGGCTGCTGAGCCGCCAGCCACCGCTCGAACGGGCTCGGCCACCGGCCTCTCCCGACATGCAACCTGCGACCGTGGAGCCTCCTCAGAGAATCGAACTCACGACCTTTTCCTTACCATGCGCTCCTGCAGGGGCCGATCGGGCCCGATTTCCCCAGGTTGAGGGCGTTCCGATCGGCCGCCGTCGGTACCAGTCGGGCGCTCTTGGCTACGGTTCGGGCTACGGTCGAGCCCCGGCCAGCCCTATGGCCGAGCGCTTAGATGTCACATCGTCCGACTAGTGTGAGGCCCATGGAGACACCGGCTACGCCCCACGGTACCGACCGAGCAGGCAACGAGCTGCCGGCCTCGCCGACGGCCGCCGATCTCGCACGGCTCGCTGACCGCCTTCGGGTCGTCCCTGAGGCCGATCTCCCGCTCGGCGTCGTGGACCGAGTCTCCCTAAAGGACCTCGAGGAGCGACGCCGCCGAGCAATCGGCCGGTGACAAGGTCGGTTCGAGTCGGCTCAGCTGTCGAGGACGATATCGCACGACAACTCGGAGCCGAGGCGGCCGGACTCTTCTGGCGTCACGACCTCGCAGCGGCCCTCACACTGCTGACACGTGAGGGCACATGGGAGTCGCTACCCGAGCACGGTGGAGGGCGTCGGCTCACCGTCGAGGGCCTCACCATTGGCGCCTTCCACCTCTTCGCCACCGAGGACGAACTCGACCCGAGGCCAGACGCACTCGTGGTCTACGCACTTGATATCTGGCCGGACGGGTTCCCCGACGACCCGCACCAATCGACGTGAAGCTACAGTCGCCCCGTGACGGCGCCTCGAAACCTGCGAGCCTCCTGAGAGAATCGAACTCTCGACCTTTTCCTTACCATGCTGGCCTTAGCGTGCAGCGGGGTGCAGGCAACCAACGATGGCTGTACGGAGTGGAGCCGAGGTGCGCCGATATGCGCGCCCGGTGGGTCCCACATCGGGTCCCATGCTCTGCGGCCGCACTGGCCGACCTACTCCTCGACCCGTCCTATCCAGTACCGGGGACGGCGCCGCCCATGAACTACGGCCACGACCGTCACCCGATCATCGCCGACGACGTAGGCGAGCGAGTACGGGAACCGCTCGACTGGGACTCTCCGAACCTGGAGCCGCGGCTCAACGCCTTCCACCGGGACCCCCGCTCGAGGCCACCGAGCAATCCTGTCGACCGCTCGATCGACAGCGGCGACGAACACCAAGCCGAGCCCAGCATGACGCTCTTCGTACCAAGCGCTCGCATCTCGCAGCTCATCGACCGCCTCGACGGTCAGCCCGACCGGCAGCCTCACCCAGTCAACTCATCGGCAATCGACTCTCGAACCGTCTCCCACGACACAACTTCCGCCTCGCCAGAGATCACCGCCAGCGCCCGACGCTCGATCTCCTCTGCCCATGCAGCCTTGCGACCCTCGTCGCCCTCGTCCATCGGACCCTCAAGACTCGCGAGCAACTCGGCAGCCAGCTCCGCCCGCTCATCGTCAGCCAGCGCCAGAGCCTGGCGCCAAACATCCTCAGTCCTCGTTGCCATGGTCAAAGATTAACCCACTCAGCAACCAGAGCCGAAGGCACACCAACCCAGCGACGAGCCCACTGCCCACCGCAACACCGACGTAGGGTCCCGGGACCCAAACTCAGCTTGCCGAATTCAACCCAGCAGGGCCGTGACCAGGGAAAACAGAGCCTCCTGAGAGAATCGAACTCTCGACCTTTTCCTTACCATGGAAACGCTCTGCCGACTGAGCTAAGGAGGCAACCGCACCCGAAATCGGGTGCATCTGAGTCTGCCACGGTCGAATCGACCATCAAACTCGCTCGGCCAGATTCTGGCCGGCGGCTACTGCCTAGGGCCTGATGGTTGCGACCAGGTTCGGGATGCCGTCGACGATCTCGAGGATGTCGACGACGTTGGCCCGGGCGGTCGGCTCGATCGGGTTGACGGGGCCCGTGAACCCGTCGACCGGCGCACCTTCGGCGATTGCGTCGGCGATGGCGGGGGGAGGGCCCTGCCCGGAACGCAGGTAGGCGTCGACGATGACGGCCAGTCCGTCGCCGACCCGGGCCGCCGCCGTCGGCCTGCTCGATGTCGAGCCGGTGGTCTGCCGGAGCAACCGGTCGAGTTGCGCCACGCGCCCCTCCCGATCAGTCGGTAGCTGCTCGATGTAGTGGACGCCGTCGAGCCCTCGAGCCCTGCCGCCTGTCAGAGCCGGCGCCTCCACGGTCAACAGCACCGACTCGAACCCTTCGTCGATGATCTGATCCCTGAGGACGATCAGCTGGTCCGTTGGCATGGCGGTGAAGATGACCTCGGGAGGGCCAGCGGCGCCGATGGCCTCGACCTCGGCGGCGAAGTCGGCGGTGACACCGGGCTCGTAGCCGTGGTTTGAGACGAGCGTGCCACCCCCGGCTTCGAAGGCCGTGGCGAACACCGACGGACCGTAGCCGTAGTACGGCCCCGGCGAAGAGAAGGTGACCGCCGACCGCCACCCCTGGTTCAGGGCGAACCTGGCTCCGGCCGTGGCTCGGACCGCATCATCGGCCGCGAGCGTAAACGATCGGGCGGTCGGCTCGTCCAGCGCCGGATCGGTCGACGTCGCGAACACGATCGGTACCCGGCCGGCCACGATCTGCCGCATGCGGAGCCCGGGCTCGGCCAACCGGGGTCCGAGAATGGCGTCGACTCCCCAGTCGAGCAGCTCGCCGACTGCCCGCCGGGTGGCCAGGGCGCTCCCCCCGACATCGAAGACTCGGACCTCGACCGGGCCCCCGGCCACACCACCGGAGCAGCTGACCAGGTCGGCGAGCAGGCTGGCTGTGTCGCCACCGATGCGGTCGACGGGGTCCCCGAAGTCGGCCCCGTACCCCACTCGCAGTCCGTCGCCCGTCACGGGCGCCGCGCACCCGGGATCGGCGGCCAAGGCGTCGTCGAGCGACCAGGCCACCGCTTCGGCCACCGCCGTCGAGCTGTTCAGAGGACTTGTGTTGCCATCGGAGCCGTGGTCTGGGTCGCCGGTGCGGGTCGGATCCGTGCCGGTCGTCCCGGCTGCGGCGACCGGGTCGGTGCCGGCGTCTTCGCCCGCGGCCGTGGTCCGGTCGATCGGCCGCTCCGCCACCGGGTCCTGGCTGCTGTCATCGGGCGAGCAGGCCCCGGCGAGACCCAGAACCACCATGACCACCAGGACCGACGCTGCGCCCAGCCGGCGGGGCGGCGGACAGGTCCTGCGGCCGTTCGTCACCGTCAACCGGACGGTGGCCCGAGGAAGCTCTCGAACTGGATCTCGATCCGACGGTTGAACGCCCGCTGCTCGTCGCTGTCGTTCGGCTGCGCCCCAGGATCAGCGGCCGCCACGGCCACGACAACCCGCGATCGGTCGACCCCCAGCGACTCGAGGTAGGAGACCACGCCTGCGGCTCGGGCGGCTGCGACCGTGGCGTTCTCGTCGCTGTCGCCGAGATCGTCGACGTGGCCGATGACGGTGATGAACACGGTCGGATTCTCGTCGAGGATCCGGGCCACGAGATCGAGCCCATCGCTCGCGTCGGGGGGCAGACCGACCTGTCCGGAGCCGTAGAGCAGCGGCGGTGCCAGGACGACCGGGCCGGGATCGTCGGTGACCGATGCATCGGGATGCCAGGTGTAGCCGACCGTCACCGCTTCGACCCCGACCGGGAGCCGGTCCTCGACCATCGCAGCGATCTCGGTCGCCGCTTCCCAGCTCGGCACGGAACCGACGAGCTCGACCGAGCCATCGCTCCGCAGGACCGCCGATCGGGCCGGCGGCGGTCCGTCCGGGACCGGACCCCGACCGCCCGGCCAGTCGTCGACCCCGCCAGCCACGCTGAGGGCGATCTCGGGCTTCGGCTGAGCAGCCGCCAGATCGGCCCCGGCTCCGGCCGGCGAATCGTCGGCGACATCAGGATTCCCCGCTGCCTGGCCCTGGTCCTGCGATGCCTCACTGAACGGCGGGAGCCCTTGCTTGTCGAGGTTCAGCCCGACGAGCACGACGTTCACGACGACCAGAGCGAAGATGGCGATGACGCGGATGACTCGGTTGGCGCGGTCACCGCCCTTGGTCATACGACCAGGTATGCCACGAGGAGCACAACCGCCAGCACGAGCAGGAGGCCGAAGAGGTGATCGAGTCCGAAGCGGGAGTCCCGCTTGCCCATGATGTGATCGACATCGGTGTCGGGACTGAACATGGTGATGGGGTCGGAGGCGTCGTAGTCGTCACCCCAGGCGTCGGCATCGGCCCGGGTGGTTCCCGCCGGTCTCCCCCCCTGCACCGGGTCCGTGCCAGCCGTTCGGGCGGTCTTGGCGAGTGGCGACAGGGCCGTCGTTCTCGGTTCTCGGGCCGACCGGGGGGCCTGGGCGGGGCCTGAGGTGGGTGAGCCACTGTGCGTCAACTGGACGGTGGCTTCGCCGAGGTCGACCTCGGCAGCGCCGGCGCGGTCGTGGCCGTGGACGTGGTCCACGCCGAGGTTCCGCTCCCCGATGGCCGGACGGTACTCGACCGACTTGCCGGCCAGCAGGTTGGCCGGGCTCTCGTAGGCGACGCCGATGGCAGCGCCAACGGCAGGTGCCAGTTGACCGATGTCGAGCCGGCGGGACCGATCGAGCTCGGCCTCGATCTCCACCCACCCATATCGGGAGATAGAGCGGCTTCGACCATCGGCTGCCACGATCGTCAGCGGTGCATCGCGGTCGACCTCCGGATTCTCCATTGCCTCCAGGACCTCGAACTCCCGCATCCTGGCCTGCCAACCACGGCCGGAGCCGATGCAGATCAGATCATCGACCTGGTCGCCGATGGCCCTGGCCGCTGCAACCGGAGCCAGATCCACCCGTACCACGTCGATTCCGATGCCGCCTGCGAGCTTCATCGCGGCGTCGACAGCGCGGCTGGGCAGGAAGGCGATGCCGAGACCGCCGGAACAGACCATGGTCTCCCGAAGATTCGCCGCTTGGGCCTCCAGCCAGCCGTCCATGGCGGGACCGCTACCGACGCCGGCGTTGCGGGGCCCGATGGTGAGCCCGACCCGGACCTGCGAGCGATCGCCGACACCGAGGCGATCCAGTAGCTCGTCGAGGGCCGGCCCGACGACCACGGGATCGATGATGCCATCGGCCGACAGCGCCCCGACACCGAGGGCTGTCTCGGCCGCCGTCGTCAGCTCGGTGGTGTCCTGATCGAGACGGACGCCACGAAGCAGACGGTGTCCCACCTCGATTCCGAGGATGTCCGAGCTGGTTGTGCCTGGACCAGCCATCAAGATGCATTCCCTTCAGCAAGCGGCGGGAAAGGATAGGACCCGACTACGTGCAGCGCCTTAGAGCATAAGGCAAATCGGGCTCGATCGGAAGGAATCAGGGCTATTGCCCGGCTGTCCGGAGCTAGGCTGGCCGATCATGCTGATCCGCCCGGCGACAATCGGCGATGCGGGACCCATCAGCGAGATCTACAACCGCGAGGTGGTCGAGTCAACGGTGACACTCGATCTCGTCCCTCGCACCGTGGCCGACCAGGAGAGCTGGATCAAGGATCGCTCCGGCGGGCTCGCCGTGGTGGTGGCCGAGCATCGGGGCGAGGTGGTCGGTTTCGCCAGCTTGAGCTTCTACCGGGACCGCCCGGGCTACCGGACGTCGGTCGAGGACTCGGTCTATGTGGCCCGCAGCCACCAGGGATCGGGGGTCGGGTCGTTGCTGCTGGGCGAACTGATCGAGGTCGCCTCGAAACACGGGTTCCATGCGATGTTCGCCAGGATCGTCGGCCCGCAGCAGGCCAGCGTGGCGCTCCACGAGCGACACGGATTCGAGCTGATCGGCATCGAGCGGCAGGTGGCCCGCAAGTTCGGTCGGTGGCACGATGTGGCGCTGATGCAGCGCCTGATCTGACCGCATCATCGGCCATACTTGGTCGAGAGACGTCGAGCGGGGAGCGGTGCGTGGCTGGGAAGGTCTTGGAGGTGTCGGGGATCCGGAAGCGATTCGACGACATCCAGGCGGTGGCCGGCGTGTCGTTCTCGATCGATCACGGCGAGACCTACGGCCTGCTCGGTCCCAACGGGGCCGGCAAGACCACGGCGATCTCGATGATCGCCGGACTGCGCCGCCCCGACGCAGGCGAGATCATCGTCCTCGGCCAGCCGATGACGCCGACCAGCCGCGAGCCGAAGGCCGCCGTCGGCCTGGTGCCACAGGACCTGGCGATCTATCCCGACCTGACGGCGAGGGAGAACCTGCGGTTCTTCGGTCGGCTGTACTCGATGGAGCGCGTCGAGCTCAACCGACGGGTCGACGAGGTGTTGGAGGTGATCGGCCTAACCGACCGGGCCGACGACCGGGCCGACGAGTTCTCCGGGGGCATGAAGCGTCGACTGAACATCGGGGTGGGGCTGCTGCACCGCCCGCAGCTGCTGATCCTCGACGAGCCGACCGTCGGCGTCGATCCGCAATCGCGCAACGCCATCCTCGAGAGCGTCGAGTACCTGTCCGGCGAAGGTCACGCCGTGCTCTACACCACCCACTACATGGAGGAGGCCGAGCGGCTCTGCGATCGGGTGGCGATCATCGACCAGGGCGAGATCAAGGCCGAGGGCACGAGGCGCGAGCTGGTGAGGCGGGTCGGCGAGAACGACCGGGTCCGCATCCAGACCACCGGTTCGTCGGCGAGGGCGATCTCGAGGCTCGAGGACCTGCCCGGGGTGGTGAATGCGCTGTCGGGGGATGGCTCGATCGAGCTGATCGTCGAAGACGCGTCGGCGGTGCTGGCCGAGGCGCTGGGGATCGTGGCCGAGGTTGGCACCTCGGTGGCGGCGGTCACGGTCGACGAGCCCGACCTCGAGGCGGTGTTCCTCCACGTGACGGGCAAAGCGCTCAGAGACTGACGTGGGTGTCGTCCTCATCGTTGCCGCCAAGGACCTCGCCCAGCGGGCTCGCGACCGGTCGATCTTCATCATCGGGATCGTGGCGCCGCTCGCGCTCGCGTTCATCTTCAACCTCGTGTTCGGTGGCGGCCTCAGCGACGTCGGGGAGAACATCACGCTGGACATGGGGGTCGTCGATGCCGACCGAGGCCCGATCTCCGATGCATTCGTCGGGATCCTGTCCGAGATCGAGTCGGACGGGCTGATCGATCTGACGACCTATGACGACGAGGCGGCGGCCAGGGCTGCGGTCGACGGCGGCGACGTCGGGGCCGTGTTCGTCCTCGATGCAGGCCTGTCCGACGACATCCAGGCAGGATCGGACGGGGTCATCGAGGTCGTCGGCGACGTCGATGCTCCCACGACCACACAGATCGCCTCCGCCATCGCCGAGCAGTTCGCCGTCGGGGTCCGGCGCGGCACCGCCGGGGCGCTCGCGTCGTCGCTCGCCGGGGTCATCGGCCCGGAGGACATAGCGGCTGCGGCAGCCGAGGCCACAACCGCGGAGCCCGCGCTGCGCATCGGAGCGGTCCCCGCCGCCACCCGCCAGCTCGACGCCTCGACCTACTTCGTGGCCGGATTGTCGGTCTTCTTCCTCTTCTTCATCGCCGGCCTGGCGGTGACTTCGATGCTGGACGAAAGACGGGAAGGAACCCTGGCCAGGCTGCTGGCAGCCCCGATCTCTCCCGGCTCGGTGGTGGCCGGCAAGTCGCTGACCAGCGTGGTCATCGGTCTGGTAGCGATGACGGTGCTCGTCATCGCGTCGACGTTCCTGATGGGGGCGACCTGGGGCCCGCTGCCCGGCGTGGCCCTGCTGGTGTCGGCCGTGGTGCTCGCTGTCATCGCCATCATGACATCGGTCGGAGCGCTGGCGAAGACACCGGAACAGGCTGGCAACCTGCAGTCGATCGTGGCGGTCACGATGGCGATGCTCGGCGGGACCTTCGTCCCCATCTCCGGCGGCGGGTTCCTCGAGCGCTTGTCGCTGATCACGCCGAACGCGTGGTTCCTGCGAGGCCTCGGCGACATGGCCGGCGGGGATGTCTCCGATGCGGTGCCGGCCGCGATCGTGCTGCTCGGCATGGCAGTGGTGGGCGGAGGGCTCGGCCTGCTGCTCATTCGGCGGACGGTGCGGCTGTGAAGGTCCTGTCGATCGCCGGCGCCAACCTGCGTCGATTCCTGAGGGACCGGTCGAACACGTTCTTCGTCTTCGTGCTGCCGCTCGGCATCGTGTTGTTGATCGGCGCCCAGTTCGGTTCGGGCTTCGAACCCCGCATCGGTGTGGTGGCGCCAGAGGGCGAGGTGGCGACGTCGATCGTCGATTCGCTCGAGTCGGCGGAGGACGTGGCGGTGGTGGCCTACGACGACGAGGACGGTCTGCTCCTGGCGGTGGAGCGGGGCACCGTGTCGGCTGGTGTGGTCGTCCCTGCCGACATCGACGAGAGGCTGGACGGCGGCGACGCAGTCGAGGTCGGCTTCATCGCCACACCGGCCGGGTTGGGCCCCCAGCTCGAGGCGGTCGTGGCCCAGGCGGTGGCGGTGGCGTCCGAGCCGCTCGACGCAGCCCGATTCGTCGCCGCCAAGGGAGCAGACCCGGAGACCGCTCGCTCGGCAGCGGCTGCGGCCGCCAGTGGCGCGCCGACCGTCGAAGTCGATGTCAGGACCACCGGCGAGGCCCTGTTCCCCACCGATCTCGGCCAGTTCGACATCGGCGCCTCGACCCAGTTGGTGCTGTTCATGTTCCTCACCGGTCTATCGGGCTCCGCCGCCGTCATCCAGACCCGCAACCTGGGCGTTGCCACGAGGATGATGGGCACGCCGACGTCGATGGGAACCATCGTTGCCGGCGAGGCACTGGGTCGGTTCGCCATCGTCCTGGTCCAGGGCCTGTACATACTGGCCGCGACGACGCTGATCTTCCGGGTCGAGTGGGGTGATCCGATCGGTGCGGCCGCGATCCTGGTGGCCTTCGCAACGGTCGGTGCCGGGGCTGCGCTGCTGTTCGGCACCCTGTTCTCGAACGACCAGCAGGCCGGCAGCGTGGCGGTGGTCGCCGGCATTGGTCTGGCCGCCATCGGCGGGTCGATGCTGCCACTCGAGC
>JAHELU010000298.1 GCA_024644005.1 Acidimicrobiales bacterium | reverse complement strand
CCTCGACCGGGGCGAGATCACCGACGACCTGAGGATACGGGCTGCCCTGCCGACCCTGCGCTGGCTGCAGGACAACGGCGCCAAGGTGACCGCCTGCTCCCACCTCGGGCGTCCCAAGGGTGAGCGGCGGCCCGAGCTCTCCCTCGATCCGGTCCGTCGCCGCCTGGCCGAGCTCGCGCCGGGGGTCGAGCTCGAGGAGAACCTCCGGTTCGATCCCGGCGAGGAGGCGAACAGCGACGCCACCGTCGCCGCCCTCATCGAGGGCCACGACGGCTACGTCAACGACGCCTTCGGCGCCTCCCATCGGGCCCACGCCTCGATCGTCGGCCCACCCCGGCACCTGCCGTCCGCCGCCGGCCGGCTCCTGGCCAAGGAGGTCGGCGTGCTGCTCGGCCTGCGGGACAACCCCCGGCGACCATTCGTCGCCGTCATGGGCGGCGCCAAGGTCTCCGACAAGCTGACCGTGATCGAGGCCATGCTGGAGCTGGTCGATGGGCTCGTCATCGGTGGAGCAATGGCCTTCACCTTCTTGAAGGCCCAGGGCCACAGCGTCGGCTCGTCGCTGCTGGAGGACGACATGGTCGACACCTGCGCCCGACTGCTCGATGGCCCGAAACCGATCCACCTCCCGGAGGATGTCACCGCCCTCGGGCCGGGCGGCAAGCTATTCGAGCCCCAAGCCGGGGGAGAGGTCCGCCAGGCCGGCGTCGATCTACCCGACGGGTGGATGGGCGTCGACATCGGTCCGGGGACCGCCGCCGCGTTCGGCGACGTGATCCTCGAAGCCGGTACGGCCTTCTGGAACGGACCGATGGGCGTGTTCGAGGACCCCCGCTTCTCCGCCGGCACCCGTGCCGTCGCCGCTGCCTTCGCCGACACCAGGGCCTTCACCGTGGTCGGCGGTGGCGATTCGGCCGCTGCGGCCAAGCAGTTCGGGGTCGCCGACCGGGTCGATCACGTGTCGACCGGCGGCGGGGCCGCACTCGAGCTGCTCGAGCAGGGCGACCTACCCGGCCTGCAGGCGCTGCGGGCGAACGCTGCCCGCTGACCCGGAGACCGCTCGTCCGCCGCTCGAACATCGCCGATCGCCCTCTCGAGTCCGCAGAACGGAGATTGCACCATGACAGCACCCGAAGCCCGTCGACCGCTGATCAGCGGCAACTGGAAGATGCACCTGAACCACTTCGAGGCCATGAAGCTCGTCCAGGAGCTGAGCTACCAGGTAACCCGGGACGACGTCGATGCGGTCGACGTCTCGGTCCACCCACCCTTCACCGACATCCGCACGGTGCAGACCGTCCTCGAGTCCGACCGGATCCCGTTCTTCCTCGGCGCCCAGCACTGCCACAGCGAGGACTCGGGCGCTTTCACCGGTGAGGTCGCACCGCCGATGCTGGCCAAGCTCGGCGTCAGCTACGTGATCGCTGGTCACTCGGAGCGGCGGGAAGTCTTCGGCGAGACCGACGAGGCGGTCAATGCCAAGGTCAGGGCCATCCTGGCCAGCGAGATGACGCCGATCCTCTGCGTCGGCGAGACCCTCGACGAGCGGGAGGCCGGGCAGGCCCAGAGCAAGGTCGAGGCCCAGCTGGCGGCCGGCCTGGCCAAGGTCAGCGCGGACCAGGTCGGGTCGATGGTGATCGCCTACGAGCCCATCTGGGCCATCGGCACCGGGAGGACGGCATCGGCCGACGACGCCCAGGCGATGTGCAACGCCGTTCGATCGGCGGTCAGGGCCGGCCACGGCAACGACGCGGCCGACCTGGTTCGCATCCAGTACGGGGGATCGGTCAAGCCGGTCAACGCTGCTGAGCTGATGGCCCAGCCCGACATCGACGGTGCCCTCGTCGGGGGGGCCAGCCTCGAGGCCGACTCGTTCGCCAGGATCATCCAGTACCGCCTCCACGACTGATCCCACTCCGACCGTACGCGCCCCGCCCCGTCCGATGACCATCTCGTGACTTTGGGCCGGTCGATTTGCCCCTTCAGGGCCTGATTTCGCTGTTCTCCGGGGTCCAGGAGTGTGTTGCTGGTCGGTAAAGACCGCCGACTGCGCGGTTGAGCGACACTGTTGTGGGCTAGCATCCCCTGGGTGAATGAGCCGCTCCACCGGCGGCTCCCGCATGGGTTGGGGAGACGCGAGGTCGCCCGTGCCCGGTCCCTAGTTGAGGAGAGTAAGTACGTGATGCGTGAGAGAAAGCTCATCAAGCTGCTCGCGCTGTTGTTCGGCCTGATGATGGTCGCAGCGGCGTGTGGCGGCGATGACGACGAGACAGCGGACGATGAGGCCGACACCGCGACGGAGGAGACCGTCGAGGAGACCGAAGACGACCTCGAGGTCGAGGAGACCCCGGCGCCGGAGGAAGGGGGCTCGACCACCGGCACGCTGGTGTGGGCCCACGAGCAGGAGCCACCGGACCTCCATCTGGATGACCCGGCCAACAACCTGACCATCACGGCCTGGATCCGTGAGGCCATGCTCGACTCCCTGTTCGGCGTCGACAGCACCACCTCGTACTACCCGGAGCTGCTCGCCGGCGAGCCGACCGTCACGGTCAACGACGACGGCACGGTGCTCATCGAGCACACGCTGCGAGACGGCCTGACGTGGTCCGACGGCACCCCGCTGACCGCGGCCGACGTCGAGTACACCCACAACATCCGCATCGAGGGCTGTGAGACCGAGGCCGACGGGTCGATCGTCGACGGCACCGGCGAGGGCTGCATCTACCTGCTCGGTGACCGGTCCGGTCTCGACCAGGTCACCGCCTTCGAGGTGGTCGACGACCTGAACTTCAACATCACGATGGCAACGTTCTTCGCCGGCTGGAAGAGTATGTACCCCCAGATCTACGCTGCCCACGCCTACGGCGCCGACGCAGCCGAGGTCAACGAGAACCTGCGGGAGATGGCCAACGCAGACGGCGTGCTGCCGGTGTCGGGTCCCATGATCTTCGAGAGCTGGGATCGCGGCGTCCAGATGAACCTGGTCCGCAACGACAACTACAACGGCTCGGTCAGCCCCGACGCCCGCAACACCGGCGCAGCCTTCGTCGAGGGCGTGCAGGTCAACTTCGTGGCCGACACCGACG
>JAHELU010000008.1:15404-42939 GCA_024644005.1 Acidimicrobiales bacterium | reverse complement strand
CGTCCCGCCCGAGGCCGTCGGTTCCCAGCGGATGGGTCCACGTGCCGCCGTCCTGCCATGCCGGCGGTTCGAGCCGGGTGGTGAGGCTCTGGGCCCCCGGATCGTGCGGCGCCACCAGCGGGGCGAACACGGCAGCGAGCACCAGGACCGTCAGGAAGATCACCCCGGCGAGGCCGGCCTTGTCCCGCCACAGCTCGACGAGGAGCTCACGGGCCCTGGCCGGTGCGCCGGTCGGGGCCTCGACCTTGGCCGCCTCGGCCAGCGCTACGGGATCGACGACTGCGGTCACGAGAGCTTGATCCTCGGGTCGATGACCTTGTAGACGATGTCGATCACCACGTTGATGGCGACGACCACGATCGCGGCGACCAACACGATCGTCGAGAGCAGGAACAGGTCGCGGCGCTGGATGGCTTCCAGGGCGAAGAACCCGAGGCCCGGCCAGGCGAAGACCGTCTCGACCACGACGGTGAAGCCGGCCAGGGCCCGGGTGATCTCCCAGCCGGTGAGGGTGACGATCTGGACCCCGGCGTTGCGCAGGGCGTGGCGGGTCACCAGCCTCCGGGTCGGCATGCCCTTGGCCCTGGCCGCCTTGATGTACTGGCTGTTCAGCTCGTCGATCATGGCCGAGCGGACCACCATCGTCAGCCGGCCGATCGCCGGCAGCGCCAGGGCCACCGCCGGCAGGATCACTTCGCTGGCCCCGTACCCGCCGACGGGCAGCCAGTCGAGCCGGACGGCGAAGACGATGATGAGGACGAGCCCGACGAAGAACTGGGGCATCGAGAGCCCGGCCAGGCTGAGGGTCACCAGCAGGCGGTCGACGAGCCCACCCGGCCTGCGGGCGGCCTGGATGCCGAGCGGGATGGCCGTCACGACTGCGAGCCCCATCCCGGCCGCCACGAGCTGGAGGGTCTTCGGGAGGGTCTGGCCGACGATGTCGATCGTCGACCGACCCGGCTGCCACAGCGACTCGCCGAAGTCACCCTGGGCCAGGTCGGTCACGTAGTCCCCGAACTGCACGATCAGCGGTCGATCGAAGCCGAGCGCCGCCTCCCTGGCGGCCCGCTCCTCGTCGGTGGCCTCGAGCGGGACGATGAAGTCCACCGGGTCGGTGAAGGCCCGTGTCAGGAGGAAGACCACGATCGTGGCTGCCGCGACGACGATCAGCCCATGCCCGATGCGCCGTACCACGAACACTGCCATCGGTGGTCTTCCTCCTCTCGCCGACCTCAGCCGCTGACGGTCATCTCCTTGATCAGCACCTTCGAGTCGACCCGTGGCTCCCACTGCAGTCGCTCACTCAGACCGTAGATGTCCTCGTTGTTGATCAGCCAGACGAAGTAGGCCTCGTCGTAGGCCAGCTCGACCGCCTCCTGGTAGAGGGCCTCCCGGGCCGCTGGGTCGAGCTCGGCCCGTGCCGAGTCGACCAGCTCCTGGAGCCGCTCGTTGCTGTTCGATGCGCCGATGCCGGACGGGGCGTAGTAGGAGCTGAGCTGGCGATCGGCGTCGAGCAGGTCGTTCGAGCTCGACACGAAGATGGCGTCGGCCCGGTTGCCGTCTGCGAACAGCACGTCGAGGTACTCCCCGAACTCGGGCAGCTGCAGATCGACCTCCAGCCCGGCCTCCTCCCAGAAGCCGGCAACGGCCTGGACCAGCTCGGCATCCAGCAGCCACCGGCCGCTCGACTCGCCGACCAGGGTGATCGTCTCGCCGACGACGCCGGCATCGGCCAGCAGCTTCGCCGCCTCGTCGGGATCGTAGGGATAGGGCTCGAGGTCGGGGTTGTGCCCGAGGATCGAGGGGCTGAGGAGCTGGCCTTTGTCGACGACGGCGAACCCGTCGAACAGGCTGTCCGCGATGGCCTCCTTGTCGACCGCCAGGTTCAGCGCCAACCGCACGTTCGGGTCGGCCGTTATGCCCTCGTCGGCATCGAGGATCAGCACCGGGTGCTCCTGGCCCTGGATGGCCGCCGATTTCGGCGCCTGGGGCACATCGGTGGGGTTCAGGTTGGCGATGAGGTCGTAGTCGCCGGCCAACAACCCGGCCAGGCGGCTGCCGGCCTCGGACACGAACCGGTACTCGACCTGCTCGACGGCCGGCGCCCCGTCCCAGTAGTCCGGGTTGGCCTGGAGGGTCGCCTTCTCGCCCCTGACCCACTCGACGAACGTGTAGGGCCCGGTGCCGATCACCGAGTCGCTGAGGTCGTCGCTGTCGACTGCGCTGGCCGGGATCATCTTCAGCCAGTACAGCCGGGACGGCACGACGCCGTCCCGCTCGGCGGTGGTGATGTTGACCGTGGTGTCGTCGACGGCCTCGGCCCCCGTGAAGGTGGAGAAGAAGCCGTCGTTGTCGGTGACGCCCTCCTCGATCAGCCGCCGTATCCGGTCGATCGAGGCCACCACCGACTCGGCGTTGAACGGCTCACCGTTGTGGAACTGGATGCCCTCCCGCAGCGTGACCTGCCACGTGGTGTCGTCGAGCTGGGTCGGCAGCTCGGCCGCGAGCCCAGGGATCAACTCGCCGTCTGGGGTCCTGGCCAGCAGCGTCTCGTAGACGTTGTCGTTGATGGCCCGCTCGCCCCCGTCGTCGACGAGATGAGGGTCGAGGCTGGTCGGCTCGGAACCGAGGGCGTAGACGATGGCCGCCCCGGACACCTCGTCGCCATCGCCACCATCGTCGGTGTCCGATTCGTCGTCGGCCGGCGCCTCGTCTTCGGCGCTCGTGTCGGTGGTCTCGGTGGTCTCGTCGGTCGACTCGTCAGCCGATCCGTCACCGTCGTCGTCGTCGCCGCATGCCGCTGCCACCATCGCGATGATCAACAACAAACCGAGAATGCGAATTGCCCTGCGCATCAGATTCCTCCCCATGGGCTCCCCGTGCTGTCCTGCCCGTGCTTTCGTGGGAGACACTAGCAACCATGCTTCCCGGCCATGCACCGGTCCTCGCTCTGGACGCCCGGTCGACATCGTGTCGCAATGCTCGTGGTTGAGCGCCTGACTGCAGACGTCGTCGTCATCGGTGCCGGCATTGCCGGGGCCGGGGCGGCCTGGGCCCTCTCCGACCGGCAGCGGGTGGTGCTGCTGGAGCAGGAGGACCAGCCGGGACTCCACGCCACCGGCCGATCGGCGGCGATCATGTCGGAGACATCGGGACCGTTCGAGGTCTGCGCCCTTGCCGCCCTGTCCCGCGCGTTCCTGGCCGACCCACCGCCGGCGGTCACCGAGCGGCCCCTGCTGTCACCTCGGGGCCTGCTGTGGGTGAGCGACCAGCCGAACCTCGACCGGCTCGAGCGGATCGCCACGGTGGCCGACCGCGTCGGCGCGCGGAGCCGGCGGCTGGATGGCGCCGCGGCCCACCGGTTGGTTCCGGAGCTGCGGCCGGACTGGGTGCGGGCTGCGCTGCTCGAGCCGGAGGCCCGCTCGATCGACGTCGCCCGATTGCTGTCGGGGTGGCTGGCCGACTTCCGGCGCCGCAACGGCCGCCTGGCCACCCTGTCGCCGGCCACGACCATCGAGCCGGCTGGGTCCGGCTGGGTCGTCACCACCCCGGAAGCCGAGATCGCCTGCCGGGTCGTGGTCAACGCCGCCGGAGCCTGGGCCGATGAGGTGGCGGCCAGGGCCGGGCTGGAGCCGTTGGGGCTGCAGCCGCTGCGCCGCACGGCCTTCGTGTTCGCCGCGGGCGGCGACGCCGATCTCCGGCGTCGACCGCTGGTGATGGACGTCGCCTCGCGCTTCTACTTCGAGCCCGAGGGACCCGGTTGGCTGGCCTCCCCGGCCGACGAGACACCCTCCCCGCCGGTCGACGCCCGACCCGAAGAGCTCGACGTCGCCAGGGCCGTCGACGCCCTGGCAGAAGCGACCACGATGGTGGTCCGGGGGGTCCGCCGGTCATGGGCCGGCCTTCGCACCTTCGCCCCCGATCGGCGACCGGTGGTGGGGTTCGACCCCGGGGCCGCCGGCTTCTTCTGGCTGGCCGGCCAGGGCGGGGCCGGCATCAAGACCGCTCCGGCCCTGGCCGAACTGACCCGCTCGCTGATCGTCGACGGTCGGCCGGGCGCTGCGGTCGAACGGGTGGGGATCGACCTGGCGGCCATCGGCCCGGACCGGCTCAGAAGCCCTTGAGCGCGCCGCCGTCCAACCGGATGGCGGTCCCGGTGACGAACCCGGCTCGGTCGCTGCACAGGAAGGCCACCATGGCGGCCAGCTCCTCCGGCCGACCGACCCGTCCGAGGGGTATCTCGGCCACGTGGTCGGCCCGGATCTCGGCGGCCGTTCGGCCCTCCGCCTCGGCTCTGGCCGCCTCGAACCGGGCCAGGGCCCCGGTGTCGAACTGGCCGGTCACGATGACGTTCACCAGCACGTCCGGGGCGAGGTCGAGCGCCAGGGACCGGGCGGCGGCGGCAACGCCCGACCGGAAGACCGAGGACAGGGCCAGGTCGGTGCTGGCCTCGGCCACCGATCGGGCGGTGAGGAACACGAGGCGGCCGTTGCCGGAGGCGACCAGGTGGGGAGCGGCTCGCCGGGAGGCGTCGAGGGCCGGTCGCAGCATGGCGTGGTAGGCCAGCTCGTCGTCCGCGCTCGACTTGCCCAGCAGCCCGCCGATGCCGCCACCACCGGTGTTGACCACGAGGATGTCGAGGCCGTCGAAGGCGGTGATGGCCTCGTCGACCAGGCGGGCCGCCGCCCCGGCCTCGGTCAGGTCGCCGACGAGGGCAGCCTCGGCGCCGGTGGCTGCGCAGGCCCGATCGGCCCGCTCCCGGTCCCGACTGGTCACCGCCACCCTGGCCCCCTCGGCGGCCAGGCTCGTGGCCACCGCTGCGCCGAGCCCAGCCGACGATGCGAGCACGAGGGCTCGCCGCCCGGTCAGCCCGAGATCCATGGAACCGGTGGTTGGGGCGGCCTGGTCGACGACATCGGTGCATTCCTCGGGTTCTCGGGGCCTGGGTTAGGCTCACGGGCAGCAACCCGAGCGTAGAGGCGCCTGCCATGTCGAAGCCAAGGATCGAAGGATCGTTCGTCGCACTGATCACGCCGTTCAACGAGGACGGGTCGATCGACTACGGGGGTTTCGAGGCCCTGCTCGACTTCCAGCGCTCCAACGGCACCGCTGCCGTGCTGATCATGGGGTCGACCGGGGAGGTCTCCATGTTGTCGCCGGAGGAGCGCCGGGAGGTGGTGACCAGGACCCTCGAGCTCCGGGCCGGTGACGATGACCTGAAGTTCTACTACGGCTGCACCGGACCCCACACCGAGGCCACGATCGACTACGTCCGCCACGCCGGCCGGGCCGGGGCCGACGGCGCCATCATCGCAGCCCCGGCCTACGTCTGCGCCTCGACCGGTGCCATCGTCGACTACTGCCTCGAGGTGGCCGACGCCAGCCCGATCCCGCTCGGCTTCTACAACAACCCGCCCCGGGTCAGCACCGACCTCGGCGTCGACGACATCCTGCGGCTGGCCGAGCATCCCAACATCGTGGTGCTGAAGGAGGCCACCAGCCGGGTGGGCCAGATCGCCCAGCTCTGTGCGGCCGAGCCGGACCTGTCGCTGATGTGCTGCTGCTCGCCCAACCTCGGGCTGGTGGTACCGCTGATGGCCCTCGGCGGTCACGGCACCGCCAACATGACCGGCAACGTCCTGCCACGGGAGATGGCGGTCATCTCCAAGCCGTGGACCGACGACGGCGACGCGATGCGGTGCCGGGCGGCATGGCTCGAGAACCTCCCGATGCTGCACTTCCTGTACGCCGAGGTGAATCCGGTGGCGGTCAAGTCGCTGATGGCGGCGTTCGGGCTGCCGGCAGGACCGCTGCGTCGGCCGTTGCAGGGGCTGTCGAGCGCCGCCCTGGACCAGGGGATCGGCATCGCCAGACGGCTCGGTCTCGACGAGCGCTACGGCTTCGACCTGCAGCGTCCGCTGGTGGCCGCCGGCTGAGCGCTCTCCCGCCGGCTCACAGGACCTGGCGGACCAGGATCGACAGCGCCGAGGCTGCTGCGAAGGTCAGGACGGCCGGCCTGGTGTAACCGGTGTCGAGGACCCGATTCGTCCACCGGGACAGCACGAAACCGCCGAGCACCCCGGGAACGAGCAGGCCGGCGAGACCGAGGTCGGTCGCGTCGAACGCGCCGACCACGACGAGCATGAACAGCGAGAACCCGGCTCCGAACAACATGAACGCCGCCATCGACGATCGCAGCACCGGGCCCGGGTTCCGCTGGTACACCAGCGCGATCGGCGGGCCACCGACCGACGTGGCGGTGCCCATCATCCCCGATACCAGCCCCGCCCCGAGCAGGTTGCGGCGGGTCGGCTCGACCGAGAGCCCGAAGACGCTGAGCGCCACGGCCGTGAGCACGGACCCGGCGAAGAGCGCGGCGATCCACCGCTCGGCCAGCACGACGACGGCGATCGAGCCGAGCACGGTTCCCGGCACCCGACCGACCACGGCCCAGCGGATCCCACCGAAGTCGAGCGACGATCGCTCCCGCCAGGCCACCAGTACCGCCAGGGGAAGCCCCATGCACAGCAGGGGGCCCGGCACCAGCCTCGTGTCGATCAGCACGAGCACCGGGGCGGCCAGCAGGCCGAGCCCGAACCCCAGGGATCCCTGGAGGCAGGCCCCGGCGACGACGGCGACCAGGGCGATCGTGACCTCGAGCCCGCTGAGCCCGAGCACGCTCAGTCGACCGGTGGGGCGGTCCAGTTGTCCCACTTGGAGAAGTCGACCGGCTTGCCGAGGTGCTCCAGGAGGGCGCTGATGGCGGCCTTGCAGCAGGCGATGTCGTCCGCGGTGTGACCGCCGCTGACCCCGACGCCGCCGACCACCTCGCCGTCGACCTCGATCGGCCAGCCACCGACGAAGATCGAGAACCGCCCGCCGTGCATGTTCATGATCCCGAACGCCTCCTGGTTCGGCTGGGCGTTGGTGTAGGTGTGGGTCGGCCGCCGGTGGCAGGCGGCGGTGAACGCCTTGTCGATGGCGATCTGGGGGCTGGTCGGCTTGCCGCCGTCGAGCCGGCGGAGGGCGATGGGCCAACCCCCGGCGTCGGCGATGCAGATCGTCTCGGCCACCCCGCGCTCCTCGGCCGCGGCCTGGGCCGCGTCGAGCATCAGGTTGACCTCGTCGAGCGTGAGTTGCTTGGTATCGATCACAGCGAGTTGCTCCCGGGGCTGTCGTGACGCAGGTAACGGTGCCAGACCAGCGCAGCGGTGGCAACGTCCTGGATGGCCACACCCTGGGTCTCGAACACCACCGGCCCCCCGCCGCCAGCCCGCTCGACCGCAGCAGTCCCGGCCACCACGTCCCGGAACTCCGCCACATCGTCCCACGAGCAGCAGCCGGCGGCCGACTGTAGTGGGCCGCCGGTGGTGGTCAGCCCAACGGCCAACTCGTACGATGCGACGGTGGGGCCAGGCGTCACCGAGCACGACTCAGGGCCGGCCGGTGACCGCAGGTTCGCGACCTCCGGCCCGCTGGCGTTCTGGCTGACCTGTGGGGCCTACCTGGCAACGACGACGGCCGAGGCCATGCTGTCACCGATCTATCCCGCGGTCGACGACGAGCTCGGGTTCGGGCTGTCCGACGCCGGCCTGTTCTTCGCCGTCCTGGCCGCAGCGATCGCCGTGGCCACCGTGGTCGGCGGGTCGCTGCTCCACCGGTGGCGACCGTCCCGGGTGGCGACGGTGGCCCTGGCCGTCACCACCGTCGGCTCGCTGGTGGCGGCCGCGGCCGACAGCCGGGCCGGGTTCCTCGCCTCCCAGATCATCATCGGATCCGGCGCAGGGCTGCTGTGGCCGGCGGCGGTGAAGCTGGTCGGTGATCTGATCGACCCCGGCCGGCGGGGGCTGTCGATGGGCGTGTTCGGCGTCGCCTTCTCGGGGGGCCTGGTCACCGCCGCAGGTCTGGCCGCGCTCGGAGCGTCGCTCGACTGGCGCTTGGCCTTCGTGGTCAGCGCGGCCCTGGCCGCAGCCGCGATGGTGGCGATGCTGTTCGTCGCATCCGAAGCACCGGTCGCCGGCGGTCGATTGCTGTCCGGTGTCGGACCGGCCCTCGGGCTGCCAACGGCGGTCGGCGTCGTTGCCGGGTTCTCCCAGTACGCCACCGTGTCGTTCCTGCCGGTCTTCGCCGTCGAGGTGTGGGCGGTTCCGGCCGCCGGGGCCGCCCTGGTGCTGGCGGCGGCCAGGGTGTTGTCGATCCCGGTCAAGCTGGCCGCCGGCTGGCTGGCCGACCGGTCGGGACCGGAGCTCACCGTCCGGATCCTCGGTCTCGCGCTGGCGGTCTCCGGCCTGGCCTGGGCCACGCTGCCGCTCCGATGGCTGGCGGTGTGCGGTGCGGTGGCGTTCGCCGCGCTGGTCAGCGGCCTGTTCCCCCTGGCCAACCTGATGGCCCTCGACCGCTCCGGTGGTCGTGGCGTCGCCCTCGGCGTCTTCCGGGCGGTCCAGATCGGCGCCGGAGCCGCCGTCGGGCTGGTCCTGGGGGCTGCCGCAGACCGCTACGGTCTCCGACCGACGATCGCCGTGACCGCCGTCCTCCCCGTCGCGCTCGTGCTCGTCGGTGTGTCCCCGCCGGTCAGAGCGGGATGACGCCGCCCTGGGTCCTCGGGTCGACCACCGCAGTGCCGACCCCGTCGTGACTGGTCACGATCTGCATCGCCGATCGCAGGCCCCAAAGCCCAACCGCCTCGACGGAGGGCGCCGACCGAGCCAGCTCGTCCTCGATGGCGGCCTCGAGCCCGATCTCGAACCGGACGCAGTCGTCGACCGGTCGCCACTCCCATCGGGGCGCGACGACCGCCCGGCTCACCTCGTCGCCCCCGAGCAGGCGAACCAGCGACTGGGCGTTCCACGGCATCTGGTTGGCCCCTCCCGGGGTGGCCCCCAGCAGCCGTCGGCCGTCTCGGTGAGCCAATCCCCAGGCGTGCAACGTCGTGGCCGGCCGGCGCCCCGAAACACCGAAGTTGGGGTGGGACACCTCGGAGCTGAAGCCCCGCCCGGCCCGGTTGGAGAGCACGAGGTCGAACTCGTCGACGATCAGGCCGCTCCCGAATCGGGGGAACGAGTTCGAGTGGACCACCACCGCCAGGGTCCCGTCCCCGTCGACGGCGCTGACCATCGAGGTGCCGGACGGATCGGTCAGGACGTCACGTCGCCGAGCGATGGCCGCCATGACCGACCGGTACAGCTCGGGCGGGCCGAGCTCGTCGCCGGCCTCGAGGGCGTGGAGCAGCGACGGCCCATGGGTCGGGGCCGGAGTGGCGTACACGATCCGGTCCCCGATCCCGATCGAGACCGGGTCGACCCACTCCGGCTGCTGCCGGGCGAGGTCGTCCTGACCCAGGACCCCGCCTGCGGCCACTACCCGTCGCACGATGGCCTGTCCCACCGAGCCCCGGAGGAACTCCCAGCGGTCGGCGACCAGGTGCTCCAGGGCGGCCGCCAGACCTGGCAGGGCAACGACGGCACCGGCCGCCAACGGCGCGCCGCCCGGGAAGTAGCGGGAGCCGTCCGGGGTGTTGGCGCTCACCACCTCGATCGACTCCTGGCCGAGCGTGGCGCAGATCTCCGACCAGCAGAACCCATCGCGGGCCGCCTCGATCGCCGGTCGGGCCAGCTCGTCGAGCTCCAGCACCGCCCGCTCGGCCAGAGCCAGGTAGCCGCCGGGGGCCCCCGGCACACCGACCGAGTTGGGCCCCGTCTCGAGCAGCGCCCCCCTGGTGGCGGCGTCGGCCAGGCCCGATGCCGCCCCGCCGACGGCCAGGAGGGCGGCCGGCCGCTCACCGGCAGGCCAGACCATGGCGACGAGGTCTCCGGCCAGTCCGCACTTCGGTGGCAGGAGGACCGTCTCGCACAGCGCTGCGGTCACGACGGCGTCGTAGGCGTTGCCACCCGCCGCCAGGGCCCGGGCCCCGGCCAGGGCGGCCGTCGGCGCCGCCGCGGCCACCGCCCCCCGGGGGCTGCGGGCCGTGCACTGGCGAGCCATGACCCCGATGATGTCGTCCAGGGGCGGGCGCTCGGGATCGGGTGACGGGGTCGTCGGTCGCTGCACGGGCATCGGTTCCCCTTTGGCTGGGCCTCCCACCGTCCGATCAGGCGAGCCGGGCGCCCATCGCATTGACTGGTGGGAGGCCAAACGTAAGACTGAGTTCCAGCAAATCCGCTGCGAATCATCGAAAACAATCTCCGCTAGCCGAAAGATGGGATCCATGACCGAGCTACTGTCGAGCGACGAGTTCCGGGCGGCGCTCGAAGACGCGATGACGGGCCGAGAGGCGAAGGATGCCTCGTTCAGCCGGGCCTGGGCCGAAGGCCGACTGGAGCGCAAGCACTTCGCCCGCTGGGCCGAGAACCACTACCACTACGTCGGCCCGTTCGCCGACTACCTCGCCTACATCTACGCCAACACCCCGGACAGCGCCACCGACGCCAAGGACTTCCTCCTCCAGAACATGTGGGAGGAGGAGATCAGCGACGTCCGCCACACCGACCTGCTCATCCAGTTCGCCGAGGTCTGCGGCACCACCAGGGAGGCGGTCGAGGACCCCTCGAACATCACGGCGGTCACCCGGGGCCTGCAGTCCTGGTGCTATGCGGTGGCGATGCGCGAGCACTTCGTGGTGGCGACCGCCGCCCTGGTGGTCGGCCTCGAGTCCCAGGTGCCGAGCATCTACCGCAAGCAGCTGCCACCGCTCGTCGACCCGGACGTGTACGGGTTCACCGAGGAGGAGACCGAGTTCTTCGACCTCCACATCACCTCGGACGAGATCCACGGCGAGCGGGGCTACCAGATCGTGCTCAAGTACGCCGACACCCCGGAGCTCCAGCAGCGCTGCATAGACATCACCCGCGACGGGGCCGACATGCGGTTCGCCTACACCAAGGCCCTGTACGACACCTATGTCGCCCCCGATCTCGGGGCCTGGGAGTCACAACCGGTGGCCGTCTGACTTGCCCCGGATCCGGTTCGAGACATCCGATCGGGAGATCGAGTTCGAGGACGGCCAGGACGTCAACCTCCTGCGGCTCTCCATCCGTCACGACTGCGGGCTGCCCTGGAAGTGCGCCAGCGGGCTCTGCGGCACCGATCGCATCCTGATCGTCGAGGGGGCCGAGCACCTGAGCGAGCCCCGCCGGCGAGAGCGGGAGCGGTTGGGCGAGCTGCTCGACGACGGGGTCCGCCTCGCCTGCCAGACCTACGCATCGGGGTCGGTCACCGTGGTCTGGGACCCGACCCAGCGGGGCATCGACGAGGACTCGGCCGCCGGGAAGCGGCTCAAGGCCCAGTGGCTCGCCCCCGAGCCGGACGGGGAGGAATCGCGATGATCGGCCGCTCGAACCAGGCCGGCGACGACGACATGGGAGCAGCGGGAGCGGCGTGGATCGCAGCGGGATCGGAGGCCGAGCTGCGGCGCCGGCAACGCCTGGTGGTGGAGGCCGATCCGGACGACATCGTGGTCTGGTGGCACGACGGCCGCCCCAGGGCCCTTCGCAACGTCTGCATCCACGAGAGCCGGCTGCTGTCGGAGGGGTCACTGCTCGGGAGCCGGGTGGTCTGCCCCGGCCACCAGTGGGCGTTCGACCTCGAAACCGGCTACTGCAAGGAGCGGGACCGGCACCAACCGACCTTCGCCACCAGGTTGGAGGACGGTCAGGTCTTCGTGAACCCGACGCCGGATCAGCCGGCGGACCGCTCGTAGGCATCGGGCGGGAACGAGCCGGTGGCGATGCACCGGGACGGGAGCGAGGACCGGGCCGATGTCGGGCTCAGCTCGACGGTCGCTCCTCGGCGGTTGGGGCGACCTCGGCCCGCAGGTCCGCTCCGTCCTGGTCGAGCAGCGGCGGCGAGGCGTGGATGTTGGCAGGGGTGGCCGTGAACTTGATCGGACAGGCGATCTCGATCGTCGGCCGGTGATGGGGGTGCGGCACCTCCACCAGCATCTGGCGCCCGGCGACGTGCGGATCGGCGGCCCACTCCCGAGGGCCCATCACCGGCCCGACCGGAACCAGCCCGCCCAGCAGCTCCATGAGCTCCGCCGTCGTGTGGCTCGCGGCCCACGCGCCGACGACCTCGTCGATGACGTCCCGGTGTCTGGCCCGGCTCATCGTGCTCGCCAGGCGGTCGTCATCGATGAGATCGGGGCGGCCCATGATCCGGCACAGCGCATGCCAGTGCCCGTCGACCGGGGCCGCGATCGCACAGTGACCGTCGGCCGTGTCGTAGATGTCGAACGGGACGGCCTCCGCGCTGCGGTTGCCGGACGGCTCGTACGGCGTGCCCGTGTAGTCCCACATGCTCTGGGAGGTGGCGCACATCGCCATCATGGCGTCCACCATCGCCACGTCGAGGAACTGGCCCCGCCCGCTCTCCCTGGCGTGCAGCACGGCGGACACGAGGCCGAGCGCAGCGAGCGTGGCGGGGAAGAAGTCGCCGACCAGTGGCCCGGCCCGCATCGGGTGCTGGGGATCGGGCCCGGTCATCGACACCAGCCCGCCCATGGCCTGGGCCACGATGTCGAATGCCGGCCAGTTGGCATAGGGGCTGGCGCCGGTTCGGGGATCACCGAAGCCTCTGATGGCGGCGTAGACGAGCCTGGGATTGCGCCGGTTCAGGACCTCCCAGCCGACCCCGAGCCGGTCGAGGACCCCGGCCCGCATGTTCTCGACGAGGGCGTCGGCGGTCTCGGCCAGCGCCAGGAACGTCGCTCGGTCGGCATCGTCGGCCAGATCGAGGGCGATGCTCTTCTTGTTGCGGTTGCGGGCTGCGAACCGCCCGCCGTACGGTCCCGATCCGTCGTCGAGGTGGGGTCTGCTGTGGCGGGTGAACTCCCCGGCGGGTGGCTCGACCTTGATGACCTCGGCTCCCAGATCGGCCAGCACCATGGCTGCGAACGGCCCTGCCGCGGCGTGGGTCACGTCGAGGATCCGCACGCCCACGAGGGGTCCGGTGGGCCCGTCGGCCAGCTGCGGGGGAGGGTCGGAGGCGCTCGGTCTGGTCACGGCCTCAAGTGAAGCCCGCCGACGGGTGGCTGGCCAGAGCCGGCGGGAGCAGCCAAGATGATGCCTCGAACGCCGGGGAGGACCGACCATGGCAGGCCCACTGCTCGAGAACCGGATCGCCATCGTGACCGGAGCGGGCTCCGGGATTGGGGCGGCCACCGCCAAGCGGTTCGTAACCGAGGGGGCGGCCGTGGTGGCCGTCGACATTCGGGGGGCCAAGGCCCAGGAGACCGCGACCGCCATCACCGACGACGGCGGTCATGCCATCGCACTCGAGGTCGACGTCAGCCAGCCCGCCGACGTGGAGCGGATGGTCGACGAGACCCTGCGACGGCTCGGTGGGCTGGACGTGCTGTTCAGCAATGCCGGCACGATCAGACCGGGCACCGTCGTCGAGCTGTCGGTCGACGACTGGGACCTGGTGATGGCGGTCAACGTCCGCTCGGTGTTCCTCGGTGGCAAGTACGCGGTGCCGGCGATGCTGGAGCGGGGCGGCGGATCGATCATCAACACGGCATCGATCTCGGGCCTCCACGGCGACGGCGGCGCCGTGGTCTACGCCGCATCGAAGGCCGCGGTGATCAACCTGACGCGGGCGATGGCCACCGACCACTCGGCAGACGGCATCCGGGTCAATGCCATCTGCCCGGGGACGATCGAGACACCACCGGTCAGGCGGATGATGGCCGATCCGGCGGTGCTGCAGGTCAACCTGGACGCCCACAGCCTCGGTCGGCTCGGCCAGCCGGAGGAGATCGCGGCCGCCGCCGTGTGGTTGGCGTCCGACGAGTCGTCGTTCGTGACCGGCGAGCACCTGGTGGTCGACGGCGGCCTCCGGTCCCGGTCGCCGCTCGGTCGCCTCGCCGATCCGCGTCCGGCCGCCAAGCGCTGAGCCGTCCGGTCCAGGCGCTAGCGTCTGGTCGGTGACCACCGACGCTGACGAACGAGTCCCGGCCGACGTCCGAGGGATATTCGAGCTGGAGAGCCACGGTCCGGACGTCTGGGTCGGCGACAGCCCCGCCTATCCCTGGGGCCGCATCTACGGTGGGCTCGTGATCGCCCAGGCACTGTGGGCGGCCACCCAGACCGTGCGGGACGAGCACCTGGTCCACTCGCTCCACGGCTACTTCATCCTCGGTGGCGAGGTTGGCGAACCGGTTCGCTACGAAGTGGACCGGATCCGCAACGGTCGGTCCTTCACCACCCGCCGGGTCGTGGCCCGCCAGAGCAGCGGCGCCATCTTCAACCTGTCGTGCTCGTTCCAGCGCTACGAGGAGGGCGTCGAGACCCAGACCGCCGACTTCCCGGCCGATGCCCCGGAGCCGGGGTCACAGCTCCACTACATTGAGGGCAGCGGGGTCGACCGGATCGACGTGAAGCTGGCCGGCGACCAGCCCCGCTCGCTCGTCTGGACGCGCTTCCCGGTGCGGTTGCCCGACGATCCCCGCCTCCAGGCCTGTGCGCTGGCCTACCTGAGCGACACGAACCCGATGGACGCCGTGGCCACCTCCCATCCGAGGGGCATGCCGGACGCCGAGCACTGGCACGACACCTACATGACGGCCAGCCTCGACCACGCCATGTGGTTCCATCGCCCGGCCAGGGCGGACGACTGGCTGCTGCTCGACATGGACGGCCACGGCATCATCCGCACCAGGGGACTCAGCACCGGCCACGTCTTCACCGGGGACGGCCAGCACATCGCCACGATCGCCCAGGAGGGGCTGATCCGGGAGCTCGGCGACTGACGATGGTCGGGACGTCCGCCTCTGTCGGAACGGCCTGGTTCCGGGCATGTTGTCGATGCGGTACGTTCGTACAGGAGATGAGGAGGCTGTCGTGGTAGGTCGACCGCGAGCCGAGCGAAGGGGATTCCGGGATCGGGCCGAGGGTGGGCAGCGGCTTGCCGAGCGGCTGAAGCACCTGGCGGGCACGTCCGATGTCCTGGTCGTCGGCCTGCCTCGGGGCGGTGTTCCGGTGGCCTACGAGGTGGCCGCAGCACTGAGCGCGCCCCTCGACGTGATCGTGGTCCGCAAGCTGGGGGTGCCCTTCCAACCGGAGCTCGGGATGGGGGCGATCGGTGAGGACGACGTGCGGGTGGTGAACGACCTGATCGTTCAGGCGGCCCATGTCACGCCCGAGGAGCTGGCCGGCGTGGAGGCACGGGAGCGGGTCGAGCTCGAGCGTCGGGCCCAGCGGTTCCGCCGTGGTCGTCGCCGGCTCCCGCTGGCCGGGCGGACCGTGATCGTGGTCGACGACGGGATCGCCACCGGCTCCACCGCCCGTGCCGCGTGCCTGGTGGCCAGGGCCGCGGGGGCGGTCAGGGTGGTCCTGGCGGTGCCGGTCGCCCCCACCGACTGGACGGAGCGCTTGGCCGAGGTCGCAGACGAGTACGTCACCGTGTCCACCCCTGCCGATTTCTTCGCGGTCGGGCAGTTCTATCGGAACTTCAGGCAGACGAGCGACGACGAGGTGGTGCAGCTCCTGGATCGAGCTGCGGCCCGCTACGCGTCGACGGCGCCGACGGTGGAGAACGGACCGCCGGTCCGCGACGACGACGTGGAGGTGGTGTTCGGGCCGACCCGACTGGCCGGCCACCTCACGGTCCCCGCTGCGCCGCTGGGACTGGTGCTGTTCGCCCACGGCAGCGGTAGCAGCCGGCACAGCCCCCGTAACCGCTCGGTCGCCTCCGCCCTGAACGAAGCCGGCCTGGCGACGCTCCTGCTCGACCTCCTCACCGCACGCGAGGAGCTCGACAGATCGAACGTGTTCGACGTCGACCTCCTGGCGGAACGTCTCGTCGGTGCCACCGAGTGGGCGGCCGGGCAACCGGAAGTGGCGGGATTACGCGTCGGCTACTTCGGTGCCAGTACCGGGGCGGCGGCCGCCCTGGCCGCGGCCGCCCGGTCCGGAGATGCCGTGTCGGCGGTCGTGTCACGAGGCGGACGGCCCGACCTCGCCGGTGACCGGTTGGTCGCCGTCACCGCTCCGACGCTGCTGATCGTCGGTGGTCGCGACGAGGTGGTGCTCGACCTGAACCGCAGGGCCAGAGCCCGGCTGGCCGGCGAGTCCGAGCTGCGGGTGGTCCCCGATGCCACCCACCTGTTCGAGGAGCCGGGCGCGCTGGAGCTCGTGACCGACCTGGCTCGCGACTGGTTCACCCTCTACCTGCCTCCGACCGTGCCCCACGGGGCCCGCCCCGGTCTCTGAGGCCCGCAACACACTGAGCGGGCCTGCTCAGTGCCACCGCCGGAGGGCCATCGCCGCCTTCACCCGTTCACGGGCCATGGCGGTTGCAACGTCGAGCGGGGACTGCCCCGACTCGTCGCTCCGGTCGAGCGTCGCCGACGTGTTGTCCCTGATCCGCTTGCCGGTGAGCTCGAAGGCCTGGGTCCGGCTCCCCTTGGCGTACTCGACTGCGCCGCAGATGACGCCGCCCGCATTGGCCACGAAGTCGGGGATCGAGAGGACACCCCGCTCGTGGAGCCGGGCTTCCGCATCGGCGGTCACCGCGATGTTCGCCCCCTGGACCACGACGGCGGCCTGGAGCTTGTCGACGTTGTCCGACCGGACGACATCGGGTCCCGCAGCCGGTATCCAGATGTCGCACTCGACGCCGACCAGGTCGCGATCGACCCGCTCGCCGGGATGGTCGATCACCGATCGCGAGGCGGCCTTCAAGCCGTCGAGGTCGTCGGGGGACAGGCCGTTCCGATCGGCGATACCCCCTCTCGAGTCCGAGGTCGCCACCAGGATGCAGCCCTTCTCCGCGAGGAGCCGAGCGGCCGGGCGACCGACGTTGCCGTAGCCCTGGACGGCGATCCTGGCGCCGTCGAGCTCGATGCCGGCCCGGCTGGCGGCGACCTCGGCGGCTGCAGCGACCCCGAACCCCGTCACTCCGAGCTGATCGAGCGGGAGACCGCCGATCTCGGCCGGCAGACCCACTGCTCGCCCGATCTCGTCGAGCACCCAGGCCATCGCCGTCTCGTCGGTCCCCATGTCCGGTCCCGGGATGTAGTCGTCGAGCGTCCTGATGGCCCCTGCGAAGCTCCTGATCATCCGCTCCTTGTCGGCGACCGGCATCGACGGATCGGCGACGATGCACGACTTGCCGCCGCCGTGGCGGAGGCCGGCCATCGCGTTCTTCAGGGTCATCGCCCTGGCCAGTCGGAAGCAGATGTCGGTCGTGGCGTCCGGGGCCATGCGCAGGCCGCCTATGGCGGGTCCGGCCGCCACATTGTCGACGACCACGATCGCCCGCAGGCCGGTCCGCCGCTCGGTGATGTGGATGATCTTGGCCGGCCCGAGCTCGTCGGTTCTGGCGAAGGGATCGTGGTTCGTCATGTGAGCCTCGGGGCCGGTTGGGTTCAGCGGGGAGGAGCGGCTGAGCACGTCGTCGGAATCACCGACCTCGACGATACGAGGGTGGTACCCGACCGGCACCTTTCATGCCGCTCATCGCCGCGACCGCATAGCGTGGAGGTGCGCCGGTAGGCGCACCGACCCGATGTGCAGCGTCGAAGGCTCGGCTCGCCGAGCCGAGATCCAGGCGTGGCGAAGTACGGACTCGCACCTACCCGCTGAAGTCCTTAGCGTGGAGTCGTGAAGACCGTGGCCGATCCCGGCTCTGGCAGCTCTCTGGCCGACCCTCGACGGTCGGGCCGGATCGTCGGGCTCGACGTGGCCAGAGCGCTGGCGATGCTCGGCATGGTCATCGTCCACTATGTCTGGCCCGATGGCTCCGGCAGCGTGGGCGACACGGTGGCCGAGGTGATGAGCGGGCGGGCGATGCCGCTGTTCATGCTGCTCGGCGGGATCGGGGTGACGCTCGTCTCCAGCCGGTCGCTGACCCCCGATCGTGACCTGCTGATCAGAGCGGGCCTGCTGCTGGCGCTGGGGTTGGTGCTCCAGGAGACCACGGAGTGGATTGCCGTCGTGTTGCAGTCCTACGGGCTGTTCTTCGCCCTGGCCCCGTTGTTCAGGCGGCTGAGCGACCGGGCCCTGCTGGTGGGGGCGGTGATCGTGGCCGTGGCCGGGAGCTGGACGTTCCAGACCGTCGGCGCACCACGTCGGACCACCACGTACAGCGAGCTGCTCGACCAGCGCGACGGCCTGGTCTCGCTGGTCTTCGACGGCTACTACCCGTTCTTCCCCGTGGCTGCGTTCTTCCTGCTCGGGCTGTGGCTGGGCCGGCTCGACCTGCGCTCCGACCGGGTGGCGGCCCTCCTCGTGGGGGTCGGCGTTGCCCTCGGCATCGGCACGGTCTGGTTGGCGGACGGACTGGCGGGCCTCTTCGACGTCGATCCGGCGGCAGTCGAGGCCGGCTCGTTCCGATTGGCCCGGCTGCTCGACCACGATGGCCACTCGGCCATGCTGGCCTGGGTCCTCAGTGCCACCGGCACGTCGATCGCGGTGCTCGGGCTCTCGCTGCTCGCCGGGAGACGGGCTGCGGGCTGGCTGTCGCCGCTCACCGCGCTCGGCATGCTGGCCCTGACGTTCTACGTCTTCCAGGCGGTGCTGACCAACGTGGTGGCCGAGCCGAGCACCACCTCGTTCGGGCAGGAGTACGTGACGGTGGCCATCATCTACGGGGGGTTCATGGTGGCGGCGATGATCTGGAAGCAGTGGTTCCGATTCGGTCCGTTCGAAGCGCTCCTCCGGGTCGGCTCGGGCCCCCGCCGGCCAGACGGCCCAGCCCGGGCGACAGCGCTCGGCCGGACGACACAGCCGGACACTGGCCCGGCCAGCGGTAGAGCCGGCCACTGGCCCGGCCGGACGACACAGCCGGCCACTGGCCCGGCCAGCGGTAGACCCGGGCACTGGCCCGGCCAGCGGTAGAGCCGGGCACTGGCCCGGCCAGCGGTAGAGCCGGGCGGTAGCTCACCGGTCGGCCGCCTACGCTTGGCCGATGGCAACGGCGAAGCTGGCGATCACGGTCGACGGCCGGACGGTCTCGGTCAGCAACCCGGACAAGCTGCTGTTCCCCCGCTCCGGGGTCTCCAAGGCCGACCTGGCCCGCTACTACGAGCGCATCGGCGCCGTCATGGTGCCCTACGTCCGGAACCGGCCGGTCACCCTGGTCCGCTACCCGACTGGCATCGAGGGCGAAGGGTTCTTCCAGAAGAACACCCCCGACCACTACCCGGACTGGATACCTCGGGTGGAGCTGGAGAAGAAGGGCGGGGTGGTCCGTCACTGCGTGGTCGACCATCCGGCGGCCCTCGTCTACTTCGCCCAGCAGAACGTGATCACCCCCCACATCGGTCTGGCACCGATCGATCGGCTCGACCGGCCGGACCTCTTCGTCGTCGATCTCGATCCGTCCCAGGACGACTTCGACCAACTGCGACGGGTCGCTGTCGGCGTCCGCGAAGCGCTGGAGCGGGCCGGCCTCGAGGCCTTCGTGCAGCTGACCGGCTCCAAGGGCATCCACGTCCTGACCCCCCTCGGCGGCGACGACGACTGGGACGATGCGCAACGGTTCGGCCGGGCCCTCGCCAGCCTCCTGCTCGATCGGTTCCCCGACGACCTCACCACCGAGTTCTCGAAGGCGGAGCGAGGCGATCGGATCTACCTGGACATGGCCCGCAACAACTACCAGGCCACGATCGCCGCCCCGTACGGGATCCGGGCCATCGAGGGCGCACCGGTGGTGACGCCGATCGACTGGTCGGAGCTGGACGAGCCGGAGACGACGGCCCGCCGCTACGACATCCACACCGTGTTCGAGCGCCTGGAGCGCCGCGGGGACCCGTGGGCCGACATGGCCGCCGCGGCCCGACCGCTCCCTGCCGGCTGAACGTCGACTCGGGGGGCTTGCCGTCGGATGTCATCGACGAAACAGGTGTCGTGAACGGGCCCTGCCGTGGCGGCGCTAGACGAGATGGCCGACCCGATCGAGCAGGAAGCGACCAGCAGTCCCGGCCCAGGCCAGGTAGCCGACCGCGGTGACCGCGGCGGCCCGGGCGGGATCGGTGTCGAGCGCCGACGCCATCGCCGCTCCGAGCATGGCCGGCATCCAGAACCCGAGCGCCAAGACCGTCACGCCGGTGGTCAACCACGGGATCGGCAGCACCTGGGCGAACAGGAGGACGAAGCCTGTGACGAGCAACGGCTGGTGGGCCAGCGCGCTCAGCGGCAGCACCCGACCGGCGACGGTGGCGGTGGACCCGGCGCGGCCGGCGACGGTGGCGGTGGACCCGGTGCGCCGGTGGAGCAGGGCGCCGGCCAGCACCAGCACGGCCGTCAGTCCCAGCCAGCCGTAGATCCCGACGAGCACGAACCGCACGCCGACCCGCGGCGCCGACAGGCCCTGGACGCCGAATCGGTGCCAGGCCATGAGGAGCCAGCCGCCCAGGACGGTGGCCATCGCCCTGACCGGCTCGACCTCGGCGATCCCGTCCCAGGTGCGGCGATCGAGCCGGAGGACCCGGGCGAGGTCGGCGACAGGACCGGGCACGGTCTCGGCCCCGGAATCCGGCGATGAGCGCGGCGACTGCGCCATCAGAACCGTGCCGTCACGGCTGCCACACCGAGCCTTCGGGCCAGAAGGTGTCGTAATCGCCGGGATACGAGGTCAGGGCCGGCAACGTGTCGAGGATCTCGCCCGCCAGCTCGCCGTCGACGGCGATGCCCCGCACCGGGTCCCAGGTGGTGCCGGTCTCGATGTCGACGACGGCCCCGCCCCTGGCCGCCAGCTCGACGACCCGGTCATCGAGCCGCCGGGAGAAGACCGTCCACCGCTCGGGGTCGGCCGGGTCCGACACGACCGCGATCTCGAGACCGGCCACCTCGTCGTTGATCACCCCGGACCGCTGGAGGTCCGGCACCGGGTAGGCCACCGCCTCCTCGGTGAAGTCGACGACGACGTACAGCTCGTCGAGGTCGAAGCCGGTCCGCCCGGCCGGAACGGCAAGCGCCAGCGTCTCGGGATGGCCGCCGAGCCAGGCCTCCCAGGTCGAGTAGCTGACCGGCAACAGCTCCAGCGCCTGGCCTTTGCGAGGGCCCACGATGGCTTCGCCGAGCGGCTGGCTCCAGATGCTCCCGGTGTCGTGATCCCACCAGGTCATGGCGTTGCCCCACAGCGCACCGTGGACGCCGAACACCAGGGTTTCACCGTCGACCTGTCGGCGATGGACCATCGCCGTCGCGCACAACGGTCACCACGTGACCAGTATCGGTATCCCGTCCAGCTCATCGACCACCATCTCCCGACCGTCGAGGAAGCTCACCGGATAGGCCTTGGCCTCGTCACCGAGGCTCACCCCGATCACCTGGGCATCGGCCGGCCAGTCGATGTCGCGGCCAAGGACGAACGTCGGGTCGTACACCGGGGCGATGGCATCCCGGGGCAGCACCTGGCGGAACCCGTCCGGCAATCGCTCGCCGGCGAGGACGGGGTTGTAGACCTCGGACGGGTCGGCCCGGACGTTGGTCGGCCCGGCCAACGGCTGCACGGTGCCACCGGTGAGCGCCCAGATGGTCGCCACCACCAGGACGACGGCTCCGATCAGGTAGGTGCGGGCTGCGCCGCCCAGCCGCTGCGTCCAGTGGTCGGTGCCCGATTGCTCGCCGATGTCCTTCATGGGTCCTTGAACCGGTGCTGGCCCCGCTGGCTTCCGTCCAGGCGGCTCGCTTCCCCGCCCGGTCCGGTGTCGGCTAGAAAGAGGGGTAGCCGTCAGCAGCGAGAGACGAGGCCAGAGCGATGGAGTTCTTTCCGGACGTAGCGCAGCCGGTGTCGTACGCAGGAGCCGGGGACCAGGGCGACGCCGATCGCCTGGCCTACCGGGTGTACGACCCCGACCGCCCGGTGGGCGGCAAGCCCATGTCGGAGCAGCTCCGGCCTGCGGTGTGCTACTGGCACAGCTTCAACTGGCCCGGCTCCGACATCTTCGGCCACGGCACCTTCGATCGTCCCTGGCTGGCGGTCGGCGTCGACCCGATGGAGGCGGCCAGGGCGAAGCAGGACGCAGCGTTCGAGTTCTTCACCAAGCTGGGGGTGCCGTTCTTCTGCTTCCACGACGTCGACATGGCCCCCGAGGGCTCGACGCTGCGGGAGAGCAAGGCCAATCTCGACGAGATGGTCGAACGGGCCGCGGCCAAGATGGACACCACCGGCGTGCAGCTGCTGTGGGGCACGGCGAATCTGTTCTCCCATCCCCGCTATGCCGCCGGGGCGGCCACCAATCCCGATCCCGAGGTCTTCGCTCACGCCGCGGCCCAGGTCCGTCACATGCTGGAGGCCACCCATCGCCTGGGCGGCCACAACTACGTGCTGTGGGGCGGTCGGGAGGGCTACGAGACGCTGCTCAACACCAGGATGGGCCAGGAGGCCGATCAACTTGCCCGGTTCCTGGAGCTGGTGGCCGAGCACAAGCGGAGCATCGGCTTCGATGGCACCCTGCTGATCGAGCCGAAGCCCCAGGAGCCGACCAAGCACCAGTACGACTACGACTCGGCCACCGTGCACGGCTTCCTCGATCGGTACGATCTGCTCGGCGAGTTCTTCGTCAACATCGAGGTCAACCACGCCACCCTCTCCGGGCACTCGTTCCACCACGAGGTGGCCTACGCCATCGACAACGGCATCTTCGGCAGCGTCGACGCCAACCGGGGCGACCCCCAGAACGGGTGGGACACCGATCAGTTCCCGAACTCGGTCGACGAGCTGTCGCTGGCCGTGTACGAGATCCTCCGGGGCGGGGGCTTCACCACGGGCGGCTTCAACTTCGACACCAAGCTCCGTCGCCAGAGCCTCGATCGGTACGACCTGTTCCACGGGCACATCGGCGGTCTCGACACCCTGGCCCAGTCCCTCCTCGTCGCCGAGGCGATGCTGGCCGACGGCTCGCTGGAACGGGCCCGTGACGAGCGCTACGCCGGCTGGCGGGGCGAGCGGGGGGCGAGGATCATGGACCGGTCGACCACGCTGGCCGATCTGGCGGACGAGGCGGTGGCCGCCGATCTCGACCCGACCCCGGTGTCCGGTCGCCAGGAGGCGCTGGAGAACCACGTCAACCAGGTGATCTGGTCCACCAAATGACGGCGCTGGTGGCCGGCGTCGACTCGTCGACCCAGTCCACCAAGGTGGTGGTCCGCCGGCTCGACGACGGTCGGGTGGTGGCTGGAGCCAGGGCTCCGCACCCTGCGACCGAGCCGCCCCGCAGCGAGCAGGACCCCAGATCGTGGTGGCAGGCCCTCGTCACGGCGTTCGCCCAGCTCGGAGCCGTGGCGGCCGACATCGTCGGCATCTCGGTCTCCGGTCAGCAGCACGGACTGGTGGTGCTCGACAGCGACGGCCAGCCCTTGCGGCCCGCCAAGCTGTGGAACGACACCGAGTCGGCGCCCCAGGCCGAACGGCTGGTCTCAGCCCTGGGGGCAGAGCAGTGGGCTGCCGCCTGCGGGGTGGTGCCGGTGCCGGCGATCACCGTCACGAAGCTGGCCTGGCTGGTCGACACGGAACCCGAGGCGGTGCCCGGGATCGGATCGCTGATGCTGCCCCACGACTACCTCACGTGGTGCCTGACCGGTCGAGCGGTGACCGACCGGGGCGACGCCTCCGGCACCGGGTGGTGGGATCCGGCCTCGGCCTCCTATCGGCCCGAGCTCCTGGCCGCAGCCGGGGCCCCCGACCGGCTCGTCGGCTGCCTGCCCGACGTGCTGGGGCCCACCGAGGCGGCCGGGCCGGTGACGGCGGCCGCGGCCGAGGAGCTCGGGTTGCCGGGCACCGTCATCGTCGGGCCCGGGTCCGGCGACAACATGGCCGCTGCCCTCGGTCTCGGTCTGCGGGTCGGCGAGCTGGCCATGTCGCTCGGCACGTCCGGCACGGTGTTCGGTGTCTCCGAGACCCCGGCCCGTGACGGCTCGGGGCTGGTGGCCGGGTTCGCCGACGCCAACGGCGCCTACCTGCCGCTCGCCTGCACCCTCAACGCCACGAAGGTCACCGACTTCGTGGCGGCGACCCTCGGCGTCGACCACGGCCACTTGGCCGCCCTGGCCCTCGAGGCCGAACCCGGCTCCGGTGAGGTCTCCCTCGTGCCGTACTTCGACGGGGAGCGGACCCCGAACCTGCCGGCCGCCACCGGCCTCGTGACGGGTCTCCGGCCCGGGACGAATCGGGCGCAGCTGGCCCGGGCGGCGCACGAGGGCGTGCTGTGCAACCTGCTCGAGGCAGCGGACGCCCTGGCCCGAGCGGGCGTCACCGCCGCCCGCTCGACCGGCGGGGCCGACGAGATCGGGCTGCGGCTGGTGGGCGGCGGGGCCAAGTCGCCGGCCTACCGCCAGATCCTGGCCGACCTGCACCAGGGGCCGGTCCGGATCCCCGACGACGAGGAGGCCCCGGCGACCGGGGCGGCGGTGCAGGCGGCAGCGGTGGCCGGTGAGACGGCGATCGACGACGTCATCGACCGGTGGGGGCTCCGGTCGGGCGGCACCACCGTGGAGCCACGGGCCGAGGCCGATCCGTCGATCCGGTCCCGCTATCGTCTGGCTGCGGCGGCAGCAGCGGAGCTGTCGACCGCCCTGTCTTGACATCGGCGCCGGCTCCGTCCCGAGCCGGCGTCACCGCCGACCGGCGGTCCGGACGCGAAACGCCGAGTCGGCTCGCGGGAGACGCCAGTAGCATCGAGGCTGCCATGATTCGCGATCAGCTGGTAGACGCAGTCGAAGATGCCCTGGCCGAGCTGGGCGTCGATCCCGCTCCGGCCGACTTCGTCGTCGAGCGGCCGGCCCGCCGGGAGCACGGCGACTGGTCGACCAACGCGGCGCTCGTGTCGGCGAAGTCGGCCGGCCGGAACCCCCGGGAGCTCGGTCAGGCGCTGGCGGACTACCTGTCGGTCAACCGGCCACCGCATGTCGAGGCGCTCGACATCGCCGGGCCCGGTTTCGTCAACTTCACGCTGGCCCCCACCTGGCTCCACGACGTGCTGGTGACGGTGGTCGAAGAAGGCGAGCAGGACTATGCCAGGCTCGACATCGGGTCCGGCCAATCGGTCAACATCGAGTTCGTCTCGGCCAACCCCACCGGCCCCATCCACGCCGGCGGTGGCCGCTGGGGGGCATACGGCGACTCGCTGGCCCGGATCCTGGCCCGGTGCGGCTATGCGGTCCACAAGGAGTTCTACATCAACGACCGGGGGGTCCAGACCCAGCTGTTCGGGCAATCCCTCGTGGCGAGGCAGGACGGTGAGGAACCGCCGGAGAACGGCTACGCCGGGCAGTACATCGAGGAGTGGGCGGCCGAGATGCCGGGCGACGCCGATCCGGCCGAGTGGGGCAAGCACCGCTCGCTCGAGGACGCCAGAGAGGTGCTCGGCTCGATGAACGTCGAGTTCGACAGCTGGTCGAGCGAGACGGCCGTGGTCATGTCCGGGGCCATGGACGCCGCCATCGGCGAGCTGCGGGCCGCCGGCCACGTCTACGAGGCGGAGGGGGCCACCTGGCTGCGGACCACGGACTTCGGCGACGACCAGGACCGGGTCCTGATCAAGAGCGATGGGGAGATCGCCTACTTCGCCCCCGACATCGCCTACCACCTCGACAAGTTCCGGCGGGGCGATCTCGTGATCGACGTGCTGGGAGCCGACCACCACGGCTATGTGCCACGGATGCGGGCCGCCCTGCTGGCCCTCGGCAAGCCGGCGGACGCCTACGAGGCCATCGTCGGCCAGAACGTGAAGCTGATCCGCGACGGCGACGAGGTGAAGATGTCGAAACGGGCCGGCACGATCATCGAGATCCGGGACCTGATCGACGAGGTCGGCCCCGACGTGGCCCGCTTCGCCTACCTCCTGCAGTCGATCGACTCGCCACAGACCATCGATCTCGACCTGCTGACCGCCCAGGCGTCGGAGAACCCGGTCTTCTACGTGCAGTACGCGAACGCCAGGATCCACTCGATCGGTCGGGAGGCGGCGGAGCGGGGCGTCGAGCGCCACCCGCTGGCCGAGGTCGACCTCGGCGCGCTCGTCGAGGAGCGGGAGCTGGAGCTGCTGCGGCAGCTCTCGATGCTGCCCGAGGTCCTGGAGGTGGCCTGCCGGGAGCGGGCCCCCCACAAGATCACCAACTGGGTGCGCGACCTGGCCGCCGCCTTCCACGGCTTCTACCGGGACTGCCCGATCCTGCGGACCGACACCCCGAGCGACGTGCAGCAGGCCCGGCTCTGGTTGGCCGAGGCGACCCGGATCGGTCTGGCGATCGGGCTCGACCTGCTCGGTGTCAGCGCACCGGACCGGATGTGAGACGGACCGCCCGATGACCCCGCTTCCCTGGCACTTGCTACCGGACAACTCGGCCGTGGGCGACGGTGGCCGTCTGACCATCGGCGGCTGTGACACCATCGAGCTGGCCCGGGAGTTCGGCACCCCGACGTTCGTCTATGACGAGGCCCACCTGCGGGCCCGCTGCCGCGAGGCGGTCGCCGCCTTCGGGTCGGGCGCCACCTATGCCACCAAGGCCTTCCTGTGCCGGGCCATGGCCCGCTTGGCCGACGAGGAGGGCATGGGCCTCGACGTGGCCAGCGGGGGAGAGCTGCACGTCTGCATGTCGGCCGGGGTGCCTGCGGAGCGGCTCGTCATGCACGGGAACAACAAGTCGACGAGCGAGCTGCGACTGGCCAGGGAGGTGGGGGTCGGGCGGATCGTGGTCGACAGCTTCGACGAGCTGGCCAGGCTCGAGGCGCTCCACGGCGAGGACGGCCGCCGTCCGCGGGTGCTGCTGCGGATCACCCCCGGCGTCAAGGCCGAGACCCACGACTACATCGCCACCGGTCAGGACGACTCGAAGTTCGGGTTCACGGTCTCCACCGGCGCTGCGGCGGAGGCGGTGGAGAAGGCGGCCGCCTCGTCGGCGGTAGAGCTGATGGGGATCCACGCCCACATCGGCTCCCAGGTGTTCCGGGTCGAGTCGTTCTCCGCTGCGGTGGCGGTGCTCGGGGAGTTCGCCGAGCCGCTCGGCCTGCCGGAGCTGGTGGTCGGCGGTGGTCTCGGTGTGCCGTACGTGGAGGGTGAGGAGGCACCGACCATCAGCCAGTGGGCCACCGTCATCCGCAAGGCCACGGTCGAGGCCGGCATCACCGCGGAGATCGGCATCGAGCCCGGTCGGGCCATCACCGCGGCCGCCTCGGTGACCCTCTACACGATCGGCACGGTCAAGGACCTGCCCGGCATCCGGACCTACCTCTCGGTCGACGGCGGCATGAGCGACAATCCCCGCCCGGTGCTCTACGGGTCGGGCTACGAAGCGTTCCTGCCCCGGGCGGTCGAGGCTGACCGCCCTCGGACGGTCCGGGTGGTCGGCAAGCACTGCGAGTCCGGCGACCTCCTGGTGAGGGATGCCAAGGTGCCGGCCGACGTCATGGTCGGCGATGTGCTGGCCACCCCGGTCACCGGAGCCTACGGCCACTCGATGGGGGATACTCGTAGCGCCAGACCGAAACCCCATCGACCAGCTCAGCATGATCCGACCCGCCATCGGCTCCGCACAGATAGTGCACTTGATGTCCACGTCCGGCAAGATAGCGAGCAAAGTCGGTCGCTACTTTG
>JAHELU010000008.1:3343-15394 GCA_024644005.1 Acidimicrobiales bacterium | reverse complement strand
ACAACAAGATCCCCCGCCCGCCGGTCGTCTTCTGCCGTGACGGCGACGCCCGGCTGGTCGTGCGCCGGGAGACCTACGACGACCTGCTCACCACCGATCTCGGCTGATCGCCCGGCCGATCACCCTGCCGGCGCCCGGCGGGGTCAGCGGCGCCCGGCAGCCCAGAGATCTCGGAGCAGGCCGATCTCGGCGCCGTGGTGAACGACCTCCCGGTGAGCGTGGAGCACCAGATCGAGCTTCGAGGACTCCGCATGGGGACCCCAGCCGGGGCCGAGGGGCAGCATGATCCCGTCACCGAGGCCCCGCATCCCGGTGGTGAAGTTGTCGATGCAGCGACCGAGGACCTCGACGGCCTCGTCGGCCGTGCCGACGAACTGGTCGTCCGGTAGCCCTGAGCCCGATGTGGCGAACACGCGGCCGCTGTAGGCGTCGAGGCAGTCGACGGCGATGTGCCACAGCCGCCAGGCGATCGTGGTCAGCGGCGGCGGGTCGGCCTCCGGCACGAAGTCGGCAACGACCGCATCGCCAACCGGGCGGACGGACCAGGCGTCCGGTCCCGGTTCCCACAGGTACTCTTCGTCGGTCAGGCCCGCCAGCCGCTCGAACAGCTGCGAGCTGCCGTAGTCCAAGGCCTGCAGCACCGAGTCGACCGCGGCTCGGTCCCGGTTCGACTCGCCCATCACGGGAACCCTACCAGGGGGCCGGCAGCGGGCCGGGAAATGGGGTCCGGGAGCGGTCGGGGATCCAATACAGTCAGTAGGCGTGAGCGACTCTCCCGATCTGTCCGTGGTCAACGTCGGTCTGCTCGGATGCGGCATCGTCGGGACCCAGCTCGTGCAGCTGCTCGAGGAGCGGCGGGCCACCCTGGCGATCCATACCGGGATGCGACTGGAGCTGGCCAAGATCGCGGTCAGGAGCATCAGCAAGGACCGTGGCCTGCCGATCGACGAGTCGATGCTGACCACCGACGCCCAGTCGCTGGTCGACGATCCGTCGGTCGACGTCATCGTCGAGGTCATCGGTGGGATCGAACCGGCCCGATCTCTGATCCTCGACGCGCTCAAGGCCGGCAAGCCGGTGGTCACGGCCAACAAGGAGCTGCTGGCCAACGTCGGGGCCGAGCTGTATGCAGCTGCCGAGGCCAATGGCGTCGACCTGCTGTTCGAGGCCGCCGCAGCCGGGGCCATCCCGATCGTCCGACCACTGCGGGAGTCGCTGCTCGGCGAGGATGTCCGCCGGGTGATGGGCATCGTCAACGGCACCACCAACTACATCCTGACCAGGATGACCGACGACGGCGTGTCCTATGCCGAGGCCCTGAGCGAGGCCCAGCGGCTCGGCTATGCGGAGCGGGATCCGACCGCCGATGTCGAGGGGTACGACGCCGGGGCCAAGGCCGCCATCATGGCGTCGATCGCCTTCGGGGCCAATGTGGTGGCCGGCGACGTGTACCACGAGGGCATCGCTGCGATCACCCAGGACGACATCGAGTTCGCCCGTCTGTTCGACTACACGATCAAGCTGCTGGCGATCGCCGAGGTGTACCGAGGCGACAGTGAGACCGCCGAGGTGTACCGAGGCGACAGTGAGACCGCCGAGGTGTACCGAGGCGACAGTGAGACCGGTGATACCGCCGAGCAGGAGATCGGGGTCAGGGTCTATCCCGCCATGGTGCCGAACGACCACCCGCTGGCCTCGGTCCGGGGCAGCTTCAACGCCGTGTTCATCGAGGGCGACGCCGCCGGCGAGCTGATGTTCTACGGTCGGGGGGCCGGCGGGCGGCCGACGGCCAGCGCCGTCCTCGGCGATCTCGTCGACGCCGCAGCCAACCTCCAGCGAGGCTCGTTCACCCCCGTGCCCCACGGGCCACGGGCCGTCATACGGCCGATCGATGCCTTGGCCAGTGCCTACTACATCGGTGTCACCGTGACCGACAACCCAGGTGTCCTGTCGACCGTGGCCGGGGTGTTCGGCCAGCACAACGTCTCGATCCGGGCGATGCAGCAGCAGGATTCCGGCGAGCAGGCCCGGGTTGCGTTCATCACCCATACCGCGAACGAGCGCGACGTCCAGGCCACCCTGTCCGACCTGCGACACCTGAGCGAGGTCAGCGACATCCACAGCGTGCTGCGGGTCATCGGCTCGTGACCATCGCCTACGTGTCGACCCGGGATCCCGATCCCGGAGCGGACGGTCGAGCGCTCGGGTTCGGCGACGTCCTGCTGGCCGGCCTGGCACCCGACGGGGGGCTGTACTGCCCATCCGAGATCCCGCCGCTGCCGGCGGTCACCGCCGACACCGGCTACGTCGATGCTGCGGTGTCGATCATGGAGCCCTTCGTGGCCGGCACGTTCACCTCGTCCGAGTTGGCGGAGATGGCAGCCGACGCCTACCGGGGTTTCCGCCATCCCGACACCTGCCCGGTGATCGATCTCGGCCGCAACCGGTACCTGCTCGACCTGACCAAGGGCCCGACCCTCGCCTTCAAGGACGTCGCACTGCAGATGGTGGGCCGGATGCTCGAGGCGGAGCTGGGCCGCCGGAACCGCCGGGTGACCGTCATCGGTGCCACCTCCGGCGACACCGGCTCGGCAGCCATCGACGCCCTGGCCGGCAAGGCGAACATCGAGGTGCTGATACTCCACCCCCACGACCGGGTGTCGGAGATCCAGCGCCGGCAGATGACCACCGTCGCCGCCACCAACATCCACAACGTGGCCATCAAGGGCACCTTCGACGATTGCCAGGACCTGGTGAAGGCGGCGTTCGCCGACCCCGTGCTGCGGGCCGACGTCGACCTGGCGGCGGTCAACTCGATCAACTGGGCTCGGGTCATGTGCCAGATCGTGTACTACGTGACCGGGGCCAGGAGGGCCCGGCCGGACGGCGGGCCGGTCTCGTTCTCGGTGCCGACCGGTAACTTCGGCAACGTCCTCGCCGGTTGGTACGCCAAGCGCATGGGACTGGCCGTCGATCGGCTGATCGTGGCGAGCAACCGCAACGACGTGCTGACGAGGTTCCTCGAGACCGGGCGGCTGGAGACGCATGCGGTGGCACCGTCGCTCAGCCCCAGCATGGACATCCAGATCTCGTCCAACTTCGAGCGCCTGCTGTGGGAGGTCTCCGGTCGGGACGGTCATGCCGTGTCCGACGTGCTCGGCGAGCTGCGGTCGACGGGTCGGGTCGACGTGCCGCCGGCTTGGCACCGGGCCATCCTGGCCGAGTTCGACGGGGCCCGGCTCGACGACGGCGGGACGATCGAACGGATCGCCGCCTCGCACGGCGCCAACGAGCTGATCGTCGACCCCCACACGGCGGTCGGCCTGCACGCCGCCGAGCTGTTCGCCACCCCGGACGTGCCGATGGTGGCCCTGGCCACCGCCGATCCTGCCAAGTTCCCGGATGCGGTGGAGGACGCGATCGGCATCCGGCCGGACCTGCCGGCCCATCTGGCCGAGATCCTGGATCGGCCGGAGCGATTCGAGACGATGGACAACGACCTCGGTCCCGTCTCGGACCTGCTGCGCTCGATCGCCGGGTGACCGGTCCGATGGGAGTGGTGGCCGCAGTCGGGCGCCGATCTCGTTGGAATTGTTGATAGCATCACTAGGGAGAGGTCCGGGGTGGTACGGGTCTCGCATCGTGCGAGCTTCTCCCGGCCCATCGGCGCTGGCCTGCACGACGCCCGCCGTCGAGAGTCCCTCGAACCGCCTCTTTTCCGTTTTCCAACTCCACCTCTGAGGAGCAAGCTCGTGAGCGACCAACTCATCGTTGAGCGCGAAGGTCTCGAAAAGAAAGACAAGGGCGAACTGCAAGCCATCGTTTCGGCGTTGGGTGGTTCATCGAGTGCTCGGATGCGCAAGTCCGACCTGATCGACAAGATCCTCGATCTGTCCGGCGCCTCGGCTGCTGCCGAAGCGGCCACCGCCGACAGGGACGACACCGCCGAAGACACCGCCGAAGACACTGCGGAAGACACTGCGGAAGACACCGCGGAGGACACCGCCGACAGTGACCACCAGAACGGTGATCGAGCGGGGGCTCGCGACAGCGGCACGCGGCGTCGAGACCGCAGCGACGGTTCGGGTGGGGGCGACGCCTCCGGTGACGGTTCGGCCGACGGCGGCGATGCTGCGGGCGACGTCGCCGAAGATCATCCCGTCGGGCCTGACGGTGAGCCGCTGGCCGACTGGGAGGTGAAGGTCCTGGAAGAGGGCGGCCAGCTCGACAAGGGCTCCCGGCGCAGCCGGGGCAGGAGCAACCAGCGCAGCGACAAGCGCACGGACAGGAGCACGGACAAGAGCACCGACAAGAGCACCGACAAGAGCCAGCCACCGGACAAGAACGGTGACCCCGGCGACGACGCCGATCCGAACAACCGTCGCTCCCGCCGCAGGGGGCGTGGACGGGGCCGCGATCGTGACGATGCCGGCAACGATCCCGTCTCCAACGATCCGGTCGAGGTGGCCGGCTATCTCGACCTGCGGGACGAGGGCTACGCCTTCCTCAGGGTCAACGGCTGCCTCCCCAGCCGAGAGGACGCCTATGTGTCGGTCAAGCAGGTCCGGCAGTACGGGCTGCGCAAGGGCGACCACCTGACGGGACTGTCCCGACCGGCCAACCGCAACGAGAAGAACCCCGCCCTCCAGCAGCTGAACACGATCAACGGCAGGGCTCCCGAGGACGCCAGGGGCCGGCCCCGGTTCGACAAGTTGACACCGCTGTTCCCGGACGAGCGGCTGGTCCTCGAGTGCAAGGACGAGCCCCTCAACATGACCACCCGGATCATCGATCTGGTGGCCCCGATCGGCAAGGGCCAACGGGGCATGATCGTCTCGCCGCCGAAGGCCGGTAAGACGGCGATCATGAAGAACATCGCCAGGGCCATCGAGACGAACAATCCCGAGGTCACCCTCATCGTGTTGCTCATCGACGAGCGGCCGGAGGAGGTCACCGACATGCAGCGCCACCTCGAGCACGGCGAGGTGGTGTCGTCCACCTTCGACCGGCCGCCCGAGGAGCACACCGCCGTGGCCGAGCTGACGCTCGAGCGAGCCAAGCGGATGGTCGAGGACGGCAAGGACGTCTGCATCCTGCTGGATGGCATCACCCGGCTGGCCAGGGCCTACAACATGTCGATCACCCAGTCGGGCCGAGCCCTGTCCGGCGGCATCGACGCCGCTGCGCTCTACCCGCCTAAGCGGTTCCTCGGCGCAGCCCGGAACCTCGAAGAGGGTGGCTCGCTCACGATGCTCGCCACTGCGCTGGTCGAGACCGGGTCGAAGATGGACGAGGTGATCTTCGAGGAGTTCAAGGGCACCGGCAACATGGAGCTCCGGCTCGACAGGCGGCTGGCCGAGAAGCGGATCTTCCCTGCGATCGACATCGAAGGCTCGTCGACCCGCAACGAGGAGCTCCTGCGGCCCCGCAAGGAGGTCGAGGCGTCGTGGAAGCTCCGTAGGGTCGTTTCCGGCATGAACGACGACGGTGGCAACGGCGCCGCCGGCATCGAGATGCTGGTGGAGCGGCTGATGACCTTCAAGACGAACAGCGACTTCCTGTCCGAGATCAGCAAAGCCCGCGCCTAGGCGCAGAAATCCTGGGGCGCTGGTCGGATTGGCGGGTGGAGCGGGGCAGACTGGTGCACCGCCAACCGTCCCCGCCGTCCCCGGTCGAGACCGAAGAACCGAGAAACCGAGAAACCGAGAGACCTGCCATGAAGTCCGATATTCATCCCGACTACCGACCGGTCGTCTTCATGGACCAGTCGGCCGAGTTCTCCTTTCTCACCCGCTCGACGATCGAGACCAACGAGACGATCGAGTGGGAGGACGGCAACACCTACCCGCTCTACAAGGTCGACATCTCGTCTGCCAGCCACCCCTTCTTCACCGGCACGATGAAGATCGTCGACACCGCAGGGCGGGTGGAGCGGTTCGAGCGCCGGTACGGCGGTCGTCGCAAGGGCAAGGCCCAAGCCGACGACTGAGCCGCTGGGGCCGGGCCGATCCCGCGGGTCGCCACGGCTCCGGGAACCCGATCCGAGTGCTGGAGCGGTCAGAACAGACGGCGGTCGAGCCGGGGGGCATCATGCCGGCAGGATCTGGTGATCGTGGAGGAGTGAGGGCGACGGCATGCTGACCGCCGTCGCCGGTCGGGTCGGCCTGGACCGTCGCGACACCCCGGCCGACCTGCTCTACGCCGTCGGCTTCTTCGCCGCCTACCTGGTGCTCGACGTTCTCACCCGGGCCGTCTCCGGGCTCGACATCGTGTCCGCCGCCGAGGCGTCGCTGCTGCTCGGGGCGCTCGGCCGCAATCCGCTGCCGGCCGTGATCCTCGTGGCCGGAACGGCGGCGCTGGTGTGGCGATCACCGGCCCGCACGGTCTGTCGCTGGTCGGATCTCGACAGGGGCCCGCTCCTGCGATGGTTCGTGCTGCCGATGGTGGTCGTGCTCACCTGGGAGGGCGCGCTCTACGAGTACAACTTCGTGCTCGATCGGGCCCACCTGTTCGACCGGTTCCTGCTGGTCGCACTGGCGGCGGGAGTGCTCGCTCGGCCGGCGCTGCTGGTGCCGTTCGCCATCCAGAGCAGGATCATCACCGGACAGTTCGAGTTCCCCTTCGGATCGGTCGCCGGCGAGAACGTCGACGATCTGCTGGTGATCGTGCTGCTGGCGGTGGCCGGCGCCCACGTGATGTACGTCATCACCGGCCGGGTCGACAGCGCGTCGGTGATGCTGGTCATCATCGCTGCGGTCGCCGCCCACTTCTTCATCCCCGGCAAGGGCAAGGTGGCACTCGACTGGCTCGTCCACGACGACCTCGCCAACATGGCGACGAACGGCTACACCGTCGGCTGGCTCGGCCAGACCGACGGTGGATTCGCCCTTCGGCTCTCCGATCTGGTCGGCACCTTCGGTTGGCCGATGCGGGTCGGCACGCTCGTGCTGGAGCTGGGGGCCGCCATCGTGGTCGTCAACTACCGCCTCTTCCGGCTGTGGCTCCCCTTCGCGATGGTCTTCCACATCATGAACTTCCTGCTGCTCGGCTTCTGGTTCCTGGCCTGGCTGGTGGTGGAGCTCGCCCTGCTGGTCCTGCTCGGTCGGCCGGACGCCAGGACGTGGCTGGCCGGCAACCTCACCATCGGGCGGGCCGGACTGTCGGTCGCCGCGGTCGTGGTGGCCAGCCCACTGCTCTTCCACCCCCCTGGCCTGGCCTGGTTCGACAGCCCCATCGCATACGGGTACGAGCTGAACGCTGTCGGCGTCAGCGGTACCCGCTACAACGTGCCGGTCGACGCCCTGGCCCCGTTCCAGCAGGAGATCGCGTTCTCCCGGATCCGGGTCGGGCAGACGCAGCACGCAACCGGCCCGTACGGGGTCGTTGTGTCCGTCGAGGAGCTGGCGCTGCTCGACGAGCTCCAGACGCTCGACGAGGTGGCGGCCTACGAGCGCCCGATCGAGCCGGGCGATGAGCAGGGCCGAGCGGTGACGGAGGACTTCCTTGCGGCCTGGGTCCGCCGGGCCAACGAGCGCGCCCGGTCCGCTGGCCTGGCCGACGTCGTGTCGGCGGCGGCCCCGATCGCCAAGTACTGGACCGGTCGACCGGAGCCCCGGTACTCCTTCCAGGAGCCGATCCTGCAGCTGGAGGTGGTGAGGGTCACCGGGCTGCGAACCGATGCCGGGTTCGAGCAGGCCCGCCTACCGGTGCTGATGCTCGACGCCGCGGCCGACGGCACCGTGATGGCGACCACACCGTGAGCGATGGCGCCGACCGGGGACGCGCCGATCGGGGACGCGCCGATCGGGACGCCGGTCTGGCGCGGGTCGCCATCCGCCATCGGGTTCGCACGATCACCGGCGGTCGGGTCGACCTCTCGTCGGACCAGATCGACGGCTCGGTGGTCGGTGTCGTCGTCGATGGCCGGGCCTTCTACCAGACCGACGACCCACGTGGCCTGGGACCGGCCTTGCGGTGGGCCGCCACCCATGGCGCTCGGCACCTCACGCTGATCGCGGAGTCGTCCGTCGCAGCCGATCTGGCCCGCCGGGCCGGGCTGGTCGGAGCCGGGATGGAGACCGAGGTCTGGTCGGCTGCGGGGCCCGACGTCGAGCCGGCCGAGTCGAGGCCGGTCCCGTCGCCCCCCGACCTCCCCGCCGACCATCTCCGGTTCGCAGCGGTCATCTCCGAAGCCGGCGCCAGACCGGTCGACGATCACGGTCTGCTGGTGGCCGAGGTGGCGGGCCTCGAGGTGGCCCGGGTGCTCGAGGACGACTCGTCGACCGGGCCCCGGCTGTCGGTCGGGGTCGGGCAGGCGGACCGCGAGCTGCAGCACTACCTCCACGGCCATCTCGACGACGACACCAACCTTCGCCGAGCCATCGCAGCCGTGGCCCGCCATCGGCGGCCCGGCTCGGCCGCCCACCCCCTGACGAGGCTGGCCCGCCAGCGGTGGCTCCGCTCGGTGCTGCTCGACCATCCCGGTCGGCTAGGACTGTCCTCCCTCGAGCCGCTCACCCCGCTGCGGCCCCGCGACACCCTGCTCGGCCACGAGCCGGCTGCAGCTGCCGGACCGTCGGTGGTCGTGGTCTGCTCGGTCGGCGTCGACCTCGACCTGGTGCCGGAGGCCGCAGATTATCGGGAGCGGACCGATCCCGGAGCCGATCTGGTGGTGGTCGTTCCCGAGCGGGATCGACGCTTGGCGGGCGCCGGTGTGACGACGGCGGTGCCACGGCTGAGGATCACCTCGATCGAGGTCCCGTGGGAGGAGCCGGCCGCTCGTCGACCGAAATAGTGCCGGTCCAGCGGGATAGTCTCGAAAGAGTGCTGGAGCGCTTGACCACCCTCGACGACGAGTATCGGGAGCTGGAGGCCAGGATGGCCGATCCCGACATCGCGTCCGACAACGCCCGCTTCGTCGCGCTCTCCCGCCGCTATGCCGCTCTCGGCGAGATCGTCACCCTGGGGTCGCAGCTCCGGCAGCGCTGCGATGACGTCGAGGTGGCCAAGGAGCTCCTCGCCGAGGCCGATGCCGTGGAGAAGGACGAGCTCAGAGCCGAGATCGCCGCCGCCGAGATCGACATCGAGCGGCTGGAGGACGAGCTCAAGGTCCTGCTGCTCCCGAAGGACCCGAACGACGGCCGGAACGTCATCGTGGAGATCCGGGGAGCCGAGGGCGGGGAGGAGGCCAACCTGTTCGCCAGGGTCCTGTTCGACATGTACAAGTCCTACGCCTCGGCGAGGGGTTGGGGCTTCGAGCTCCTCAACGCCTCGGTGTCCGACCTCGGCGGCTTCGACGAGGTCACGTTCGTGGTCAAGGGCGAGGATGCCTGGACCAGGATGAAGTTCGAGGCCGGTCCCCACAGGGTCCAGCGAGTGCCGGTCACCGAGTCCCAGGGCCGGATCCACACGTCGTCGGCCACCGTGACCGTGCTGCCCGAAGCCGACGAGGTCGACATCACGATCGATCTGAACGACCTCCGGTTCGACACCTACCGCTCGTCCGGGGCCGGCGGACAGCACGTCAACACCACGGACTCGGCCGTGCGGGTCACCCACCTGCCCACCGGCCAGGTGGTCTCGATGCAGGACGAGAAGAGTCAGCTCCAGAACCGGGAGCGGGCCCTCAAGGTGCTCCGGTCCCGGCTGCTGCAGCTGGAGGAGGACAAGCGTCAGGCCGATGCGTCGGCCACGCGGCGCGATCAGACCGGGGGCGGCGGCCGCTCCGAGAAGATCAGGACCTACAACTACAAGGAGAACCGGGTCACCGACCATCGTCTCGGTCTGACGATCCACAAGCTCGACAGGATCGTGGCTGGCGAGATGGACGAGATCAGCGACGCGCTGGTCCTCGACGAGCGGGCCCGGCAGTTGCAGGCCTCGGACCCGGGGCCGTGATCTGGCGGGAGCTTGTCGAGGAGGCGGAAGCCCGCTTGGCTGCCGCCGGCGTCGCCGATCCGAACGTGAGCGCTCGCTGGATCGGCCGGCAGGCGACCGGGACCGATGGCGCCGAGTGGCTGGACGTCGCCGAGCAGCCGGCGACGACCCGACAGGTCGTTTCCTTCGACCGCATGATCGAGCGGCGCTGTCAGGGCGAGCCGCTGCAGTACGTGGTCGGACGGTGGGGGTTCAGGACCCTCGACCTGTTCGTCGACAGCCGGGTGCTGATTCCCCGCCCGGAGACCGAGACCGTGGCCGAGCGGGCGATCGCCGAGCTCGATCGGGTCCAGTCCGGCCGGCCCGATCCGGTGGTGGTCGATCTCGGGACCGGTTCGGGGGCCATCGGTCTGGCGGTGGCGGCCGAGCGACCCGGCACGGAGGTCTGGTTGACCGATCTCTCGGCCGATGCGCTGGCGGTGGCCAGCGCCAACCTGGCCGGCCTCGGTCGTCACGGCGGGTCGGTCCGGGTGGCCGAGGGGCACTGGTTCGAGGCCCTGCCCGAGACGCTGGCGGGCACCGTTGGCGTCGTGGTGTCGAACCCCCCATACGTCTCGTCGAGCGCCGAGCTCGAGCCACAGGTCGCAGCCTGGGAGCCCGAGCTGGCCCTGCTGGCCGAGCGCGGGGGGACCGCCGACCTCGTCACGCTGATCGAGCAGGCTCCGGCCTGGTTGACCGAGCGAGGTGCCCTGGTGCTCGAGATGGCGCCCGATCAGGTCGACGCGATGGCGGCCAGGGCGGCAGCCGGCTTCTCCGAGGTGGAGACCGTCGACGATCTGGCCGGCCGGGCCCGGGCCATCGTGGCCCGCTATCCCCACCGGTAGCCGGCCCCGCCGGCCGCCGATCCCGGTGGATCTATTGCGCCCGGGTCGGTAGGGTCGAGAGCGGATCAGGGCCGGGTGGCCCGGGGAGTCGGACATGTTCGGAAGAAACAACAAGCTTGACACCGGGTGGTTGGCCTCGGTCGCCTTCTTCGAGGGCTTCAGCGAGGACGAGCTGTCCGCCGTCTCTGCGCTCGGTGAGCGCGTCGAGGCGAAGGCGGGAACCGAGATCATCGACCAGGGCCGGGTCGGCGATGCCTGCTATGTCATCGTCGAGGGCACGGCGAACGTGTTCATCAGGGGCGAGTTCGTGGCGTCGGTCGGCCCGGGCTCGATGACCGGGGAGATGGCGCTGGTCGAGCACCGGCCCCGCAACGCCACCGTGGTCGCCGAGACCGACATGGTCCTGGTGTCGTTCGGTACCGAGGAGTTCAAGAAGCTGCTCCAGCGGAGCCCGAACGCCAACGAGCGGGTGATGACCATGCTGAACGCCCGGCTGGCGGCGAACGAGGCGAGAGAGAGTTAGCCCGCGGCCGGTAGCCTGGCCCCGATGCGCATCGCCGTGAGTTCCGATCACGCTGGCTTCGAGCTGAAACAGCTCATCGCCGATCACCTCCGAGCCAACGACCACGACGTGGTCGATCTCGGCACCGACGGCACCACCTCGGTCGACTATCCCGACTACGGCGCCGCCATCGGCCATGCGGTGGCAGACCGCGAGGCCGAGCTCGGCGTCGCCGTGTGCGGGAGCGGGATCGGGATCTGCATCGCCGCCAACAAGGTCGACGGCATCCGGGCCGCCACGGTCCACGACGTCACCTCGGCTCGGCTGAGCCGGCTGCACAACGACGCCAACATCATGTGCGTCGGTGGGCGGTTCATCGGCTCCCAGGTGGCGCTCGACGCCGTCGACGCCTTCCTGGCCGCCCCGTTCGAGGGCGGACGCCACGTCCGCCGCGTCGAGAAGATCGCCAAGCTCGAGCAGTCCTAGCCTCGATCTTGCATAGCCAGCCCACGACCTGGTCCTTCTCGGTTGCTGGGTCGCCGAGAGGTCAGGCCGCTCAGCAGGGCAAACGCTTCCCCACGATCCGGGCTGGTGAACTGACAGGACACCAGCCAGCGCTGGCCCGTCCGGATCCCCCTGGCGGTGCGGGTCCACGACGCGGGCGCCCCGCCGGTGCCGGCTGCACGGGATCGGTCGACATCTGGTGTAGCGTCGAGCACGACGATGAGGCCGGTTCTCACCTCGTACCTCGTGGTCGCAGCGGTCGCCGCCGCCGTGACCCTGGCACTG
>JAHELU010000008.1:0-3333 GCA_024644005.1 Acidimicrobiales bacterium | reverse complement strand
TGTCGCTTCGTCGCTGAAGCGACAGGTTTGTTGATCGAGCCGGACTCGCGTCGACTCCACGACCGGCCGACCCCGTTCCTCGGCGGCACCGCCATGTACGTCGGCTTCGTGGTCGGCTTGTCGGTGGCGTGGGCGTCCGGCTGGTTCGATGCGACGTTCAGCAGCTCGACGGAGCCGCTGGCCGTCCTGATCGGGGCTACGGTGGCCTGTCTCGTCGGGCTGGTCGACGACATCAAGGACATCTCGGCCCCGGCCAAGACCGCCGGGCTCAGCCTGGCCGGCGGCCTGTTGGCGGTCGGGGGCGTCAGCATCATCTGGTTCCGGATCCCGTTCCTCGACGTCTTCGTGCTGCCGTACGACCTCGCGCTCCTGTTCTCGGTCGTGTGGGTGCTCGGGATGGCGAACGCCGTCAACTTCATCGACGGCCTGGACGGGCTGGCGGCCGGGATCGTGGGCATCGGGGCGACGGCGTTCCTCCTGTACGGCTTCCGTCTCGGCCAGGTCGAGCTGCTGCTGGCCGGCAACATCGGTCCGTTGGTGGCGGCACTGGTACTCGGCATCTGTCTCGGCTTCCTCCCGTGGAACGTCTACCCGGCCAGGATCTTCATGGGCGACAGCGGCAGCCTGCTGCTGGGGACCCTCATGGCCGCCTCCACGATGGCCGTCGGCGGCCGGACGCCCGATCCCTTCAGCGGCCAGACCTTCTTCTTCTACGCCCCCCTGGCCATCCCGCTGCTGATACTCGGGGTGCCGGTCATCGACACCGCTTTCGCCATCGTCCGGCGGGCCAGTCGCCGGCAGGGCCTGGCCACCGCCGACAAGGGGCATCTCCATCATCGGCTCGTCCGGCTCGGCCACGGCCATCGCCGCAGCGTGGGCATCCTCTGGTCGTGGACGGCCCTCCTGTCGGCCTTCGTGCTCTACCCGACCTACAACGAGGGCCAGGGTGACGGGATCGTGCCCATGGGCGTCGGCGCACTGGCCCTGCTCCTCTACACGTTGTTCCATCCCGGCGTCCAGGCCGAGCGGCTCAACGGGGTCGGCGGCGAGGCCGAGCTCGTCGCCGGGGAGCTCGGTGTGGCGCCGGAGGTCTCGACCGGGCCGCCCCCCGGGTCGGGCACCCGGCCGGGCCTGTCCCCGCGCCGTCCCCGCACGCCCGCCGTCCAGGCCCAGGGGCACGAGGTGGTCCGCCCGCCCCGGCGTCGGCCGATCGGCGTCGTTCCCCGGGGCGAGGGCGGTGCCCGCTGAGTGCGCCACCGGCCTCCAGGGTTGCGTTGGAGGTGGGCCGCTCTCTATCGTTTCCTGCGGTGCCCGGGTTCGTCGAAGGTCGATCCGGGCTGCGGGTCACGATGGGAGCCCCGCCTCAGACAGCAAGCGATCCCACAGGTACAGAGTCGTGCGAGGGCACCGTGGACGTCGACAAACCCCACCTGGGTAGAGACATCGGGCAGGGCACGGGCGGGTACGAGATCGTCCTCTCCGGGGTGCTGTTCTCGCTCGCCGGGCTGTGGCTCGATCGTCGTCTGGGCACCATCCCGCTGCTGACCATCGGGTTGACCGTCGTCGGGTTCGTCGGTGCGGTCCTGAACGTCTACTACCGGTACAAGCGCGACATCGAGCGGCTCGACGCAGAGGACGCCGCCAGACGGAACGGCGGTTCATGACCGCCTCGTCCCCGGGCTCCGACACCGACTCGCTGCCGTCCCTGGCCGCCCCTGCGATCGGTCCCTCGCCGGGGACGCAGGTGGCCCGCGACATGGTCCGGCGGGGGGCCCTGGTCATGCCACTGGCCGTCGGGATCACCGCCGTGGTCGGCGGGACCGGTGCAGCGATCTCCGTTGGCTATGGCATGGTGCTGGTACTGGCCAACCTCCTGCTCTCGGCATATTTGTTGGCCTGGGCCGCCAGGATCTCGCTCGGCTTGGTAGCCTCGGTGGCGCTCGGTGGATACGTCATGCGGTTGGCGCTCATCTTCGTTGCGGTCTTGCTCATCAGGGATACCTCGTGGGTTCGCATGATTCCGCTGGGCATGACGATTATCGCGACCCATCTGGGGCTGTTGGTGTGGGAGCTGCGCTATGTTTCGGCAACGTTCGCTCATCCCGGTCTCAAACCGGCTGGCTACGGACCGCTCGGGCATCGACCACGCCCGGCGGCCGGCTACCGACCGGATCGAACCCGGCGCTGACCGCGAACCGCAGACAGAAACGAAACCAGGCAACCTCACACCGGAAAACGAACGACCGATCTGAAGTCATCCCTATGGGCGCCCTCGGGCGCCCAGTAACGTACTCCAACGACCTGCAATGAACTGCAACGAGCTGTCCGGCCCAGCGCCGGGCGGTGTGCCGTGACGAGACAATCGATCAAATCCTGCTGAAGGAGCACGCTTCGTGTTCGGACTCGAATACCCCCCCATCGAAAACCTGGTCGAATGGCCCAACTACTTCGGCGACGACACCTTCTACGGGCTGAACAAGATCGGCTTCATCAGCCTGCTGGCCATGCTGATACCGGCTGCGCTGTTCTACCTCGCCAAGAAGGAGCTGGTCCCCCGGGGGGCGCAGAACATCGTCGAGCTGTCCGTCGAGTTCATCGAGCGACAGGTCGTGCTCCCGGCCATCGGCCCGGACGGGCTGCGCTACCTGCCGTTCCTGCTGAGCATCTTCCTGTTCGTCTTCTTCGGCAACATCTTCGAGGTCATCCCCACCTTCCAGATGCCGGCCAACGCCCGTATGGCCAATCCCGCCATCCTCGCCCTCATCGTGCTCTGCACGTTCGTGTTCATCGGGTTCAAATACCACGGCCTCTCCTACTTCACCGACATCATCTGGCCGCCCGGGGTTCCGGTGGCCCTGCGGCCGCTGGTCGGCCTGATCGAGTTGCTCTCGGTCTTCATCCTCCGGCCCTTCGGCCTGGCGGTCCGTCTCTTCGCCAACATGCTGGCCGGCCACATCCTGCTGGTCACCTTCGGCGTGCTGTGCATCGCCCTCTGGCAGCGATCGGCCCTGGTGGCCATCCTGCCGTTCAGCTTCATCATGCTGGTGATCCTGACCGGGTTCGAGATGTTCGTCTCGTTCCTCCAGGCGTTCGTCTTCGCCCTGCTCACCGCCGTCTACATCGACACCTCACTGCACCCGGCCCACTGACCCGTACCAGACCCGTACCCCGCTGACCCGTACCCAAGCTCTTGCCCTCGGGCAGGTTTCAAGACAAGATCCCGCCCCGGCGGGACCGACAACCCCGCTGAAGGCGGGACTGAGACACCCCGCCTGAGGCGGGACCGACAGATACAGGAGAGCAACCTCTAATGAGTGTCCTCGCAACCATCGC
>JAHELU010000297.1 GCA_024644005.1 Acidimicrobiales bacterium | reverse complement strand
TCGCACCGGCGCTCAACATCAAGAGCCGCAGCCCGGGGTGGCTCCAGCCGTGGTCGATGCCGACGGCAGCGATGCGGCGCATCTGGGCCGGGATCTCCGCCACCGACAACGCCACCGGCTCGAAGCCGACCTCGACCATCAGCACGGCGGCGATGAAGAAGACGACGACCAGCAGGCCGCTGCGGACGACGAACGGAATCGCCAGATCGAGCTGGCCGAGGAACCCACCGCTGATCGTGCCGATGAACATGGCCGCGCCGCCGACCTGCTGGCCTCGGGCGAACACGTTGTCGAGATGCTCGTCGGCGCCGATCGATCGGAGGGCGTCGACCAGCCAGGCCTCGAGTGCCCCGGAGAAGAAGGTGAAGCCCAGCCCCATCACCAGCGACACCGCCCCGAAGACGACGACACCGGCCCCTACCTCGGCCGCCCCGAGATAGAGCAGGGTGGTCGCCGCCAGCACGCCGACGCTCAGCAGGTAGGAGACCCGACGGCCCAGGGTGTCGGCGACCACGCCGGTCGGGATCTCGAAGACCACCATCCCGGCCGAGAACAGGGCGTTGGCCACGAAGACCTCGCCGATCCCCAGCCCTGCGTCGAGCAGGAACAGGGTGTTGACGCTCCAGATCAGGGACGCCGCCAGGGTGTAGAGCCCGGCCAGGGTCATGTAGGTGGTCACGATCCGCGACGACGTCACCGGCCAAGACTCCCACGGGGCTCCGCGCTTGTCAGCAGACGTGGCGGATCGGTGCCGACCGGGCGAACACCAGGTTCGCGACACCTACGCTGGCAGGACACCAGGTCGAGCCCGGTGAGCGCAAACGGGAGCCGACCAGAGAGCGAGCGTGACGTGACCAACCGACTGGCCGGCGAGTCGAGCCCCTACCTGCAGCAGCACGCCGACAACCCGGTCGACTGGTATCCGTGGGGTACCGAGGCCCTCGAGCGGGCCGTGGCCGAGGACAGACCGATCCTGCTGTCGGTCGGCTACTCGGCTTGCCACTGGTGCCACGTGATGGCCCACGAGTCGTTCGAGAACCCCGACATCGCGGCCAAGATGAACGCCTCGTTCGTCAACGTCAAGGTCGACCGGGAGGAGCGACCCGACATCGACGCCATATACATGGAGGCGGTCCAGGCCATGACCGGCCGCGGTGGCTGGCCGATGACGGTCGTCATGACGCCGAACGGTGAGCCGTTCTTCGCCGGGACCTACTTCCCGCCGACGGCCCGGCAAGGGATGCCGGGGTTCGGTGAGCTGCTCGACTCGATCGCCCGAGCCTGGCGCGCCGAACGGGAAGCCATCGACGAGCACGCAACGACCGTGACCGAGGCCCTGCGGCGCCACGCCGAGGTCGCCCCGGTGGCCGGTCTGCCCGACCACCGGTTGGTGGCCCAGGCCTGCGACACGCTGCTGCGGTCCCACGATCCGGTCAACGGCGGCTTCGGTACCGCACCGAAGTTCCCGCCGCCGATGTCGATCGACGTGCTGTTCCGCCACCACGTTGGCACCGGGGATCCCGACGCCATTCGAGTGGCGGAGCTGACCCTCGACCACATGGCCGCTGGCGGGATCTACGACCACCTCGGTGGCGGTTTCGCCCGCTACTCGGTCGATGACCACTGGGCCGTGCCCCACTTCGAGAAGATGCTGTACGACAACGCCCTCCTGGTTCCGGCCTACCTCCACGGCTGGCAGTTGACCGGGCGCGACCGGCACCTCCAGGTGGTGGCCGAGACGATCCGCTACGTCCTGCGCGACCTCCGCCTCGACGGCGGTGGGTTCGCCTCCGCCGAGGACGCCGACAGCGAGGGCGAGGAGGGCCGATTCTACGTGTGGACCGAAGCCGAGCTGGCCGACGTGCTCGACGCCGACGAGCTGGCTCTGGCCCGAGACTGGTACGGGGTCAGCTCGGCCGGGAACTTCGAGGGGTCGAGCGTGCTCCACCGCCCGGTGGTCGGCGACCTGATCCGGCCCGGACCGGTCGAGGCGCTGCGGACCAAGCTGTTCGACATCCGGATCCGACGGATCAGGCCAGGGCTCGACGACAAGGTCCTCACCGAGTGGAACGCCCTGATGATCTCGGCCCTGGCCGAGGCCGGCGCCGCAGCCGGAGAGCCCGAGTGGGTCGACGCGGCGGTCCGAGCCATGGAGTTCCTCGAAGCGGCGCTGTGGTTCGACGGCCGTTGGTACCGGAGCTGGCAGCACGTCGGGGGCCGTCGGCACCTGGCCTACGCCGCCGACTACGCGGCCCTGATCGACGCCTACACCCGCCTGGGCGAAGCCACCGGGGAGCGACGCTGGCACGAGGCCGCCCTGACCACGGCCGAGTCGATGCTGGACCTGTTCTGGGACCGGGACGGTGGTGGCGGGGTGCGGACCGTCGGCCGGGACGCCGAGCGGTTGCTGGTCGATCGCAAGGACCTGTTCGACAGCCCGGTCCCATCGGCCAACGGCAACGCTGCATTCGCACTGCGGCGGGTGGCCGCCATCTGGGACCGACCCGACCTGGTCGATCACGGCGAGCAGATCCTGCGCCTCGTCGGCGGGGCCATGGCCTCCCAACCGCTGGCCCACAGCCGCCTCCTGGCCGCCTTCGACCTGGTGGCCGGCGGGATGAGCGAGATCGTGGTGGCCGGCGCTCGCCCCGACCTGCTGGCCGAGGTTCGCCGGCGCTACCTGCCGAGCTCGGTCCTGGTCCACGGCGAGCGGTTCGACGGCCCCATCTGGGCCGACCGGGACGACGGCCGGGCCTACGTGTGCCGCAACTACGCCTGCGGCCTCCCCGCCGAGGACCCGAGCGCACTGGCCGCGCAGCTCGACGCCCTCGTCGCCACGACGTGACCTCGACCGCTGGTACGCATTGCGATGTCGGTGGCGTCGAGCGGCTTGTCGACGATATGCAATGCGTTGGTGAGCGCGGCGGGTGCCACTGTGGCCGTTCCTATGACCGGGCAACCGATCTCGCGCAACCTACGTTCGGCCGCCCGTGCCGGGATGGGGCACCCCGGGCGGCTCGTATCCGGGCATGGTCCAGGTGACGGTGTGGGGAATCGGGCCGTTGGGGAGCCACGGTTGCTCGTTGTAGGCATCGTCGTTGTG
>JAHELU010000296.1 GCA_024644005.1 Acidimicrobiales bacterium | reverse complement strand
GGGTCGACGGGGATCGACGTCGTCGTCGAAGCAGCCCCGCTCTCCGGCTGTCCGTCGTCGTCGAACACGCCGATCGCAGCCAGCGTGCCGAGCAGGGTCGCTGCGGCCGTCATGATGGCCCCCAGCGCCTTGAGCCACGGCAGTACCTTCCCGGATCCGCCGCCGATGTGTGCTGAGTCCTCCATCGCAGTATCCCCCTGCTCGCAGGCACGCTCATCGTGCTTCTCTCGCTCTGGAGACCCCGCATCGGCGACGCAGATACAAGCGAGGTGGGCTGACCTGCTCAGTTCCAGGCTCGGGCCAGGGCCCGGGGGAGCTCCTCGCACCACTGGATCAGGTCGTGACCGCAGACCCGTTCGGTGAAGTGGCAGCCTGCGCCCTGCAGGTGGAGATAGCCGGCCCAGGCTTCGGTGGCCTGGTGGAAGCCCCCCTCCAGCGTGCCGGCGCAGAGGTGGACGAGCGGGTGGGTCTCGGCGCTCCAGCTGGTCGACACCTCCGGCGGGGTGCCGGTGCTGAAGGCGAACACGTGCCCGAACTTGGTCGGGTTGCGCTGGGCGGTGATGAGGGCGTGACCACCGCCGTCGCTGCAGCCGAAGATCCCCCGTTTGGCCGGCTCGGTGGCGACCCCCAGCTCCGTCTCGGCCCAGGCTGCCAGTTCGACCACGAAGAACCGCTGGTGGGCCTCGAACCGCTCACGGTCGAAGCCCTGCAGGTACTCCAGCGCCCTGATGTTGCCGCTGATCTGGTCCATCGCCGCCGAGTGGGCGGCGACCACCACCACCGGCGGGCACGTCCCGGACTCGATGGCGGCGTCCAGCCGGCGGGCGTACGGGGCGAACAGGTTGCCGTCGGTGGCGTAGACGACCGGCGTCGCGTCACCCGGCGAGTGGCCGGGTGGCCGGTAGACGGTGACCCGCCGCGGCTCACCCAGCGCAGCCGACTCGACGGCATGATCGAAGCTGGAGCCGGCGAGGGGGTCGTTGGATGGCAGCTCCTCGGGCGATGCCGGGCCTCGGAACCGGCCGTCGTGGGAGCCCCGGCCGAGACCCCGGACCGGCCCGCCGCTCAGCGGGCTGAAGGTGTAGGTGATGACCGCCTCGTCCAGCCGCTCCACTCGCAGCGACAGGACCTGCAGCCCGTCGCCGGCGTCCCAGGTCGGTATGGGGAACACCGGGGTCACCGCGACCGGTGTCGGCGACTCGCACACGAACGTGAGCACGTCGCCGTCGGCCCAGGCGCTGGCCCCCTCGGCGGCCATCCTGGCCCGCAGCTCGGCCGGATCGGGATCGGTCCAGACCCGGCAGAACCGCTCGCCCCGGGGCAGCAGACCGGGGGTGGCGGCCCGCTCGACGGCCAGCTGCCGGGAGACCTCCCGCATCCTGCGTCGCAGCTCACCGAGGGTCGGGACCCCCAGCGCCGTCCGGTCGGCGTCGGGCACCGTCGGATCGACGGGCGGTTGCACGATGTCGCCCTGGTGCTCCACCATCACCGTGCCGTAGCGCTGCGGTCGGCCCTGGAACAGGGCGATCTTGTCGACCGCCTCGGCGTGGATCACGCCGGCACCGTCGATGCCGGACTCGTGGGCCCGTCCCGCCAGCGCGGCGACCGCCGGTAGATCGGCGGGATCCCCGGACACGGCCAGCAGCCGGGCCGCCCGCAGCGCCTCGTGACCGGCGGCGGCGGTCAGCGCGGGATGGGACCGCAACCGGTCGATCAGCCGGAACGACTCGTCCTCACCGGCCGCCTCCTCGGCGTCGGTCAGCAACTGGGCGAGCTCGGGCTCGGTCACCGTCCGGACACTACCGGCTGGCCTCCTGGCCTGTCAGATGGCCCGGTGGCTCCCGATCGGCCAGCCGGCCAGGATCAGGTGCCCGGCTCGGTGGTGGCCCGCTCGATGTCGTACAGCTCGTCGAGCCCGGCCGCCGCCGGCAGCTCCCGGTAGCCGCTCATGATCTCGGCGGCCGAGCTCCCGAGATCACCGGTCGACAGCAGCCGCCGATACGCCCGTTCCACCGCGCGGTGGGCCAGCACCTGGGCGCTGAACGGATCGAGGACGACCGACCAGCCCAGATCGGTCCACTCCCGGGCCGAGCGCGCGGCCAGCGACGCGAACGTGACCAGCGGGGCGTCGATGAGCGACGGGGCTCGCTGCCACTGCTCGTCGGACCGGGGCAGCAGCAGGATCGCGTCGGCCCCGGCCGCCAGGTAGGCCCCGGCACGATCGACGGCGGCGTCGAACGACTCGTTGGCCACGGCCCCGGTCCTGGCGATGATCAGGAAGTCGGGATCGGTCCTGGCCGTGGCGGCGTGCTCGATCTTGGCCACCATGTCCCCGACGGGGATCAGGTGCTCGACACCCCGGTGGTGGCTGACCCGCTTGGGGGCCACCTGGTCCTCGATCTCGATGGCGGCGGCTCCGGCGGCTTCGACGTCCCACATGGCCCGGGTCAGGTGGACGGCGTCGCCGAACCCCACCCCGCCGTCGACGATCAGCGGCAGATCGCAACGACGGACGATCCGCCTGGCCACGTCGCAGATCTCGGTCAGGGTCAACAGCGCCTCCGAGACTGCGTACTCGTAGCCGAGGGCCCCACCACTCAGGTAGACGGCCTCGAACCCGACCGAGCGGCACATCCTGGCCACCAGTGGGTCGAGGGCCAGCGGCACCAGCAGCGCCGGGCCGTCCGCCACCCGCCGCCTGAACTCGGATCGCATGCTCATGTGGTGTCAGCCTAGGTTTGATCCGATGACGGAGAGCAACGACCGGCCACCCGCCGACGCCGAAGCCCAGGCCGAGGCCCAGGCACCTGCCGACGTCGTCGGCAACCTGCACGGGATCCGGGTGCTCGACCTGACCCAGTACCTGAGCGGTCCGGCCTGCACGCTGTTGCTGGCCGGCCTCGGGGCCGACGTCATCAAGGTGGAGCCGGCTCCGGGCGGTGATGCCGGTCGGCTGCTGCCCATCGTCGACGGCGTCCGCTCCTCGTACTTCGTCCAGCAGAACCGGGGGAAGCGCAGCGTCTGCGTCGACCTCGACCAGCCGGATGGCCATCGGCTCGTCGCCGACCTGGCCGGCCGGTGCGACGTGCTGATCGAGAACTTCAGCGCCGGGGTCCTCGACCG
>JAHELU010000149.1 GCA_024644005.1 Acidimicrobiales bacterium | reverse complement strand
CCCACCCGCTGGCCGGCACCGCAGCCCGGGCCACCGATCCGGCCATCGACCAGCGCCGAGTCAGCGCCCTGCTGGCGTCGGACAAGGACCGGTGGGAGCACCGGATCACGATCGACTGGCTCCTCGACAACCTCCTGCCGTTCTGCTCGTACGTCGACGCCGAACCCGAGCCGTCGATCGTGACGATGGCCAACGTGCACCACCTCGGCACCATGGTCGAGGGCCGGCTGTCGCTGCCGGCGGCCCCGATCCTCGAGCTGGTGGCGGCCCTGCATCCGACGCCGGCGGTCGGCGGCAATCCCCAGAAGGCTGCCCTGGCCCTGATCGCCGAGCTCGAGCGGGCCGAGCGCGGCCGCTACGGCGGGCCGGTGGGGTGGCTGGACGCAGCCGGGAACGGCGAGTTCGCCGTGGCGATCCGGTCGGCCCAGATGACAAGAACCGAGACGCGCCTGTTCGCCGGCGTCGGGGTGGTGGCCGACAGTGACCCTGCGGCCGAACTGGCCGAGACGCGGGCCAAGTTCAAGGCGATGCTCGGCGCCCTGCTGGTCCCCTGAGCCCGAATCGAGCGGAATAGAACCCGGTCTCGTGGCTTCGCTACGCTCGGAGGGAACGGAGGATCACCATGCCATATGCAGAGGGCCGCACGTTCCTCGATGCCGACAGCCATCTGATGGAGCTCCCGGATTTCCTGCGGGACCACGCCGATCCCGGCTTCCGTGATCGGGTGCCCCGGCTCACCCTCTCCGGCGGTGGCAAGCTCGCCGACGCCCTGGAGGCCATGGGCGACCGCCGGGCCCACACCCCCGAGACGGTGGAGGAGCTGCTGGGCCTCGGCGACGGCCTCATCGCCGGGCCCAAGGGCTACGAGGCGCTCGGGGCGTTCAACCCCGACGAGCGCTCCAAGGCGCTCGACCTGCTGGGTTTCGACCGCCAGCTGGTGTTCGCCACGTTCAGCACCGGCGAGATCTTCTCCAGGCTCGAGGAGCCGGATCTGGTGGCCGCCGCCGTCGCCGCCCACAACCGGGGCATCGCCGAGTTCTGCGCCGACGACCCCCGGCTGCTCGGTGTCGGGGCTGCCTCACTCGACGACCCCGGGGCGGCGCTGGTGGCGCTGCACCAGGTGGCGGCGCTCGGCCTGGCCGCGGTCTGGGTGCCCCATCGACCGGCCGGTGGCCGTTCCCCCGGCCACGACGCCTTCGATCCGTTCTGGGCCCTGGCCGCCGAGTCACAGATCCCGGTCGTGCTGCACGTCGGCGGCAACCCGCTGCAGCTGGCCCCCGAGTGGATGAACACCGGACGGCCGGTCCCGACCGACTGGCTCGGTGGCGGGGAGAACGTCAGGGGCAAGGACATGATCGCCCTCCACCACGCAGCCGAGAGCTTCCTCGGCACGATGGTGCTCGACGGGGTCTTGGAGCGACACCCCAGCCTACGGGTCGGGGTCATCGAGCTCGGGGCCGGTTGGGTCCCGTCGATGCTCCGCCGGCTCGACTCCATCGCCGAGATCTGGAAGCGGTCCGAGCCCGAGCTGGCCGCACTGACCAGGAAGCCGTCCGAGCAGATAGAGGCCCAGGTCGCCTTCACCCCCTACCCGTTCGAGGACGTCGGGGCCCTGATCCGGGAGTCGAGCGCCGAGCTCTATCTGTTCTCGAGCGACTATCCCCACATCGAGGGTGGTCGCAACCCGCTCGGCCGGTTCAGCCGATCGCTGGAGGGCTACTCGGAAGACGTCCTGGAGAAGTTCTACAGCGCCAACATGGCCAGGCTGTTGGGGACCGCCGTCACCTAGGACAACGGCGCTCAGCCCTCGAGGACATCGACGACGGCCCGGTTCAGCCGGTCGTGGACGGCGACGTTCTCCGCCCGATCGGTGCTGGCTATGACGACCTTGACCGGGCCCATCGTCGGCTCCGGCGGCCGCTGTGGCGTCACGGTCGTGGCCGTCGAGTCCCGTTCCGAGTCCCACACCGTCGGTTCGATCCCGTGGGCTCGACAGAGCGCGGCGAGATCGGTGCCGTGGGGGGTGCCGAACAGCTGCTCGAACGCCTCGCGGCCGAGCAGCTCGGCCTGGGGGAGGAACGAGAAGATGCCGCCGCCGTCGTTGTCGACGATGACGATCGTCAGGTCGACCGGCCGATCTCGGAGCCCGACGAGGGCGGGGCTGTCGTGGAGGAACGCCACGTCGCCGATCAACAGAGCGGTCGGTGCCCCGGAGAGGGCCACACCGACCGCCGTCGAGACCACCCCGTCGATGCCGTTGGCGCCCCGGTTGGCGTACACCCTGATGTCGCGCCGGTTGGGGGCGAACCACTCGATGTCTCGCACCGGCATCGACGAGGCCACCACCAGGGAGGCACCGGCCGGCAGGCCGGCCATCACCGATCGCGCCACGCCAGGCTCGGTGACCCCGTGGGCGCCGAGCTCGTCGGCGATGGTCTTCTCGGCCAGCCGATCGGCCCGGCCCCACCGCTCGGCCTCCTGCGACGGCCTGTAGTCGTCCGGGATGCGGGCCAGGAGCCCTCTGGCCAGCCCCACCTCGGCCACCAGCAGGCCGGCGATCCGCTCCGGGTCCATCCAACGAGATCGGGACTGGGCGGCAACGACGTCGGCGTCGAGCGACTCCAGCCACTGGCTCAGGACCTTGCTGGCCAGCGGCTCCCCGAACCGCAGCACCACGTCGGTCCTGGCTGCGGCGGCGAACCGCTCGCTGCGGAGCAACTGGTCGAAGTGGGCCACGGCCTGGCCTTCGGCCCGACAGCCGGAGCGGTGGTCGGCCAGCACCGGCCAGCCGAGGCGGCGGGCGAGGGCCAGTACCGACGCCGGATCGGAGGTCCCCCGGCCGGCCACCACGATGCCCGACAGGCCGCGCAGCCGGTTCCACACCTCGGCGACCTCGGCGTCGGCGGCCGCTCCGTGCTCCGGTCCGGTTCGCAGATCATGATGCCAGGGCCGACCGTTCGATCGACCCGGCGGCAGCGGCCCCGGCTCGGCGACCAGCGGATCCCGGAAGCCGAGGTTGAGGTGGACCGGCCCAGGACGATCGGCTCGACCGTTGGCCTCGGCCACCAGGCGGGACCCGAGCGAGCGCCACGAGCCCCGCATCTGCCCATCCGCCACGCCCAGGGCGACGGCGAACCGGACCGATCGGCCGTACAGCCCGGTCTGATCGATGGTCTGGGGCGCTGCGATGTGTTGCAGCTCCGGCGGCCGATCGGCTGTGCAGGCGATCAACGGGACACCCGAGTGGTCGGCTTCGATGACGGCGGCATGGAAGTGGGCCCCTGCGGTCCCGCTCGAGCAGGCAACCACCGACGGGTGGCCGGTGGCGAGGGCGTGACCGAGCGCCGCGAACGACGCCGACCGCTCGTCGTGGAAGAGGTGGACCTGGATCTCCCGGTTGGCCCGCAGCGCGAGGGCGAGCGGGGTCGAGCGGGACCCGGGAGCGACGAACGCTGCGGTCACGCCACCCCTGGCCCACTCGTCGACCAGGGTGGCGCAGAACGTGGCAGCGATGCTCGACATCAGGGCCAAAGGTACCGACAAAGCCGGATCGGTCCGCCATCGGCCCCGAGCTGGGTCACCAGGCCGCCACGTGGGCCAGGACCGCCTCGGCCACCGCAGCTGGTTGCTCGAGGTGGACCGCATGGGTGCCAGGCAGCGACAGCAACCTGGCCTCGGTACCCACCATCGTCGCCACCAGCCGTCGCCCGATCGCCGAGAACTTCTCGTCGCGATCGCCGACGACGATCAGCACCGGCATGGTCAGTCGGTCCAGCCGGTCCCACAGCGGCTCCTGGGTACCCGTTCCACAGTGGCGGAGGCTGGCCGCCAAGCCCTCGGTCCGGTTGGCCAACCGCTCGGCCCTGGCCGCTCCCTCGGCGCTCAACCCGGCGAACAGCGGCCCGCGCAACCACCGGCCGAGGAACGCCGGCAGTCCCTCGGCGAGCAGTCTGTCGGCCAGGTCCTCGTCGGCGGCCCGCCGTTTCGCCCGCTCGGTCTCGTCGTCCAGGCCGGCGGTTGCCCCGATGAGGACCAGCCCCCTCACCAGATCGGGCCGTCGCAGAGCGGCATGGAGCGCGATCCTGCCGCCCATCGAGTAGCCGAGGTAGATGCCGGACCCGGCGGCCTCGGTCACCAGGTCGGCGGCGGTCCACAAGTCGGCGTCGTCGTGGCGGGAACGGCCGTGACCGGGGGCGTCCACCAGGACGAGCTCGGCCCGCTCGGCCAGCAGGTCGCCGAACCGGCCCCAGCAGTCCCCGTTCTGGGTGAAGCCGTGAACCAGGACCAGTGGCGGACCGGCGGTCCCCGCTGCGCCCCGGCGCTGGACATGGAGGGCCACCGGGCGATCAGTCCACGAGTCGCCGGTCGACGGTGAACCGCTCGAGCAGGGCCTCGTCCGGCTCGGGTCCGACCCCGTGATCGGTGGGAACGAGGATCTCACCGTCGACCATCGTCAGGTCCGGCCACGGGTCGGCGGCCAGCCAGCGGGAGGCCGGCGACAGGTCTCCGGTCAAGCAGAAGCCGGGCAGGGCGGCCAGGGCGGCCAGGGCGTGGCGGCCGAGCCCGGTCTCCAGCATGCCGCCAGCGGTAGCGGGCAGCCCGTTGGCGAGGCACAGGTCGTGGAGTCGCTTGGACTCGCCGATGCCGCCGACCCGGGCCGGCTTGATCGACAGGCCAGACATCGCCCCCCTGGCCAGCAACCGGGCAGCGTCTCGTACCGAGGACACCGCCTCGTCCGCCACCACCGGCACCGCCCGCCCGGAGGCCAACCGCTCGATCAGTTCGACCGCGGCTGCTTCGGCTGCGGGGGCGAACGGCTGCTCGATCGCATCGACGCCGCGCTCGGCCGCTCCCACGACGAGCCGGGCGACGTCGTCGACGTCGGCTTCGTCGTAGGCTCCGTTGGCGTCGACCTGCAGCTCGACCGCCGGGAGGGCCCGGCGCAACGCCTCGACCAGCCTCGCATCGTGGCCGGGCTCGATCTTGACCTTGAGCCTGCCGAAGCCATCGGCCACCAGCCGCTCCGCTGCTGCGACGGTCTCGCCCACCGTCCCGAGACCGATGCTGACCCCCGCCGGTACCCGGTCGCGCTCGGCTCCGAGCCAGCGGGCCAGCGACAGGCCCCGGGAGCGCAACGACGCATCGATGAGAGCCATCTCGAGGCAGGAGGTGGCCATCGGTCGGCCCCGGTCACCGCCGGGGACCGCAACGGTGTCGGGGCTCGGATCGTCAGGCAGCGGCCGGCCGATCAGGCCCGGTGCGAGCTCGTCGCCGATGGACCGGTAGCAGCCGGTCGCCGATTCGTCGGTGTAGGTCGCCGCCGGCAACGCCGAGCACTCGCCCCAGCCCGGCCCGATCGTCGTGGCGACCCGTGCCATGACGATGGCGCGCGACCGTGTCTCGCCGTGGCTGGCCACGAATGGCTCATTGAGGGGAAGCTCCAGGAGGAACAGCTCGACGGCCAGGACACGCATAGGTGACGCCACTCTAGGATTCGGGAAAAACTTCGCGACCTTTTGGATGGTCGGGTCGTCAGAGTCAGTGACATCCCGCGGTGACACCTACCAATTGGGTGGGATGTCGGGCGACAAGATGGCCGAGGGCCGACCACCATTCCCTCCGGTGGCCGGCCCTCGGCTCTGCCGGGCCACCAGCTGCCAGGCCACGTCGTCGGTACCGCTGTCGGCCTTCGAACTCGGTCGAACCTCAGGAGTGGCATCGGGCCGGAGGCCCGGCCGCCGTACCCGTCATCGGACCCGCAGCGCCGGGTTGGACAGGGCGGTGTTGAGATCCAGCCGCCGCTGCTGGACCGTCTGGGCCGACTGCAGGACGAAGTCGTCCCTGGCCACGTTGCCGGGATCGGAACGGAGGGAGACGTCGCTGTCGATCGCGGCCCGGAGGCCGGCCGATGCCCGGTTGAGGTCGTCGAACGCTGCGGTCTCCTCGGGTGAGTCCGCCTCCACCGACATGGCCGACGCCATGCCCTCGAGTTGGACGATGCGGGCGTTCGTGGTCTGCCACGCCCGGCGGAGCTGATCGGGATCGTTGGTCCGCATGACCTCCATCGAGCCCTGATCGTGGACCCAGCGGTAGCCACCCACCAGCTCGGCCAGTCGGCTTCGCTTGGCCGACCGCTCGGCCTCCTTGGTCCGCGACCGCGAGGACAGGATGCTCATCGCGCCGAGGACGGCGGCGACGGCCAGGCCGCCGAGCACCAGGATCAGCACGATCGTCGAGCTGTCCACCCCGTCCCCGTCGGAGCCATCGGGTGCCGTCGTCTCCGGGGGTGAGGTCTCCTCGGGAGCGGAGGTCTCGGGGGGTGAGGTCTCCTCGGGAGCGGAGGTCTCGGGGGGTGAGGTCTCCTCCGGCGGTGAGGTCTCCTCGGGCGATGCGGCCTCCCCGCCGCCGTCGCCGGGGGTCGTGACCGTGATATCGCTCAGTGGGCTCTCTTCGCCGCAGGCGGCAACGGTGAGCACGAGGAGCAGCCCGAAGAGCCCTGCCAGGACCTTGATCGGCATCGGCCGCCTCGCCAGCCTCATCCCTCCCGAGGTGGGTCCCATTCCGCTGCCTCCCAGCATTCGATGACGAACAGGCGAGTATACGGTCGAAGGTCCCCCTGCCGCATGCTTGTTGCCGAGAGTCATCGATCGGTCGATCTCTCGGTCTGTCCCCGAGCGGGCTCAGGAGGCGGGTGGGTGGCATCGGCCCGGTCAGGGCGTGTGGGTTCGGTGTCCGTGGCCTAACGTGCGGGGATGCTGATCATCGGGATACTCGTGTTCGGAATGGCGATCGGTGCCCTGGTCCAGGTGTTGCAGGGTCGCTCGTCGACCCGCATCGATTGGGGGATGGCGCTGGTGGCCGGTCTCGTCGGCTCGTTCCTCGGCGGTCTCCTGATCAGCCTCATCGCCGGTGACGGCCTGTCGCTCCGACCCAGCGGCATCATCGGCTCGCTCGTCGGTGCGGCCATCGTGAGTTACGCCTGGCTCAGGCTCGACCCGACCAAGGCGGCCGAGGCCAGGCAGGCCAAACGGCGCTGACGGCACCTCGGGCCTGCTGGTGAAGGTCCTCACCCTCCGTCGTGACCGCTCGAGCATCCCCCGGTCGGTTGGCACCCCGGAGCTATGATCATGCCTGTTGCTGGACCACAGCCGGAGGGAACCGCTCATGATCCGAGTCCTGATCGCCGCCGTCGTCGTACTGCTCGTCTCGACCTTCCCGTCAACCTGGCTGCTGATGCTCTTCCTCGGCAACGTCGGGCTCGGGCTGTCCTACTGGGGCACCCTGCCTCTCGGGATCCTGGTGTCCACGCTGCTCGGCGGTCTGTCCGCCCGCTTCGGCGAGGTCTGAGCCTGGTCGAGACGGCGAGGAGGGGACGGTGACCACGATCGCCCGCCCCTGCTCCCACTCCCTCGGGTCGTGCTGGAGCGGCTCCTGATCGAGACCGACTTCCACATCGTCATCGAGGTGGCACGGTCGATTCGTGGTCTATAGTGACCCGGGCCGAGACGAGAGAGTCCCGGTCCGCCAGAGCAGCGAAGTCCGGTGAGAATCCGGCGCTGTGCCGCAACTGTGATCACGCATCAGCGTGGAGCCAGGTCGCCTGTTTCGAGCGGTTCACACGAAGGTCCTCGGAGCAAGGCGCCTCGTCGGTCAACACCTGCGATCCGTCCCTCCGAGCAAGAACGGAGGTCGACATCTTGAACGCGGTGCCCATCACGAGGCGACGGGAGATCCGGCGGCTGGCGCGCTTGGCGGCGATACTGACGACCCTGGCGCTGCTCGCCTCGGCCTGCAGCTCGGACGACGATGTGGCGGCACGAGATCCGGAGCCCCCGAGCAGCGCTGATCCCGCTTCCGAGGACACCGGCGAGACCGGATCGGACGACGCGGACGGTGCGGCAGACGACGCCGTCAGCGACGGCCAGTACCCGATGGAGGTCGAGACCTCCAGTGGAACCATCACCATCGAGCAGCGGCCGGACAACATCGTCTCGCTGTCGCCAACGGCCACCGAGATCCTGTTCGCCATCGGCGCAGGCGACCGGGTGGTGGCGGTCGACCTGTTCTCCAACTATCCCGAGGAGGCCCCGGAGGGGACCCTCGACGGCTTCAGCCCCGACCTCGAGGCCATTCTGGCCACCGCACCAGACCTGGTGGTGGCCTCTGGGCTGCCGGAGGACGTCGCGGCCGGGTTGACCGGTGCCGGCGTGGCGGTGATGTTCCAACCGGCAGCTGCGTCGCTCGACGACGTGCACGACCAGGTTGCGCAGCTCGGCGAGGCGACCGGCGAGGTCGACGGCGCCGCTGCGGTCAACGCCGACATCCGGCGAGGGGTCGATGCCGTGGTGGCATCGCTGCCGGAGCAGACCGCGCCGGTCCGGGTCTTCCACGAGATCGACGACTCGTTCTACACCGCCACCTCGGACTCCTTCATCGGACAGGTCTACGCCGAGATGGGATTCGAGAACATCGCCGACCCGCTCGACGACGGTTCCGGCTTCCCGCTGGTCGACGGCGAGAGCATCATCGCCGCCGATCCGTCGTTGATCGTGTTCACCGACCAGGTGGGGTACTCCGCAGACGACATCGCAGCGAGGCCGGGCTGGGATGGCATCACCGCCGTGGCCGAGGGGAACATCGTCCAGGTCGACGGCGACATCGCCTCCCGGTGGGGTCCGCGCATCGTCGACTTCATGGAAGCCATCGCCGCCGAGGTCTCGGTGAGCGCCTGATGACCGGACCGGGCCGATGAGCCTCACCGCCCCCCGGGTCTCCGGGGTGCCGGCCCGGTCGGTCGAGCGATCGGTCGAGCGGGCCTTCCGACTGCCCCGGCGGTCCCTCGTCGGCTCGGTGGCGCTGCTGGCGGCGGCCATGCTGCTCGCCGTCTCCATCGGCAGCAGCGACATCGGCTTCCTCGCCATCGTCCGGGAGCTGCTCGACGGCCTGCCAGGGGTCTCGCTCGACTCCGGCCTCACGAGCGCAGAGCGATCGATCCTGTGGCAGTGGCGGCTGCCTCGGGCCGTGCTCGGCGCACTGGTGGGCTCGGCCCTGGCCCTCGGTGGCGCCACCTACCAGGGCGTGTTCCGCAACCCGCTCGCCGACCCCTACCTCCTCGGGGTGGCGGCCGGCGCGGGCCTGGGGGCCACGCTGGCCATCGTGGCCGGCGCCGACAGCGGTTGGGGTCCCCTCCACCCGGTGCCCCTCGCCGCCTTCCTCGGCGGGCTGGCCGCAATCGGGGCGTCGTCGGTGATCGGATTCGGGGCCTCCCGCTCTGCGGCATCGCTGTTGCTGGCTGGTGTGGCGGTCGCCTCGTTCCTCACGGCGCTGCAGACCTACGTGCTGCAGCGCAACACCGACATCCTCGTCGAGGTGTACACCTGGATCTTCGGCCGGCTCGGCACGTTCGGCTGGGGCGAGGTGGGCCTGCTCGCCCCCTATGTCGTGGTCTGCAGTGCCGTCATCCTCAGCCAGCGCCGCCAGCTCGACGTGCTGCAGCTCGGCGACGAGGAGGCAACGGCGCTGGGCGTTCCGGTGGTCAGGGTCAGGATCATCCTGGTGGCGGTCGGCTCGTTGCTGGCGGCTGCCGCCGTTGCGGTCAGCGGGCTGATCGCCTTCGTCGGGATCATCGTTCCCCACTTCGTGCGGCTCACGTTCGGGTCGAACTACCGCACGGTGCTGCCGCTGTCGGCCACCGGCGGGGCGATCTTCATGGTCCTGGCCGACGTCGGGGCCAGGAACCTGACCTCCGGAGCCGAGCTGCCGATCGGGGTGGTCACTGCGTTCTTCGGTGCCCCCTTCTTCGCCTTCGTGATGTGGACGCGGCGAGGCTCGCTGCGATGACCGGCGACCCCGCGGCGCTGGCCCTCGACGACGTGGCCGTCGGCTACGGCGATGCCGACGCAGTCCTCGGCGTGTCGTTCCGGGTCGCCCCCGGCCAGTGGCTGGCCGTCATCGGCCCGAACGGCGCGGGCAAGTCGACCGTGCTCCGGGCAGTAGCCGGCGTGCTGCGATTCCGGGGGCGGATCGAGGTGGGCGGTCGACCTCACCGGAACCGGGCCGAGACCGCCCGGCAGGTCGCCTACGTCCCGCAGCTGCCGATCCTGCCGATCGGGATGACCACCGCCGAGTACGTCATGCTCGGCCGCACGGCCCATCTGTCGATGCTGCGGTCGGAGTCCGCAGCCGATCGGCGGCGGGTGGCCGCCGTGCTCGACCACCTCGATCTGTCGGCCATGGCCGGTCGGCCGGTCGATGCCCTCTCCGGCGGTGAAGCCCAGCGGGCCACGCTGGCCCGTGCGCTGGTCCAGGAGGCGTCCGTGCTCGTGCTCGACGAGCCGACGAGTGCCCTCGATCTGGCCCACCAGATCTCGGTGCTGGAGCTCGTCGACCGGCTCCGTGCCGCCCACCGGCTGGCGGTGGTCACCGCCATGCACGACCTGAGCATCGCCAGCCGGTTCGCCGATCGGCTGCTGCTCATGGCAGACGGGCGGCCGGTGGCCACCGGCCCGGCTGCCGAGGTGCTGACCGAGCCGGTCCTGTCCCGGTACTACCGGACGCCGGTCTCGGTCATGGCCGGGCCGGACGGCGGCGTGTTGGTCGTGCCGTTGCGATCGAAGGGGTCCGGGCCCGCCCCCGACCAGCCCGAGCGGCAGGCGGCCAGCCCCGAACAGCACTCGACGTTGGAGGTTCGGACATGACGGACAGCGCAGACCCGACCGGGCAGCAACCGGAATCACCGCCGGTCGACAAGCCGGACACCGGCGAGTTCCAGACTGCGACGTCGCTCGTGCTGGTCAACACCGGACACGGAAAGGGCAAGTCGACCGCTGCGTTCGGGGTCGTCCTCCGAGGGGTGGCCCAGGGATGGAAGGTCGCAGTCGTGCAGTTCCTGAAGAGCGGCGAGTGGCGGGTCGGCGAGGAGAAGATCTGCAGGCAGCTCGGGGTCGACTGGTTCGCTGCAGGCGACGGGTTCACCTGGAACTCGGATGACCTCGACGAGAGCCGGGCCATGGCCAGGGGGGCCTGGGACCTGGCGAAGCGGCTCCTGTCGGAGGGCGAGTACCGGTTGCTGGTACTCGACGAGATCAGCTACGCCATGATCTGGGACTGGATCGACACCGGCGAGGTGGCACGGGCGGTCAGTGAGCGCTCGGAACGGCTCAACGTCGTGCTGACCGGCCGGGACATGCCTCAGCCGATCATCGACGTGGCCGACACCGCAACCGAGATGCGCATCATCAAGCACGCCTTCGATGCGGGGATCGTGGCCAAGAAGGGGATCGACTACTGATCTCGACTCGGCGAGGGACCCGTCTGGCGGTCCCGGCCTGGAACGCAGAGGCCAGGAACCAGATCCCCCCGAACACGGCGATGGGCTGCCAGAACTCGGCGCTCCATCGATCGGTCAGCTCGTAGCCGAGCGCCCGGCCGAAGGCCACCGCCGCCACCAGGGTGGTGCCGACCTGCCAGCGAGGCGAGTAGTCGAACAGGCCGATGGCCTCACCGACGAAGGCCACCGTGGCCGGGATGGAGAGCAGCCAGATCGCCGCAGGATCGAGCTCCTCGGTCCAGGGCGGGTGGCCGAGTGCGGCCAGGACAGCCACGAGCGCGCCGAGCGGGTAGAGGGCCAGGCAGCGGCGGCAGACGTGGTTCGAGCCGATCCGCACGCAGCGCGGCCCGTAGTCCTCGGGCCAGTGATGGGCCAGCCACAGCCGGCGGCGCCCCTCGTGGCGCCGCTCCCGGTACCGCATCTGGGCCAGCCGTCGATCGAACGCGTCGGCGGCCACCTCGAGGTGTTCTCCCATCGCCCTCCATCGGCCGAGAATTCACCCGGATGACGGGAACGATCGGACTACTGTCGGACCCGAGATCAGCGGAAGGAGCGCTCGTTGTTCTACAGCCGGGAACTGGATCTCGACCGACGGGACGTCCTGTGGATCGTCGCCGCCGGTCTGCTGGCCGGTGTCTTCGGGATCGTGGCCTACGACCAGCTGTTCAACCTGCACTTCGAGGCGTGGCGGCTCTACACCACCCGGCCGAGCACGGAACCGCTGGCCGAGGCCCTCCGGGGACCGATCACCGGGTGGTACCGGCCGGTGGTGGTGCTCCTGGCGGTCATTGCCGGGCTGGGGGCCATGATCAGGGCCCTCCAGGGTCGCTGGCGGCCACTGGCCGCATTCATCGTGGGGATCCTGATCCTCATCGTGGCCATCGAGGTGACGCAGTCTGCCGGCCAGCGGGCCACCCCGACATCCGAGGTCGACGTGGTCGCGCCGGTGAGCGTGGTCTGGGTCGCCCTGCTCGGCTTGGTGCCGCTGGTCACGATCGTCGTCGCCGGCGTCGGACTGCTTCGCCACCGCAATCGCTAGACCGGTGATGGCGTTCGGGCACCGGCCCGCTCTCGAATCAGTCACGGACCGGCACCCGGCAACCCGGGGCACCGTACCCGAACGATCGTTCGACTGTCAAGGAAGGTCGGCGGGGACCTGCGAAGGATCCTATGGTGGTCGGATGCCGACCATCTTCTCCCGCATCATCGATGGTGAGATACCGTCCCG
>JAHELU010000148.1 GCA_024644005.1 Acidimicrobiales bacterium | reverse complement strand
AATCGCACCGGCGAGCCGAAGCGCTGGCAGTCGTAGAGCTTGGCATGATGCTGTGACCAACGGCCGAAAGTGTTTCGAAACGGTGACGAAGCACGAGGACCGGGGCCCGGTGGGACTGCAGGCGTCGGGCTAGGGTCGACGACATGTTCGGCTTGATCACCGGCAGCGGCTTCACCGACGTCCCCGACCTGGCCGACCGGGTGGTCGAGGCGGTCGACACCCCATTCGGCGGGCCGGTCCGGGTCACCTCCGGCTCCTGGCGGGGACACGACGTCTGCTTCATCCCCCGCCACGGGTCGGACCACTCCATCCCGACCCATGCCATCAACTACCGGGCCAACATCTCGGCCCTGCGGACGATCGGCGTCCGCTCCGTGCTGGCCACCGCGGTCAGCGGCGCGATCGATCCCGAGCTGCCACCCGGATCCCTCGTGTCGATCTCCGACTTCCTGAACTTCACCTCCGGCCGGGACGTCACGTTCTTCGACGGCAGCCGACGGCCGATCGTCCTCGGTGGAAGCGATGAGGCGCCACCCGTCGTGCACACCGACATGACGAACCCATACGATCCAGGGCTCCGCTCGATCCTCGAGCGGGCTGCGGCCGCCGAGTCGATCGACCTCGTGGACGGCGCGGTGTACTGCACCGCCGACGGCCCACGGTTCGAGACCCCGGCCGAGATCCGCATGATGGCGATGCTCGGCGGTGATCTGGTCGGCATGACCGGCTACCCGGAGGTGGCGCTGGCGGTGGAGGCGGGCCTCCGGTACGCCTCGATCGGTGTGGTCTCCAACCCTGCGGCGGGGCTCGGCTCGGAGCCGCTGTCCGTTGCGGACATCCTTTCGCTGATCGACGACGTGGCCGAGCCGCTGTACCGGCTGATCGGCCGCACCGTCGAGCTCGCCGCGGCGGGCGACGAGGCCTAGTGCCGCCGTGACGGACGCTGCAGCAGATGCGTTGGCCGGCGAGCTGATCGCGACGGCGCTGGCCATGAACGAGCGGGGCATCAACAGCGGCACCTCCGGGAACGTCTCGGTGAGGATCGACGGTGGGATGCTGATCACCCCGTCCGGCGTGCCGTACGAACGGCTGGAGGCGGCCGACCTGATCCAGATGCGGTTCGACACCGGCTGGACGGTCAGGGGCCGAGATCGGTCGAGCGGGTTGCGACCGTCGTCGGAGTGGCGCTTCCACCTGGACATCCTGGAGGCCCGGCCCGAGGTGCACGCGGTGGTCCACGCCCACCCCACCGCAGCCACCGCGCTGTCGGTCCACGGCAGGGGCATCGGGCCCTTCCACTACATGGTCGGGATCGCCGGCGGCCATGACATCCGTTGCGCCGACTACGCCACGTTCGGCACCGAGCAGCTCTCGGTCAATGCGCTCGCCGCCCTCGCCGATCGACGGGCCTGCCTGCTCGCCCACCACGGCATCATCGCCCTCGGTGTCGACCTGGCCGAGGCCCTGGCGGTGGCGGTCGAGGTGGAGGTGCTGGCCGCCCAGTACCTGGCGGCGCTGACGATCGGCGAGCCGCCGGAGCTGACCGAGGCCCAGATGGACGAGGTGCTGGCGAAGATGGCGGCCCCCGACGGCTACGGCTCGAGTCCCGACCCCACTATCGTCGAGGAATGAGAACCCTCGACTGGGTCGACGGCGCCATCGAGATGGTCGATCAGACGAAGTTGCCCCAGGTGGTCGAGACGCTCCGCATCGAGACCGTGGCCGACCTCGTGGCCGCCATCGAGCGGCTGTCGGTCCGGGGGGCGCCGGCCATCGGGGTGGCCGGGGCGTACGGCGTCGCACTCGCCGCTCTCCGGCACGACCCCGGTACCGACCGGTCCGGCTTCGATGCTGCGGTGGCGTCGATCCGCTCCGCCCGGCCGACCGCGGTCAACCTGGCCAGGATGGTGGATCGGGTGGCCCCGATCGCCGCTGCCGACCCGGCGGCGGGGCTGGCCGAGGCCCACAGGATCCGCGACGAGGAGCTGGCGGCCTCCATCGCCATGGGGGAGCGGGGGGCCGATCTGGTCGAGGCGCTGATGGTGGAGCGAGCGGCTGCGGGCGATCGGGACGGAGCCGCCGTCCGGGTCATGACGATCTGCAACACGGGCGGCCTGGCCGCAGTCGAGCGGGGCACGGCGCTGGCGGTCGTCCAGACCCTCCACGAGCGGGGACGGTTGGCCGAGGCGCTGCCGATCGAGACGAGGCCCCTGCTGCAGGGTGGGCGGCTCACCACCTGGGAGCTGCAGCGCATGGGGGCACCGCATCGGCTGCTCGTCGACTCGGCCGGCCCGTTCCTGCTGTCGCGGGGCGGGGCCGACGTGGTGCTCATCGGCGCCGACCGGGTGGCCGCCAACGGCGACACCGCCAACAAGATCGGCAGCTTCAGCCTCGCCCTCGGCGCAGCTGACGCCGGGGTGCCCTTCGTGGTGGTGGCCCCGGAGTCGACGATCGATCCGGCAACGGCCTCCGGCGACGATATCGAGATCGAGGACCGGGGACCCGACGAGGTGGCCTCGGTCAGGGGTGTGCCGGTGGCACCAGACGGGACTCCGGCCTGCAACCCGGCGTTCGACATCACGCCGGTTCGGCTGATCACTGCGCTCGTCACCGACCGCAGGACCGTCCGGTTCGACCGCGGCGAGACGCTGTGACCGTCGGTGGCGAGCCCGGCGCCGGAGGGCGGGCTCGGCTGCGGGTCGAGGCCGACCAGGTCCTGACCGGCGACGGCAGCGGTCAGCTGATCGCCGACGGAGCGGTCGACATCGACGGCGCCGGGCGCATCGTGGCCGTCGGCCGACGCGAGAACCTGGGGCCGCCGCCGACGGAGGTACGAACCGTGGGCGGTCTGCTGATGCCGGGTCTCGTCAACGCCCACGCCCACACGCCGATGACCGTGCTCCGTTCCGCAGGGGACGGGCTGCCGCTCGAGCGATGGCTGCGGGAAGGGGTATGGCCCCGGGAGGCCAGGATGACCCCGGAGGATGCCTGGTGGGGCATGACCCTCGGCTCCGCCGAGATGCTCCTGGCCGGCGTCACCACCAGCTGCGAGATGTACCTGTTCGAGGAAGCGGTGGTCGACGCCGTGGCGGCCAGCGGCGCCCGATTGGTCGTCACCCCCGGCGTCATCGCCGCGCTGCTCCCCGACGGCGACGTAGCCGGCCGGATCGCCCAGCTCGTCGACTTCCACGCCGGGCATCACCGGCCCGACCAGCTGGTGACGGTCGGGTTCGCGCCGCACTCCGTCTACGACCTCAGCCCGGAGCAGTGCGGTGAGATCGCAGCCGTCGCCGGGGCCAACGACGCGCTGTTCCACATCCATCTCGAGGAGACCAGAGCCGAGCGTCAGCTGGTCATCGACCGCTACGGCAAGACCGCCACCCAGGTGTTGGCCGACGCAGGGGCCCTCGAGGGGCGGACGATCGCCGCCCACGGCGTGTGGCTGGACGCGACCGATCAGCGGTTGCTGGCCGAAGCCGGTGCCGCGGTTGCCCACTGCCCGCAGTCCAACCTGAAGCTCGGATCCGGGGTGGCGCCGGTGCTGGACCTGCTGGCGGCCGGGATCGGCGTCGGTCTCGGCACCGACGGTGCAGCTTCCAACGACGATCTGGACCTGTGGGAGGAGCTGAAGCTGGCGCCACTCCTCGCTCGGGGGCTCAGCCACGATCCCGGCGCGATGGACGCCGCCACCGCCGTCGATCTGGCGACCCGATCTGCGGCAAGGGCCATCGGCCTGTCCGACGTCGGGGTGATCGCTCCGGGGGCCAGGGCCGACATGATCCGTATCGACCTGGATCAGCCGGCGTTCAGACCCGGACTGGACCTGCTGACGCACCTGGTGTTCGCCGGCTCGTCCCGGTACGTGACCGACGTGTGGGTCGACGGGCGTCAGGTCGTCGATGACGGGGTGTTGACCACCGTCGACGTGGAACGGGCCATGGCCGAGGTCGGCGAGCGAGGTCGCCGACTCGCCGCCTGACGGGTCGGCCTGCCGGCCAGGGGTCAGTTCCGCCCAGCCCCGGTCGTCAGTCCAGGTGGATCGTCCCTTCGCCGGGAGCGGTGCTCCCGATGTTGGCCGCCCGGTGGCCGCAGGCCGTCAGCTCGTCCAGCGCGTCGTCGAGCCGGTCGGGGTCGACCCCGAACACCAGGCCCCCCGACGTCTGGGCGTCCGCCAGCAGCAGCACGTCGAGCTCGTCCGTCGACCCCCGATCGAGCTGGCCGGACACCGATCGCAGGTTCCGCTTCGAGCCGCCGGGGACGAGGCCCTCCTCGGCCAGTGACCGGACACCGTCGAGCACCGGCACGCGGTCGACCGCGAGCGTCACCTCGATGCCCGATTCCACCGCCGCCCGGCCGAGGTGGCCCAGCAGCCCGAACCCGGTCACGTCGGTTGCCCCGGTCGAACCGTGGTGGCGGGCGATCCGGGCGGCGTCGTCGTTGAGCCTCGTCATGGAGGCCACGGCGGCATCGATGAGCGATGCCGTGGCCCGACCGCTCTTGATGGCCGTCGACGCCACCCCGATACCCAGCGGCTTGGTCAGGATCAGCTCCTGGCCGGGTCGGAAACCGGCGTTGGTCAGCAGCTCGTCCGGGTGGACCTCGCCGATGACGGCGAGACCGAACTTGGGCTCCGGGTCGTCGATGGTGTGGCCGCCGGCGATCACGAACGAGCCGGCGGCTGCCACCTCGGCGGCTCCCGCCAGGACGTCGCCGAGGAGATCGGTCGGCAGCTCGTCGTTGTTCCAGCCCACCAGGTTCAGCGCCACCAGCGGTCGTGCACCCATGGCGTACACGTCCGACACGGCGTTGGCCGCGGCTATCCGACCCCAGGCCGCGGCGTCGTCGACGATGGGGGTTATGAAGTCGGCGGTGAAGACCAGCGCTCGATCCTCGTCCAGCCGCCACACGGCGGCATCATCGCCGGTGGTGGCACCGACCAGCAGCCGGTCGTCATCGGTCGGGGGCAGACGGCGCAGAACCTGCGCCAGCTCGTCAGCAGCGAGCTTGCACGCTCAACCGGCGCCGTGGCTGAATTCGGTCAATCGTCGAGCCATCCATCACCCCCTCTCGCTCTGCCGCCGTGGTGCGGCAGGGACAATCGTAATAGGTCGACCACCCCCTCAAAGCATCGGCGCGGCGCCTATCATCGACTGTCGTGTGGCGAGACACACTCCTCACAAGGCTCGTGGGCCGCATACCGTGGATCGGGCCTCGGGCGGTGTACCGGCTCCAGCGGCTCGATGTCGGCTATTCGGTCTCCGAGTGGCCGGAGGTCGTACGGGCCGTGACCCGCCTCCGGCCGGACGTCGTGAGCGTCGATGTGTTCGACACCTGCCTGGTGCGGGATCTGGCCAGCGACCAGGCGGTGGAGCGGGCCATACGGCTCGCAGCCGACCGCAGCGCCAGCTCGTCTCCCGACGGGATGGCGGGTGAGATCGAGCGCCAGCTGTGTCGCCCGGTGCCGGGGGTCGAGGCCCACCTCAGAGAAATCCGCCGCGCCGATGCCGAGGTGGTGTTCCTGTCCGACACCGACCGCCCGTCCGAGCTCCTGATCGATCTGCTGCGGCACCACGGCATCTTCGCCGACGGCGATCGGCTCGTCTCGTCCTGCGAGGCCGGCTCGACGAAATCGGACGGGCGGCTGTTCCGCTCCACCTGGCCGGACGCCGGCAACGGGCGCGTGGTGTGGCACGTCGGCAACCACCTGTGGGCCGATGTGGCGATGGCCGCCGCCGCCGGGGTGATCCCCCGACCGCTCCTCGAGGCAGACACCAACCGCTACGAGCGGGCGATGGCAGCTCGGTCCGGCGGGTACGGGCCGGCTCTGGCCGCAGCGGCCAGGCTGGCCAGGCTCGGCATCGTGGCGGACCAGCGGGCCGGCAAGTTGGACCCGCACAGGGCGAGCGTCCAGCGGCTCGGGGCCGACGTCGCCGGGCAGGCCATGGCTGCGTTCGTGCTCTGGGTGGCGGAGCAGTGCCGGGTGGAGCGAGTCGACCACGTCGGATTCCTGGCCCGCGACGGCGAGTTGCCGTTCAAGGTCGCCGCAGCGATGCCGGCCGACCACTGGGAGGGCCGGTCGCTCCGCTACATCCACTGCTCGAGACTGACCTGGTCGCTGGCTGCGGCCTCGGCGATCGGGGTCGATCGATGGCTGACCGAGGGCACCCTCGACGACGACGCCTTCCTCCATGCCAAGCGGCACCACGTGCCACTCGGCGCCCTGCTGGCCAGGGTCGGCCTGACCCAGGCCGACCTCGTCGACGACCCGGACCACAAGTGGTTGGCGGTGCTCGACCAGGACACCGTCCTGCCCGAGATCGCAGCGGCCGACTGGGAGGCACTTCTGGCCGACCCCGCCGTGCGGGAGCGCATCGCCGTCCGATCGGACGAGCGGCTGAAGCTCATCGTCGACAGGCTCAGGAGCGAGGGCATGCCGGCCGGTCGCTACGGTCTCGTCGACGTCGGCTGGCGGGGTCGGCTGGCTTCCCAGGTGTCGGCGGTCCTGGCCCAGGTGGTCGGCGAGGAACCGGTCCATTTCCACTTCGGTGGGGACAAGGTGCTGCCCGACGTCGATGCCAGGGTGCCGATCAGGCGGTTCGCCTTCGACGGGGTGACCGACCCGTTCCCGATCGAAGCGCCCGTGTCGTGCATCGAGACCCTGACCGCCTCCGGCAAGCCGCGGGTGGTCGACTACCGTCGGGCCCCCGACGGCAGCGTCGAGCTGGTCTTCGACCGCCCCGCCGTCGGCGAAGCGGGCGATCGGTCCGAGCTGTGGGCCGGAGCCATGCGGATGGCCGAGCTGATCCCCTCCCGCGCGTCGCTCGATCGGTGGGGACTCGCTCCGGAGTCGCTGGCCGAGGAGACGCGGCAGGTGCTCGATCGCTGGTGGAACCGGCCGACCCGGCACGATGCCGACGCGTTCCGTGGCTTGACCTTCGAGCACGACGAGGCGGGAACGGCCCTCCGACCGCTGATCAGGCCGTACCGCTTGTACGAGCTCCGCAGGACCGAGCAGGGGACCAGCCGCCAGTGGCCGCAGGGCTCGGCGGTGATCAGCGGTCGACTGATGGCCGGGCTGGTCCGCTCGGTGCGCTCCGCTCGCCGGATCCGACGGCGGCTGCCCGTCCTCAGCCCCTAGCTCCCTGCTCTGCGGGACATCTGGCCCCCGGGACGATCACGCCGAAAGGCTGCCTGTCCATTCGGCTATTTGCTTGTCCAAGCCGTACAGTGGGGCAATGGTGGAGGCGATCCGGGCGGGCAGCGATCGAGTTGGTGACCTCGCCGGCCGATTGCGGTTCGCCGAGACCCGCGCCTATGCACCAGCGGCGCTCATGGGCGTGCTGTGCCTGGCGGCCCTGATCCTCACGATGGAACGTGTCGGGGCCCTCCAATCGTGGTCCGAGCGCTTCGACGGTCGAGCCGACTACCAGGTCCACTCGTGCTCGGCCCGGACCGGACTCGGGGCCGACCAGTGGATCTGCAACGGCGTCCTCACGTCGGACGACCCGTCACCGGAGCGCCGACCCCATCTGATCACGTCGCTCGGGGCGGCGTCGTCCCACCGGCCATACGTCGGCCAGCCGATCGAGGTGTTCTACGCACCCGACGACCCCGTCATGGTCTATCCGGTCGACCAGCGGCTCAACGAGCTGACCGCCCTCTACCTCTCCCTCCTCCCCAGGATCCTGCTGCTCGGCGGGTCGGCGCTGTGGTTGCTCGGCTGGGCGCTGACCCGGGGGCTCGATCCCGAGGACTTCGTCTCCCGCGACGCCGTCCGCCTGCCGGGCCGGTTCACCTGGCGGGCCAGAGGCGTCACCTGGATCTTGGTGGGCGTCGTGGCCCTGGCGTTGAACCACCTGCTGATCACCAGGGTGATCGGCTCGCTGGGGATCGTGTAGGCGGCCTCGGCCGACACGGCCGCGGCTCGATCAGGCCTCGCTCTGGTAGTCGAGCGGCCAGACCTTGGTCTCGGGATGGAATTGGCTCCAGGCGAACCAGAACGCCTGATGGCCAGCGGCATCCTCGCCGTTGCGCACCGCTCGCACACCGTCGCCGTCGAGCCGCAGCTCGATGCCCTCGATCACGATCTGCTCGCCACTGCTGAGCGCCCGAGCCGCAGCATCGACGTGGAACGCGATCGGCTGACCGGACTCGGTGATCACACCCAGCACCGGCTCCTGGACCGGGAGCCGGGGGTCGACGTCACCGATCGGGAAGATCGGCCCGTCGTCGTCCCTGCCGGCCAGCGGGTCGAGCTCGTAGGTCCGACCGATCCCGCCGTCCTGCGCGACGATCGTGGTGTCGGGGTGGGCCGCCTTCCACTCGGCCCAGGTCGAGGTCACCACCGAGGTCTGGTCGAACGCCACGCCGGCCTCGGCCAGTGGTCCGGATGTGGCGGTGCCGCGAAACGTGTCGATGAACGACCTGGAGTTGAGCTCGAACATCATCTTGTTCGAGCGGATGAGCAGACCGGAGGTCCGGAACACCGGTCGGCCGTACTGCTCGACGAGCGCTTCCGGCAGCTCGTCGGTGAAGTACGCCTGGGCCGAGCCGCAGAGGGTGCAGTACGGCATGCCGATCGTTCGTCCACCGATCGTGTCGTTGACCATCTCGTGGACCTCCATGATGTTCTTCGGGTAGGCCCTGGCCTCACCGTCGACCACGACACCGAACACCAGGGCGTCGTCCGGATACCAATCGCCCTCGTCGGCCGGGGTGACCGCAGGATTGTCGAGGGCCGGTATGCACGCGCAGGCCGCGTCGGAACCGAACGCCCGATCGTCGATGCCGACCCCACCCCAGCCGACGTGGCGCCAGTCGATGTCCGCACCGTCGGTGAACAGCTCGGCCCACTTCGGCTCGATCCTGCCGTAGAGGTTGCGCTTGAACCCCAGGTACTGGTCCGGCACCGGGATGTCCCAGGCGATCAGGTGGTCGACCGTGCCACCCCAGGGGTTGAACGGGTCGACCTGGAAGCCGGGCAGCAGCTGCTGGGCCGTTCCGACGAGGAGCTCGTTGACCGGGCCTTGATTGATGAACCGCAGGAGGTCGGCGATGGGCCAGGCCAGGCGGGGATCGCCGCTCTGGGCCACCTCGGCCAGCTGCGCCGTCGGGGTGGCGTCGACCACCAATGCCTCGATGATCTGGCTCAGCGTCGCTTCGGTGTCGGCGGACCAGGGTCCGTCCGGGACCGGCGGCGGTGGACCGAAGTCGCGTGCCGTTCCCGATTCGATCGTCGCCAGGTCCACCGTCGGCGATCGATCGGCCTGCGGACCGTCGTCCGGTCGGCTGGCCAGGACCAGCGCGGTCGATGCGACAACGGCGATCACGACGACCGGGAGCATGACTCGCAGCTTGGAAGGCATGGTTGTCGAACCGTACCGGCCGCCGGTCTATTTCCGCCTCCGCACCGGACCGGCGCCGGCGGGGCGCCGGGACGAGAGCTCGGGTGCCGGTACCCGTGCTGGTTATGCTCCACCCATGACTGCGACCATCTACCGAAGCCCGATCGCCGACCAGGTCATTCCCGACGTGCCGGTGACCCAGCACGTGCTGCGGCGGGCCGAGGAGCTGGCGGATCGGCCGGCACTGATCGACGGGACGACCGGTCGGATCATCACCTTCTCCCAGCTGTCGGATGCCATCGCCAGGCTGGCGGGAGGGCTCACCGCCCGAGGTGTCGGAGCCGGGGCCACCGTCGGACTGATGGCCCCCAACGTGCCGGAGTACGCAACCGTGTTCCACGGCGTCGCCGTGGCCGGCGGGACCGTCACCACCATCAACCCGATCTACGGCGCCGAGGAGGTCCGGTTCCAGCTGAACGACAGCGGGGCATCGCTCCTGGTCACCCTCCCCGACTTCCTGGCCACCGCCCGGGAGGCGGTCGAGGGCACGTCGGTCACCGAGATCGCAGTGATCGGCGAGGCGGAGGGAGTGCCGTCGCTCGACGATCTGATGGGTGAGCCGATCGCCCAGGTTCCGATCGACCCGGCCACCCAGGTCGTCGTGTTGCCCTACTCGTCCGGCACGACGGGGCTCCCGAAGGGCGTCATGCTGACCCACCGGAACCTCGTGGCCAACATCGTCCAGGGCTCAGCGGTGTTCGACTACGGCGACGACGAGGTCGCCCTGGCGGTGCTGCCGTTCTTCCACATCTACGGCATGCAGGTCCTGATGAACGGCCTGCTCGCCGAGGGCATCACGGTGGTGACCATGCCCCGATTCGACATGGAGAAGGGCCTGGAGCTGATCCAGACCCACGGGGTCACGCAGTTCTTCGCCGTCCCGCCCATCGTGCTCGGCCTCGCCAAGCACCCGGCGGTCGACGACTATGATCTGTCGTCGCTCCGCAAGATATTCTGCGGGGCCGCCCCACTCGGTGGTGAGCTGGGGGAGGAGGCGGCGGCCCGGATCGGGTGCCCGGTGGTCCAGGGCTACGGGATGACCGAGCTGAGCCCGGTCAGCCACGCCACCGCCGGGGCCGACGCGAAGTCGGGCTCCAGCGGCGTGACGGTTCCCAACACCGAGTGCCGCATCGTCGACGACGAGGGACGCGATGTGCTGCCGGACACCCCGGGGGAGCTCCTCGTCCGGGGTCCCCAGGTCATGGTCGGCTATCTCAACAACCCGGAGGCCACGGCAGCCACCATCGACGACGACGGCTGGCTCCATACCGGCGACGTGGCCAGGATCGACGCGGACGGCCACCTCTTCATCGTGGACCGGGTGAAGGAGCTCATCAAGTACAAGGGCTTCCAGGTGCCACCGGCCGAGCTCGAGGCACTGATCGTGACCCATCCCGCGGTGGCCGACGTGGCGGTGATAGGGATCGCCGATCTCGAGGCGGGCGAGCTGCCGAAGGCGTTCGTCGTCGTGAAGGACGGCGAGGCGGTGACCGCCGAGGAGCTCCAGGCGTTCGTGGCCGACCGGGTCGCCGGCTACAAGCAGATCCGCCTCGTCGAGTTCGTCGACGAGATCCCCAAGTCTGCGTCCGGCAAGATCCTCCGTCGGTTCCTCCGGGACAAAGGCTGACCGGACGGGACCCGGGCCGGGTTGGACGGGTCCCGCACCGATGACCGACAGCGACCTCGCCCGGACCGGATGGGACGTCGTGGTGGTCGGGGCCGGCCCGGCCGGGTGCGTCCTGGCCCGGCGGCTGGCCGACGACGGGCGACGGGCCGTGCTCGTCGAGGCGGGGCCCGGCCGACCGCAGCCTGTGGCCACCCTCGGCCTCGACACCATCGCCGCAGCCGAGGAGCCGCGACGGACCTGGGCCGGTCTGGAGGTCCGGGACGCGCCGGACGGGCCGGTCCGTCCCTACCGTCAGGGTCGGGGCCTCGGCGGCGGATCGACGGTGAACGGGTTGCTGCTGACCCGGGGCGATCGCATCGACTACGACCGATGGCGTGACGAGCATGGCTGCGCCGCTTGGGGGGCCGCCGACGTCGCCCCCTGGCTCGACCGGGCGGCCTCGGCCTTTCCCGGTCGCACCGTCCCCGCCGGCCCGGTGGCCGGGGCCCTCGCAGCAGCGGCCGCAGCCGGCGGCCACGCGGTCGGTGGCGCCTCGACCGACCAGGATCGGTTGGGGGTGCTCGAGGCCAGGCTGGCGATCGACGGCCAGCGCCGTCGCTCGGCGTTCGATGCCTACATCGGAAAGGGAGCCGCAGCCGGCCGACGGGCGGGGCGGGTCGACGACGGCGGGCCGACCGTGCGCCCCGACACCACCGTCGCCCGCGTCCTGACCGCCGGCGGCCGTGCCCGTGGCGTTGCCCTGGCGTCGGGCCATCGCCTCATGGCCCCGCTCGTGGTGGTGTGCGGCGGGGCCATCGCCACGCCGGCGCTGTTGGCCCGCTCCGGCCTCCGGGCCCGGCCGGTCGGTCTCGTGCTGAGGGACCACCCGTCGTTCGCCCTGACGCTGGCACTGCGGGATCGGGGCGACCACGCACCGGTGGAGCACCGAGTCGTCTCCCGGCTGCTGCGATGGTCCTCCGGCCCCGACGGCTCCGGCGATCTCCAGGCGTTCGCCGTCGACCGGGTCGACCGGGCGGGGGACGGTCGACCCCTGGCCGTCCTCTTGGTCGGTCTCATGGCTCCCACGTCGACTGGCTCGGTGACCGTGGCCGATCGATCGGAAGGTCCCGCCCTCGCTGCGGCCGGCGCCGACGTGGTGACCGGCGCCCTCACCACCGAATCGGATCGGGTGCGGCTGCGATCGGCCGTCCGCCACGTCGCGGGCCTGCTGACCAGCGGGCCGTTCGACGGGCTCGTCGAGGAGACCTTCGTCGATGACCGGGGTACGCCCATCGACCGACTGCTGCATGCAGACGACGGCCACTTCGATCGCTGGCTCGCCACCCATCCGGGCCCCTACGCCCACCCGGCCAGCAGCTGCCCGATGGGGCCCGAGTCGGCCCCGGGCTCCGTCGTCGGCGCCGAGCCGGGCAACATGGGTCGGCTCATCGGCTACGAGGGGATCGTGGTGGCAGACGCATCTGTCCTGCCCGACCTGGTGCGGGGCGGTCTCCAGCTGCCGGTCGTGGCCGTTGCGGAGCGGATCGCCGCCGACCTGATCGACACGGGCCCCTGAGCCAG
>JAHELU010000147.1 GCA_024644005.1 Acidimicrobiales bacterium | reverse complement strand
CGCCGACTACGTAGCCGGTCTGTGAGCCCAGGCCGCGGCCCGGGTCACCGCCGCCTCCGAGGAGATGACCAGAACCCAGCAGCGGGCCAGGGCGGCGGCCGAGGAGGCCCACCGTCAGGCGCAGGAACGGCAGCGGAAGGGGGCCGAGGTCGACGCGGCCCGGGTGGCGGCGGCATCGGACCGGGTCGCCGTCGAGCGGGCCCGCCAGACCGAGGCCGAACGCACCGTCACCGAGGACCGGGCCCGGACCCAAGCGCGAGGCGGCCACCATCACCGGCGACGGCAGCGCCGCCGGCGACGCGTCGTTGGCCACGGCCCGCCAGAACTCCCAGCGGTCGATCACCTCGGCCACCACGAAGCGGGACGAGGCCAAGGCGAGCCGGGAGGGCGCCAGGGCCGAAGGGGCCCGCTTCTGACCGGGCCGGATCAGCCGTGGCCGGACGCCAGCGAGCCGGCCCCCTTCCGGGTTGTGGCATCACCATCGACCGCCTGGAGCCCGTCACCTCCCGCCGTCATTCACGCCATCAGCATGGCACCAAGTAGTTCATCGGACAGTTCCTCCTCGTGGACGGCTCGACCGTGGCGATCCATCACGGAGGCAAGGTCAGGGGCCCACGGGGTCGGGGGAACCGGGCCGGACAAGGGGGGACGCTCACGGGGAACCTCGACCGCTCGCCGATAGTCGACGTCGGACATGACCCAAGGCGTGGTCCCGGCATGGCGGACCAGCCAGAGCGTGATGCCGACGCCGGAGACGTCGAAGTCGGCGTGCTGGTGCAGAGCGGCGCCACCGGCCCCCAGTTGGCGGAGCAGGGTCACCACGGCGATCGATGGTCGGCCGGAGGAGCAGACGATCGGGGGACCGGCCCAGGAGGCCGCCGCGGCTTCGGCGATGATCGACGGGTTCTCCACCACGAACACCGAGCCGACACGATCGACCGGATCGACCGGCCAGCGCTGGAGCTGGGATCGGGTGAGGACGACCGGTTCCGACGCCTCCCGATGCAGGCCGAGCATCGGTTCGAGCGGATGGGAACCCGACACCCGGAGGCCGATCGTCAGGACCGTGGACGACAGCGGGTCGGTGTGCACCCGTACCCGCTCCCACAGGCGGCGGATGTCCTCCGCAGTGTCGGGCCTTGGCTCACCGGCCGCATCGGCGATCGCCGCCACCACCAGGCGGGCCAGGGGCTGCCCGTTGTCGAGCCCGTGGGAGTCGCCGACGACCTGGTTGGCGAAGGAGGCCAGGGGCACCCCGTCGGCCGGGAGCCGGTCGAGCGCCTCGATCACCTTCAACACCTGCTCGATCCTGGCCCGGAACGGCTCGATCCCGCCCCGGATGCCGTCCCGGCGAACCTGGGCCGGCCAGTCGCGCAGGGGCCCGAGCATCGGGACCGCGACCTCCCCACATCGCCGTTCGAACCAGCGCCACAGGTCCGCCCTGGCCTGTTCCTCGGCGGCTCTGGAGGCGGCGCGGTCGCCCAACTGGCCTCGTAGGAGCTCGACGGCCGCTCGGACGTCGCCCAGGGTGCCGAGCTCCAGGGCCGTGACCAGCCGCCCCAGGTCGATCCGCACCTCGGGCGGCGGCAGGGTGGCCAGGCCGAGGAGGTCGGCGACCGCGGCGCGGGCCTCCTCTCCCAGCCCTCGCAGGGTGATGCGGGACGGTACACCTCGGCCCAGGCCGAACCGTCGAGCCAGCTCGTCGACGAGCGGCGCCAGGGCGGGGCGGCCCAGCCGCGTGGCCGCCGACTCCACGGGGGTCACGATGCGAGCAGGCGCGTCGACACGGCCGACGGCTCCGTTGGGGCGGTCAGCCGCCATGCGGCAAGGGTCATGGTCCCGCCGGGTCGATCGCCCGGCTGTGCCCGTCCCAGGTGAACCGAGTGGACGTGACCGGCTCCTCGCCCGACGGCGGGTGGAGATGGTGGATGGCGATGCCGTCCAGGGTGGCGTACTGGCACCACTCGTGATCGCTGGTGAACACCGCGTCGAGGTCCCAGTCGGTGAAGCAGGCGAACAGCTGGGACCGGTTGGCCGGGTCGACACCGGCGAAGAGCTCGTCGAGCATGATCAGTCGGGGGCAGCTGGCCGGGTCCCCGTCGGGAGCGGTGTAGTGGGCGGCGATCGAGGCCAGCATGGGCAGGTGGAGGGCAATCGAGCGCTCACCGGTCGACAGCCGTTGCAGTCGCCGGGAGGTTGCGGGCTGGTAGCCGTCCCAGTCCCGATGGGCGATCTGGAGGGCGAACCGGTGCCAGCGGCGGTAGTCCAGAGTCTCCCGCAGGCGGACCTCCCACGGGGCGTTCGCGTCGACCTCCAGGCGGGCCTGCTCGACCCGGGCCCTGACGAAGGCCTGGAGCCCCGCAGTCTCGGAATCCGACAGATCGCTGGGATCCCGCAAGAGCAGCGCCCTGGCCGACCGGACGGCGTCGGCCTGCTCATCGTCGACGGCCCACGACAGGCGGGCCTGTACCCCGGCCGCCCGTGTCCTGACCCGGTCGAGCTGGCGGTTGATCCGGGCGACCAGGTCGTTGGCGTGGCGGATCCTGGCCGCCAGCGCCCGGCGGATGTCCCCGGCCAGCACCCTGGCGAACAGTTGCTCCTCGTCGGCGTGGAGCTCGGCCAACGCCATGTCGAGGTTGGACCGAAACGCTCCGGCCAACTCGGTGACGCGCCGCCGCTGACCACCGACGACAGCGGTCAGATCGGTCCAGCCGTCCTCCGTCGGCATCCGATCGAGGTCTGACCCGACCAGCCGCTGACGGGCCGCGTGGAGCTGTTCCTCGACCCTGGCCCCGGCCCGCTCCCGTTTGGTCGACCCGGCCTCGATCGGACCCAGGTCGGCCGCCACGGACCGGGCGGCAGCCAGCACCACGGTCACCCCGCCATCGACGTCCGGCACATCGAGGCCGGCGTCGCCGGCCAGACCCCGCTCGGCCGCAGCCACGAACCTGCGGTGGGCACCGGCCCGTTTGGCCTCGGCCGCAGCCCGATCCCCCTCCGTCTGGCGGACCCGCTCCTCCAGGTGGCCGATCCGGGGCAGGACCTGACGGAGCTCGGCATCGAGACGGTGGTGCTCGTCGTCGTCCTGGTGCAGCCGACGATCGAGCTCGGCGATCCGGGCCACCACCTCCTCGTACTGCGAGCCGAGCGCTTCCTCGACGGCCGCGATGTGGGATTCGAGGCCGGCGAGCGTGGTGGCGTGACGCTCCAGCGCCTCCCGGGCCCGCTCGACGCCCACCTGGGCCGAGGTCACATCCCGGCGCTCCCGGTCGACCGAGAGCGCTGCGGCCCCCCGCTCCCGCCACCGGCGGGCCCATGCGCCTATGCTCCGGTCCAGGCCGGTCAGGGCCCGGTCGAGGTCGTCGAGGCCAGCGTGATCGGTGGGCGTCTGATGGCGAGCGGCCTCCGCGGTCAGCCGGCGCAGCGCCTCCCGGACAGTCCCGTCCGAGGCCGCCACCCGCTCCGCGGCTTCGCGGTGCTGACGCCGGCACTGCTCCTCCCCCGCCTCGGCCAGGAGGATCGCCTCCCGGGCGGCGGTGACGTCCCCACCGGCGGGAGCGGTGGCGAACTCCGCCAGGACCGCCGCCCAGCTGCGGGCGGCGTCGTCGATGCGATCGTCGAGGCGGCGGTGGCCGGCCCGGTTCGCCTCGATCAGCTCGTCGAGCTCGGCCAGCCGGGCCAGCCGCCGACGCTCCCTGGCCTCCGCGCCCAGAAGTTCGGCCCGACCAGCCCGGCCGCGCCCGACCGCAGCCCCCATGCGGAAGGTCCCGTCCCGGCCGATGGCAACCTCGGGCCGGTCGGCCCCGGCGTGCATCTGAGGGCCGATCGGCCCGGCCGTCTCCACCAGGGGGATAGAGCGGAGGACCCGGTCGACGACCTCGGGGCCAGGATCGGCATCCTGTAGCGGCTCGAGGAGGGACCGCAGCGTCGGTTCCGGTCCGGGGACGGCCCGGAGGGCCACGTCGGCCCGGGACGGGTCCACGCCACCGTCGGGCCTGATCCACGCATCGAGCAGCCCGACGGCGGCCAGCGCGACCTCCGCCCCGTCGACGTCCACGCCAGCTACGCCGGACATGACGTCCACCGTGCGCCACAATGGAGCACCGGCCAGGCCAACCCGATCCTCCCGCCAGCTTGGAGCCGTGGGCTCCACGATCGACCCCGCGGCCAGGCGGGCCCGCTCGGCCTCCAGCTCACCGAGCGCGACGTCGAGGCCCTCCTGTTCGTGACGCAGCCCACCGATCAACCGTTCGTGTTGCCCGTGCAGCCCAGCTCGGAGGTGGCCGAGGGCCTCCGCCACCGCCGGAGGGTCGAACGGTTCCGGGGGGAGGGCCTCCCGGACCTCGGCCGCCGCCAGAAGTCGACAGGTCGACACCCACGACAGGACATCGTTGCCGTAGGCCGTGATGGCGCGATCGAGCGAGGTGGTGGCCCCGACGGTCAGCGCCTGGGCCTCATCCAGGGCGAGGATGGCGGCAGCGAGGGCGTCCTGGTGAGCGTCGCGCAACTGACTGGCCCGCTCGTGGTCCTGCAGGGCCGAGCGCACCTCGGCGATCGCCTGGCGTCGGGAGCTCACATGGGCGTCCACCAGGCGCAGGGGATCGTCATCTGCGGAGGGGTCGGCGGAACCGATGGCCTGGGCCACCACCACCACGGAGTTGGCCGACGTGGCCGCCAGCTCCAGCTGGCGGCGCGCCCCCTCCAGGTTCGCCTCGGCCGCATCGAGCCGCTCGGACGCCGACGCGACCACCGCCTCGGTGCGCCGCAGGAGCTCCTCGGACTCCCCGAGCGTCGTCTCGGCCGCTCCCACGTCCGCTCGGCGCTGCTCGATCTGGCTGCGGAGATCGACCAGCCGCGCCCCCTCCCGGTACGCGTCGCTCCCCCGGAAGCCCTCGATCTCCGCCCTGGTCTCGCGGATCCGTCGGTCGAGGCGCTGGCGCCGCTCGCCGAGATCCTGTTCCCGGTGCCGCTCGACATCCAGCTGCTCGGCCGCCTCCCGGGCCAGGCGGGTGACCTCATCCCGGTCGGTCTCGGCGCCGCGAACCTCGGCCGCCAGCCAGGCGATGACCAGGCGTGCATAGGCACGCTGCCGGGACACCAGGGCGTCAACCTCCTTCAGGTCGGCCCGCAACACCTCCAACTGGTCCCGGCGACGGTCGAGCCGCTCGAATCCCTCGGCCACGGCCGCGATGTCGTGGTCGTCGAGCGGTGGCAGGGCCTCGGACATGACCTCCGACAGCTTGTCGAGGTCGAGGTTCTGGGACAGCTTCTCCTTGCGGAGTGCCAGCAGGGCGGTCACCACCGAGGCGTAGCGGTCGGGGCCGAAGCCCTCGTAGAGGGTGTCGCGAACCACGGCCCGGTACTCGTCGGCCGAGCCGTGGACCTGCCCCCGGCCGGTGAGGGTCTCCTTCAACCCCTTGACCGACAGGGGGACCCGACGCTCGTCGAGCAGGTGGAGGTCGAGGCCGACACGGGCGCTCGAGATGAAATAGTCGACGTCGACCCGGCGGGTCGACCGGGACGCCCGCATCCTCGCCCCGATGGTGACGTGGGCGTCGCCTCGCTCGAACTCGACCCAGGCGAACCCGACCCGGGACGAATCGTCCGACCCGGTCATGATGCGATCGAACAGGCCGCCTCGGGATCGGGCGGCGGAGGTCAACCGGTTGGGGTTGGTGTCGGCGTCGAGCAGGAACGGGAGCAGCAGCTCCAGGGCCATCGACTTGCCGGACCCGTTGGGGCCGCGGAGCAGCAGGCGGCCCCGGTGGAACGTGAAAGTCTCCTCGACGTAGCGCCACACCGAGACCAGGCCGGCCCTGGTCGGTATCCACCGGTCGGTCAGGACAACCGGCTCAGCCCCATCCCGGGGGGTCAGCGTGGTGATGGTCACCGTGGTCCTCCAGCGCCGGAGCGGCCGCCGGCCACCCGATCCCCGGAGGGGGGATCGGGTGCGGCGTCGTCGAAAAGGGCCCCGGACCGGTGCTGGACGAGGGCGCCCGCCCGGTAGCGGGCCGCTACCGGGCGGGCCGCGACGGCCCCACCGCCGAGGCGGCGGACGAGACCGAATCCGGCCAGCAGGTCGATGGCGTCGACTGCCAGGGAATGGCGGCCCTGGGGATCGCGCCGGGACCGGGCCCAGTTCGGGAACCGCTCGAAGATCGCATCGACCGCCCGCTCCAGCGCCGGACCGTCCAACACGATCCGCCGGCGACCGCCGCTGCCGTCGTCGACCAGGAGGTCGTCGATCAGGAGGAGGGCGAGCTGGTGGGCATTGCCATGGGGGCCGGGGAACTCGATGTCGGTGGCCAGCCCGTCCGGGTCAACCGCCACCAGCCCTTCCTCACGCTCCTCGAGCTCGAGGCCGGCCTCGGTGATCCGGTCCCGCAGCCAGTTGCGGCCCGAGGGGTTGTCCACGTAGGCCCGCTCCTCATCGTCGAGATCGTCGAGGTGCACGACCGGATCGTCGAGGAGGCGTCGGCCGACCATGTGGCGGACTCGCCGCAGCCGCTGCTCGTCCCCACCGATCGACGGGGCATCGGGGGCGCCGTCCCGCCCGTAACGGGGTTCGGCACCGAGGAAGACGATGGCCGCCGAGGCGCTGGTCCCCTCGGGCAGCGAACCGGGGGGGACGGTGGACACCAGCAGGCGGTGGAGGCGGGTGGTGTCGGCCTGGAGGAGGGCGTTGGCCTCCTCGGACTGGGCGAAGTCGTCGACCGCTCCGCCCGACGTGGTGAGGGCCTGCCACTCGATGAGGACGCGCAGCACATCGACCAGCGCCACCCGTTCCCGATGACGGCTGGTGTCGAGGGCCCCGTCGGCCGCGATGGCCCGGGCCAACAGCCCCACGGTGGTGACCGGGTGCTGCACGAGCTGGGCCGCGACCAGGCAGAAGAGTTGGTAGCGACGACGGTCGAATGGCTGACGGGCACCGCGGGAGCGCCGTACCGGGCGCGAGCCATCGACCCGGGCGCCTCGGGCTCGCTTGGCCAACCGGGCGAATCCGGCGGCCGGGTCGACCACGAGCAACCAGCCGCAGACGTCGTCGAACCACGCCGACAGCCAGTCGCTGTGGCGCACGACCTCACGGAACCCATCCTGGTGCACGGTGGCATTGAGGAGCGGGAACCGCAGCAACAGCCGGACGGCCCTGGCCCGCTCGGCGGCGAGATCGGCGGCCAGCACATCGCTACGCACCAGTGGCCTCCCGAGGACCACCGGCAGCGATCGCTGGAGCGGGGACCACACCCTGGAGGGGCACACCGCCGGCCATCAGCTCGATTCGGACCACCAGGTCGGGGCCGCGCAGCACGCCGGTCTCGGTGCGCAGCGTGGCCAGCCCGCCGGCGCCATCCCTTGCCGGCGGGCCATCGTCCCGCACCACCACCTCGACCTGACCGTCGAGTGACAAGGCCCTCCGGGTACCGTCGGCGGCCGACTCGGCGTCGAGCGCCAGCGACAGCAGATCAAGCAACTCGGAGAACTCCTCCTGCGGCAGCCCGTCGAAGTGGGAGAGGCGTACCTCGCCGTCGGTGACCAGGGCCAGGCGGATGGCGTGGTGAGCCAGCAGCCGCTCGGCCTGCTCCCGTTGACGGGCGGCCCGCACCTCGGCCGGGTCGCCGACCGGACGGACGCGGCCCCGATTGGCCAGGCTCCCCGTGGTGCGCAGCGAGGGCGCCACCTCGACGGGAGCCGTCTCGGACCACGAGCGCCGGCCCAGCCGGGCCTCACCGTCGATCGACCGCAGGTGAGCGTGGCGGGCCGGCCACAGCCCGAACGCCACCCCGAAGAGCCGGTGGGTCTCGTCGTCGTCGGCACAAGCGTCGAACCAGTGGGCCAGCCGCCGCAGATCATTGGCCACCGACGCCGACCGTCGCCGCTGATCCCAGCGACGTTCCAGCACCCGCAGCAGCTCCACGATGGCGGTGCGGGCCACCCGCAGCAGGTCCATGATCCTGGCCGCGCCCCCGTCGACCGGGGCGAACCACTCCTCCAGCGCGTTCCAGCGGCGGCGCCGCTCTGCGATCCACTCCGGCCGCGGATCACCGGCCACGGTGGGGGCCAGGTTGGCCCCCACGACCGCCACATCGAACAGGACGGGGATGCCAACCGATCTCAGGCGCTCGATCCCGGAACGGACCCGCCGATGGCGCCGCTCCACGCCCTCGGCGTACTCCTCGAGATAGGTCACCGTCCTGCGCTTCACATCGAGGAAGATGTCGTCGTCCGTGGCGTCCTCCTGGAGCAGGGACTGCAGATGCCCGTTGAACTGGCGTACACCGGCGATCAGCGACGACAGGTGCCCCTCGACCTCGGCCACCAGGAGGTGGGCCCGGGCCGGTCGATCATCGGACTCGGGCCCCTCCAGCAGCCGGGCCAGGTCGGCCAGTCGATCGCCGATGGCGTCCAGCACCGCCGGCTGGAGGCCGACCACGCTCCTCAGGCCGGCGAAGGCGTGGAGCACCCCACCGATGGCGGCTTCGCCCCGGCGGGTCAGCGACCACTGCAGGTTCCGCCGCTCGAAGTCCTCGGGGCTGGCATAGGAGGCGGCATGGTTCTGCGTGGCCTCCAGGAGACCCCAGACGGTGAGCTGGGACAGCGCCCGGTCGAGTGCACCATCGTCGACAGGTTCGTCCCATCCCGCGGCGGCCAACGCCCGCCGGACCTGGTCGATGTCCAGAGCTGGCACGGTGACGGCCGAGCCGTCGAACGCGGACATGAGGGCGAGGTGGAGGTCACGCCCGTCGGTGGTGGTGAAGCGGAACAGGTCCGCATCCACGGCTCGCCAGATCCGCTCGGCATCCACGATGATCGACCCTACAGCGTCGTTGTGACAACGTTCCTGCGACCTCTGGCCATCATGAGAGGGCGTAGGGCGTTGCCAAGCCCTGGACCCGCACGAGGCCTCGACCTTCGACCCGAGATCGTCCGACGACCTCCTACCAGCCGGGAACCATTCTGGGAGCCTTGTTGTCCACAGGGCCCATCGGCAGATTCGCGACCTGTGCGTCGCGAGCTGCAACGGATCCTGCCTGTTCGTTGAAGCTCGCCGCGCCGGCGTCAACGTTCTTTGATCCTCTGCCACCACGAGAGAGGACCTCGATCATCGAGCCTGGCACCCGTGTGCGGCTCCTCCAAGCCGGGGGCGAACTCTGGGTCGTCAACATTTGTTGACGCGTTGTGATTCGAAGGATACCCTTCATCCAGTGGACATCGAAGCCAGCGCCCGCAAGCACGGTGTCCCCGACGACGACATGCTCCACGCGCTACGACATCACTGGAGAGCCTTCGAGACCGACGATCCAGTCGTGACGATGTTCATCGGCCCGGACCAATCGGGCGCCCCAATCGAGATAGGTATCGTCGCCGACGAGGACGGCACAGCAGTCATCCACGCCATGGCCGCTCGGCCCAAGTTCCTGAAAGGCTGGTGGAACCAATGACCGGCAAGTCCCGAGCCGAACGAGCCGCCGCCCTCGAAGAGTGGGCAGACAACGTCAACCCCGAAGACCTGACGACCGCCGACACCGAGTGCCTGCGAACGATCGCCGAGCTCGCCGAGCGGCGAGACGAGATCGACGACGAACTCCTCGAAGCCGTCCGAGCTGCCCGCCGGGCGAACCGAACCTGGTCCGAGATCGGCGCCATGCTCGGCGTGTCCAAACAAGCGGCACAGCGCAAGTACGGACCCCTCGCAGCAGCAAGCTGAGCGAGCCATCGGTGGGAGCCAATCTGGGAGCCACACCGAACGCACGCCGCCGACCACGAGCGACCCCCAACGGCGAGTTCTCCTGACCGGCGGACGCCTACGAACACCGTTGGGCCTCTTTGCAAGCAGGGGGGTCAGGGGTTCGAATCCCCTCAGCTCCACTGAGGTTTCGCGCGCCCTGGCGATGCCTGGGGGCCAAATTGGGAGCCTTGTTATCCGCAGATCCTGCCCGCCCTCACAACCGCTGCTGGAGATGAGCTCCTGCGATGCGCGCAGGAGCGTCTGCTCAGAAGGCATCGTCCGGATGCGGTGCTGGCGCCACGCGGACAGGCAGGTCGAACCCAAGGGTCTTGTAGGCGGGGAGGCGCTTGGTGTGCATTCGGGCGAGCACCGGGACGTGTTCGTCGACGTAGTCGTGGAGCTCGACGTCCTGCTTGTCGCCGTGGGCCCGGAGGAGCCGGCCGACGTACTGGACCACCCGACCCTTGAAGGCGATGGGGAACGCGCCACGTGGAGCCACGTCGATGCACCAGGAGGCCGGTCGCCTGGTCATCGCCCGGCGATCGGGCCGGCCCTCTGAGCGGCCCGGGTCAGGGGCTCCGGTCGCACCCCGCTCCGCGATGTGATCATCGAGGCCCGAGGCCACGACTCCGGGGGTCGCTGCGAGGAAGCGACCGCTGGCTCGACGGCCCACCGGCCGTTGTGATCGACGACTGCGGGGGTCCGATCACCGACCTTCGCCCCTGGTCGAACTGCGCCGGAGCGGTCAGCGTTGAGCGCATGGGGCGAGAGACCAAGACTGAACGGCTGCGCCACCGCGTCGACGAGTCGCAGGGCGACGTCGAGGTGGTCACGCTGGTCGGCACGGTCGGCGGCGGCCATGCCGAGAAGCTGATGGCCCAGCACGTGTCCCAGGGGGTCGGCGGCGTCCACGACCTGGTCGACGCCACAGAGGTGAACCCGGCGAGCGACATGCGCCGGAGCGGCAATGAGCTCCGGGCCACTCTCGAGCAGGTGCCGGTGCGGGCCGAGCTCAACCGGATCGAGGTGGCAACGACGGCCCCCACACCGAACGACGTACGGACGGCGATCGTCGAGGCCCTTGGCCTACGGGCCGGCAACAGCGCCTCCCGGATCGACGTCGTGGTCGACGGCTCGACGGTGACGCTCCGCGGCGCAGTGCAGTCGCCGGCCGTGCGAGCCGCCGTCGTCGGCGGGTTCGGCCACGCCCCGGGGATCTCCCAACTCCGCGACGAGCTGTCGATCAAGGCCGACCGACCCCCCGGCCCCGGGCGATGACCGACCGCTTCACCGTGCCGACCGAGTACTGGCACCGGCTCGACGACGAGCGGGTGCAGTGCGACGTCTGCCCCCGGGCGTGCAAGCTCCGGGACGGCCAGCGGGGCGTGTGCTTCGTCCGGAGCCGCCAGGGCGACGCCATCGTGCTCACCAGCTACGGCCGCTCCAGCGGGTTCTGCGTCGATCCGGTCGAGAAGAAGCCGCTCAACCACTTCCTGCCCGGCTCGGCCATCCTCAGCTTCGGTACCGCGGGCTGCAACCTGGCCTGCCGGTTCTGCCAGAACTGGGACATCTCCAAGTCGAAGGAGATCGACACGCTGGCCGAGGAGGCCTCACCGACGGCCATCGCCCAGGCCGCCCGGGAGCTGGAGTGCCGTAGCGTCGCCTTCACCTACAACGACCCGACGATCTTCCTCGAGTACGCCATCGACGTGGCCGAAGCCTGCCACGAGCTCGGCCTGTCGACGGTGGCGGTCACCGCTGGCTACATCTGCCCGGAGCCCCGAGCCCAGCTGTATCACCATCTCGACGGGGCCAACATCGACCTCAAGGCCTTCACCGAGGACTTCTACAGGCACCAGGTGGGAGCCGAGCTGGGCGCGGTGCTCGACACCCTGTTGTACTTGCGTCACGAGACCGACATCTGGTTCGAGCTGACGACCCTGCTGATCCCCGGCCTCAACGACACCGACGACGAGCTGGACCGGATGACCCGCTGGGTTGTCGAGCAGCTGGGGCCGGACGTCCCGATGCACTTCACGGCCTTCCATCCCGACTACCGGATGCTCGATCGGCCACCGACGCCGGCCGAGACACTCACCAGGGCCAGGCACATCGCCATGGGCAACGGGGTCCGCTACGCCTATACCGGCAACGTCCCCGACCCCGAGGGCCAGAGCACCCGGTGTCACGGCTGCGGCCGGGTGGTGATCGAGCGCGATCGCTACACGATCGGCCGCTATGGCCTCGACGATACCGGCTCGTGCCTGGCCTGCCGCACCCGGATCCCCGGTCGCTTCGACGGGCCGGTCGGTGATTGGGGCGCCACCCGCCTGCCCATCACGTTCAAGCGGACGCTCCGGTGACCCGGCTCACGAGACGGGGCTTCGTCGGCGGTCTGGCGGCCTCGGCCGTCCTGTCGGTGCTCTCCGGATGCCAGCGCGGCAACCATGAGGAGGACGAGATGACCACCCGGACCGGCCTGGCCTCCGTCGATCTCCCTCCGCCGGCGGAGACCGGCATCCCGATCGAGGTTGTGCTCCGACGACGTCGATCGGTACGGGAGTTCACCGACCAGCCGCTGGCTGCAAGCGAGATCGGCCAGCTGCTGTGGGCGGCCCAGGGCGTCACCGCCGATTGGGGCGGGAGGACGGCACCGTCGGCCGGCGCCCTCTACCCGCTCGAGCTGTACGGCGTCACCCCGTCCGGCACCGACCGCTACGTGCCCGACGGTCACCGGACCGAGCCGATCGACGAGCGGGATCTCCGGGCCTCGCTGATGGCGGCGGCCCTCGGCCAGGAGGCGATCGGTCGGGCACCGCTGATCGTGGCCATCATCGTCGTTCCCGAGCGGACCGCCACGACCTACGGCGAACGAGCCGGGCGCTATGTCGAT
>JAHELU010000295.1 GCA_024644005.1 Acidimicrobiales bacterium | reverse complement strand
CGAGCAGCTCCGGATCCCATGCCGACGTCTCCAGGTCCATCAGCAGCGTGCGGCTGGCGTTGGTGACGTCGGTGACGTGGAGGCCGCCGGTGAGGTTCCACACCAGCCAGGTGTCCATCGTGCCGCACAGCAGCTCGCCGGCCTCGGCGCGCGTCCGCAGCGCGGGCTCGCTGTCGAGCAGCCAGCGCAGCTTCGGTCCCGAGAAGTACGGCGACAGCGGCAGCCCGGTCCGCCAGGTGAGCTTCTCCTCGTCGAGGTCGTCGTCGAGCTCGGGGAGCAGGTCGGCGGTGCGGGTGTCCTGCCAGACGATCGCGGGCGCGACCGGCTGCCCCGTGGCCCTGTCCCAGAGCACGACGGTCTCGCGCTGGTTGGTGATGCCGAGCCCGACTACCTGGTGCGGCTCCACCCGTGCGTCGTGGAGGGCCTCGGGGATCAGGTCGCGGGTGATCCGCCAGATCTCGGCGGCGTCGTGCTCCACCCAGCCCGGCCGCGGGTAGTGCTGGTGGTGCGCGCGCTGGGCGAGCGACACCATCCGTCCCTGGCGGTCGAACAGCAGGCAGCGCGTGGACGTGGTGCCCTGGTCCAGCGCGGCGACATAGGTGGCGCTCACGGCGCCCGGCCGTGCCCGAGCGCCCTCGAGATGGCCCTGGCCGCCTCGACGACCTGCGTCGCCAGGGCGGGCCGCGGTCGGCGGCTGCCGTCGCAGACCCGGTCGAGGCGGCCCTCGATGCCGACCGCCGCCACGACGAAGCCCTCCCGGTCCCGGACCGGGGCGGCGATCCCCGCCACCCCGGGCTGGTGCTCCTCCGCCTCCGCGGCCCAGCCGTGGTCCCGGACGTCGGCGAGCTCGCGCTTGAGCTCCGCGGGGTCGGTCGTCGTCCAGTGGCCGTAGCTCTCGAGGACGTCGCCACCGAGCCCGCGAGCGCGTCCGACCGCACGGCGGTCGTGGGCGAGCAGCACCTTGCCCAGGGCGCTGGCGTGCAGCGGGCGGACGGCGCCGGTCTGCCCGGTCTGCGCGCTGGCGTCGGGGCGGAAGACATGGTGGGCGATGACGGCCTGGCTGCCCTCCGGCACGGCCAGCAGCACGGACTCGCAGGTGCGGGCGGCCAGCGCGTCGGTCCAGTTCATGGCGTGCGACCGCAGCACGTTGTGGTCGAGCGGGGTGGCTCCGAGCTGCAGCAGACCGGCGCCGACGGCGTACAGCCCGGAGTCCGGGTCCTGGTCGACGAAGCCCGCCTCGCGAAGCGTCTGCACCAGGCCGTGGGTGGTGGCCTTCGCCAGCCCGAGCGTGTCGGCCAGCCGGCCGAGGCTCGTCGGCTGGTTCTCCGCCGCGAGCACGCGGATGATCGCCGACGCTCGCGCGACGGACTGCACCAGTGCTGCCACGAGACCCCCTACGAGCTGATGGAGAGGCCTGACGGCGAAGCGTTCGGCCATGCCGAACGTACCCAGTTGTGGGCGCCGTCACTCACCCCTACCGTCCCGCGTCATCCCGATCTCGCGGCGTGAGGAGCTGTGGTGGCCTATCTCAGTAGAAGGACCCTGGTCGGCGAGCTGATCGCCGAGTTCATGGGCACGATGATCCTGATCCTGTTCGGTGTCGGCGTGGTGGCGCAGGTGGTCACCAGCGAGGGCACTCTCGGCGACCACGACTCGATCGCGTGGGCGTGGGGGCTGGGAGTCACGTTCGGTGTCTACACCGCGGCCCGGATCAGTGGCGCCCACCTGAACCCCGCGGTGACCGTCGCGCTGGCCGCGTTCACCGACTTCTCCTGGCGCAAGGTGGTGCCGTTCTCCCTGGCCCAGATCGCCGGCGCCTTCGTCGCAGCGCTGCTCGTGCGCTGGGTGTACGCCGACGCGATCGCGCTCGTCGACCCCGAGCACACGATCGCCACCCAGGGCATCTTCTCCACGCTGCCCGGCAACGGCGCCCTGGAGATCAGCACCAGCACCGCCTTCATCGACCAGATCATCGGCACCGCGATCCTGCTGTTCCTGATCCTCGCGGTCACCGACCCGAAGAACGAGGCCCCCGTTGCGTGGCTCGCGCCGTTCATCGTCGGCCTGATCGTGGTGGCGATCGGGATGGCCTGGGGCACCAACGCCGGCTACGCCATCAACCCCGCCCGCGACTTCGGCCCGCGGCTGGCCTCCTTCCTCACCGGCTACGAAGGGGCGTGGCGGGACCAGACCGGCAGCCTCTACTTCTGGGTGCCGATCGTCGGCCCCCTCATCGGCGGACTGCTCGGCGCGGGCGCCTACAAGCTGCTGATCGGCCGCTTCATGCCCGAGCCGGAGGAGGCGCAGGAGACCGGGAGGGTTCCCAGCCAGCGCACAGAGCGCGAGACTGTCCCCGTTCCGCAGTGACCAGCTCGACGACCATCTCGACCGGAACCGCACCTACGCGAAGGAGCACATCCCATGGCTGAATACGTCGGCGCGATCGACCAGGGCACCACCAGCACCCGCTTCATGGTCTTCGACCACGGCGGCAACGAGGTGGCCCGTCACCAGCTCGAGCACGAGCAGATCATGCCCAAGCCCGGCTGGGTCGAGCACAACCCGGTCGAGATCTGGGAGCGTACCAGCTCGGTGCTACAGACGGCGCTCGGGCGAAACGGTCTCACCGGCGCCGACCTCGCGGCGCTCGGCATCACGAACCAGCGCGAGACCACCGTCGTGTGGAACAAGAAGACGGGCCGGCCCTACTACAACGCGATCGTCTGGCAGGACACCCGCACCGACAGCATCGCGAAGGCGCTCGACAGCGACGGCCGCGGCGACATCATCCGGCAGAAGGCCGGACTGCCGCCGGCGCCGTACTTCTCCGGCGGCAAGATCCAGTGGATCTTCGAGAACGTCGACGGCGTCCGCGAGGCGGCCGAGGCCGGCGACGCGATCTTCGGCAACACCGACGCGTGGCTGCTCTGGAACCTGACCGGCGGCCCCAACGGCGGCGTCCACATCACCGACGTCACCAACGCCAGCCGCACCATGCTGATGAACCTCGAGACGCTCGACTGGGACGACGAGCTGCTGGAGATGTTCTCCATCCCGCGCAAGATGCTGCCCGAGATCCGGCCGTCGTCGGACCCCAAGACGTACGGCCACACGCTGAAGAACGGCCCGCTCGGCGCTGAGGTGCCGCTGACCGCGATCCTCGGTGACCA
>JAHELU010000146.1 GCA_024644005.1 Acidimicrobiales bacterium | reverse complement strand
GAAGGGGTCACTCGCCAGCCCGTCGACGGGCAGCCGGATCCAGCCCGTGTCGTCCCGCCGCCAGATCGCGCCGTCGGATCCCGTCCCGGAGGGGGCGGTCGTCCACCCCGCCAGGAACCGCTCACCGTCGAGCTGATCGATGCCGAGCACCGATCCCGTCTCGCCGAGTGAGGTCACGGTCCACCGCTCCCCATCGGCGGATTCGGCGACCATTGCCCGGCCGAACGAGTCCTGACCACCGAGCACGAACCCGTCGCCGTCACCGTGGCAGGTCTCGACCAGCAGGCCATCGAGCCGACCGCCGGCGCCCCCGCCCTGCCACCGCTCCCCATTGGCGCTGATCACCGTCCCGACTCCGCTGTCGCCCCAGGCCAGGATGGCCACCAGCCGGCCGGGCGTTCCGGCGAGACACACCACCGAGGCGTTGCGTTCCGCTCCTGCCGGCGAGCTCGTCAGGGGCACCTCCCGTAGCCGGCCGTCCGGCTCGACCACCACGAACAACGGCTCGACGACGCTGGCATCCGAGCTCGGTCTGGTGCCGGCGGCGACGATGACGCCGGCCGGGCTCCAGAGCGAGTGATCGAGCACGGCCTCGCCGACGGGGAGCGGCACAGAGAGCCAGCGCCCGCCGGGGTCCGGCCGGGCGAGCCGGACGCCGGTGAAGTAGCCGCCCCCCGCCGTCAAGGCCGCAACCCCACCGTCGGCGGATGCCACGAGGTCGTGGACGAGGTAGCCGTCGGGATCGTCGATGGGTGGCCGCCCCCAGTCCGTGCCGTTCCTCGACTGCCACAGCACCGCCTGGTGGGCCGCCCCGGCTCCGGTTCTGACCATCCGGCCACCGCCGATGAACCAGCCTCGATCGGTGGCCACCACGTCGACCGCCTCGAACGCGCCCAGCTGGGACGGGATGGCCCGGGGGGCGGCGACGGCCTTCCACCGGCCGTCGGCGGCATCGCCGGGGTGCTGGAGCAGCACGTCGCCGCCGGCCACCAGCAGCCGGCCGCGATCGTCTCGGGCCAGCGCGTTGCCTGGGGCGAAGTTGCCGGAAACCGCTCCGATGTCGCCGATCCTCGTCCAGGTCCGCCCGCCGTCGGACGATCTCGACAGTTGTTGGACAACGGGATCGATCAGGGTGGCGTACAGGTCCTCACCCTCGACGAGGAGCCGATCGAACGACAGCCCGTCGAACGAGACCCAGCCGGCGATGTCGACCTCGGCACTGCGGATCGCCCACCGACCATCGAGGGTCGTCGCCGTGGCCACCAGGGGCGTGGCGACGCCGTTCTCGGTGGAACCGCCGACGGCCACGAGCGACCCGTCGGTCGCCACCGCGACGTCGGAGAGCGCGCCTCGGCTGGGCAGGCCACGACCGGCGGTGACCACCAGCTCGCCACCGTCCTCGGCCCACACGACCGGCTTCGGATCGTCGCCGATCGTCGCCGACCGACCGACGGCCACGATGCCGCGCTCGGTGACCGTTGCTCCGGTGATCGTGAGATCGGCTTCGACGGCGATCGTCGGTCCCTGCGCCACGGGCAGCGGCCGCCATCCGCCGCCATCGGACCGCCACGCCAGGGGCTGCTCGAACCCGTCGAGCCTGGTCGAACCGACCACGTAGCGCCGGCCGAGGGGACCGACCACCGAGTCGGCCCGCTCGCCGGTCGAGCCAGTGGACGGGAGCTCGGTCATCGTCCAGGCCGAGAGGGCGGTGCCCGAGGTCCAGACGACGGCGCTGGTCCGATCCTCGAACGCGACCCAGCCGGCCACCGTGACGTCGTCGGAGTCGGCCAGCACGCCGGTGGCCATCGCCTGCTCGGCGTCGCCGGTCGGCAGCACGATCCGCTTCGTCAGGTCCGGTCGGTCGGGATCGACCAGCACCACCACGGCCTCGAGCCGGCGCTGCCGACCGTCCTCGAGCCCCCCGACCACCAGCCAGCCACCGTCGGGGTGCGGCACGGCGTCCGAGACGGCGATCGCCGGCGAGGCATCGGCGAACCGGGCCGGATCGAGCCGCTGGAAGGTGCGGCCGGGCACGAGCGGCGGCCCCGCCGCCCCGCCGGCCCCCTCGTCCCGTTCGGAGCCGCCCGATGGATTGGCCACGATGAAGGGCGCCGAGCGGAGCTGGTCGACGGACGTCCCGTCATCGATGGGCCCACCGGTGCAGGCTGCGGCCGCCGAGGCGGTCACCACGACGGGCGACAACCAGCGCCGCCACCCGCCGTTGCGACGGCCGAGCCGACCGAACCCGGACACAGCCGCTCCCAGGCCCAGCGCCGATCAGAGCTTCGGCCAGGACCGGGTGGACGGGGCGCGCCGACGCTGGCCCGGCTTCGGTCCCAGGGCCCAGCGGCGGCGCCAGGCGCCGGCCTCCGGGCCCATGATGTCCGGGGTGGCCCGGCGGTAGGCGTTCTTCTTCGCCTGCCACCAGCCGGAGGTGAACTCGTCGGCCAGCTCGTTGATCCGCTCCTCGACCCGCTTCGCGAAGTCCCGGGTGTCCTCCTCCGCGCCGAGCACCATCGGATCGCCGAACACCACGGCGCAGCGGGCCCTCGTCGGCCAGTTCTTGCCCTTCGGCAGTACGGTGCCGGTGCCATCGAGGTAGACCGGCACGACCGGGGCCTTGCTCCGCTTGGCCAGGAAGGCCGCCCCGGGGCGGTGGGTCCGGCTCCAGCCATCCGGGCTGCGGCCGCCCTCCGGGAAGATCAGCAGGTTCCTCCCCTCATCAAGGGCGCCGAGCGAGTTCTCGATCGACAGCTTCGACAGCTTCTGCCGCTCGATCGGGATGGCTCCGATGAAGAGCGCCGAGAGCGCAGCGGTGAACCGGTTGGGGAAGAAGTAGTCGGCACCGGCGGCGATGGCCAGGTCCTCCCGCAGGTGGCCTGGCATGGTGGCGAGCAGCAGGCTGGTGTCGGCATGACTGTGATGGTTCGCGGCGAAGATGACGGGCGACTCCAAGTGATCGAGTCGGTCGGTGCCGATGACTCTCGGTGAGCCGTAGAGCGCGATGGCCGGCTTGAAGAAGCCCCAGACCCCGACTCGACGGACGAATCGGGCCAGCGGCCTCTGGGCCCAATCGGTGTCGTAGTACACGCCGGTGGTCGGCGGACGCTCCGGTTTCTCGACCCCCTTCGGGGTCGGGGGCGGTTGGGTGATGAACCTCAGGGCTTGCGCGAAACGGCTCACTCGCGGTCCTAGGAGACGTCTGCCATCAGTATCGGCGGATTGTGGACGTGGGTGATCGTCGGCTTCCGCCCGACGACGTCCTCGGCCATCTCCAGGGCGTCCTGGAGGGTGGACGCCGGCTTGAAGCCCAGCCGCCTGACCGCCCGCTGGTCGCCGCCGACCACGACGACCTGCCCCAGGTACTGCATCGCGTGAGCGCCCCAGTACCACATGTAGAACGGGTGGACGCCGTGGTAGGCGTGGCTGGTCCTGTAGAGGTGCCGGTACCACTCGTCCTCGGCGAACTGCTTCTCGTACCGCTCCTCGATCTCGACCGGGTCGGTGGTGTCGGCCAGGACCTGCTCGAAGAAGTCGATGTAGCTGGGGTGGTGGACCGGATGGAACTCCCAGGGCGTTGGGTGGCTCATGATCAGCACGCCACCCTCGCGGACCACCGGCTTGTTGCGATAGAGGTTGAAGAAGTAGCCCAGCCCCTGGACCATCACCAGGATCGGGTTCATGATCGAGTTGACGTTGTACGGCGTCAGATAGGGGAGACCCATCGTGACGATGTCGGTCTGGCCCGAGACCGGGACGAGGTGCTGGGCGTAGACCATCTCGGTGGTCCTGCGGTGGACCGCCTCGACCTCGCCGGCCTGGACCGATGTCATCTCGTATGGCGCCCGCCAGGAGTGGAACAGCCGCCGACGGGCCCCGGACGTCATCCGCCTCAGTCCGGTCTGCATGGCGGTGAAGGCGGCCCGGTCGACCATCGACCACTCCCACTCCCGCTTCTGCAGCATCGCCATCGGACCGTCCTGGCCGAATGTGTTGGTGTTGAGGGTCGACTCGATCTGGAAGATCCGGGGGCCGTTGCGCCTGATGATCTCGCCCTGGCGCCAGTTCGAGCGATGGAGCTCGGAGCTGTCCTGGTCCATGAAGGAGCGGGAGTGGCGCATCGTGTGCACGTTGTGGTGGGCCTTGACGCCCTCGTAGCCGGCCAGGCCGGTGGCGGTGCTCTTCCAGCCGCCGTCCATGGAGACCAGGTTGATGTTGACGTACACCACCAGGTCGGACTCCGCGGCCCGCCGGTTCATCTGGACCGCCTCGCCCTTCTCGGTGTGACCGAGGATCACCATGCCGTCGGGGTCCTCGGCGTCGTGGTTGTAGAGCAGTCCGTGGGGGGCGAAGGCCTCGTAGACGCGGTCGCCGACGGCATGACGCAGCTCTCGCTCGGTCATCCGCCGGTGGAGGCAGAGCGCGGCGATGAGGTGCACGTCGTCGACGCCGGCCTCCGCGGCCAGGTCGAGCACGGCCTCGATGATGCGCTGGCGGACATCGGGCCGCTGCATCGGTGGCAGCGGCAGCGAGATGTCGTCGAAGGCGATGGTCAGCTTCATCCCCGGCCGGAGCAGCGCCGGCAGCGGGTCGTCGTCCATCGGCTCGACCAGAGCGGCCCGGATCGCGCCGTCCGGGTCTTCCACGCCGTTCAGGGGCTCTCGGGGATAGATGACCCGGCTCCGCCCGACGGGTAGCTTCTCCATCCGGAAGCCCTCACCGTGGTGGAACAGGATGGCCGGCGTCTGGCGGTCCACTTCCAACACGAAGCCGGGGCGGGGATTGGTCATGGGTTGCGTCCTCACTGCAGCGCTCTCACCTGTCTCTCGGTCACTTGCGGCTCTTGCGGAGGGTCGGCAGCGGGCCGAGGGGGAGCAGCTTGTCCGTCCCGCCACCTGCTTTCGACCAGTACTCGATCAGCCACCCCCGCTTGGTCGCCATCGACGCCAGCCTGGTCTCCGGGTTGACCGCAACCGGGAAGCCGACCGCATCGAGCAGTGGCAGATCGGACGACGAGTCGGCGTACGCCACCGACTCCGCCAGATCGAAGCCGTTGGCCTCGGCGTAGTCCCGCAGGGCCTGGGCCCTGACCTCGCCGGTCGGCGGGACCGACACGAGCTCGCCGGTGTAGCGACCATCGAGCTGGGACATCTCGGCGCAGATCACATCGTCGAACAGTGGCCCGAGCGGCTTGACGACGATGTCGAGCGCACCGGTGATCAACACCGTCCGATGGCCGAGCCTGCGGTGCTCCCTGATCCGGCGGAGGGCGGCCGGGAAGGCCTTGGTCAGGATGTGGTCCGCCAGCAGTTCCGGCCCGAGCCGGTCCATCTCGGCGACCGAGGCGCCGTCGTAGCGACGGTAGAAGTGTCGGAGGAAGTCGGTCCGGTCACGCTGGTCGAGGGCCAGCAGCCCCGGGGCCTCGCTGAGCGTCTTGACCGTGAAGCGCATCCGGTCCCGGGGCCGGAGGTTCCGGGTGGCCAGCCAGGCGTAGCTGAAGACCACGTTGCTGGCGATGATCGTGTTCTCGAGGTCGAAGGCGGCGAGGTGTCGCTCCGGGTCGAGGACCCGAGCCCTGAGCCGCGCCGTTCTGGCATCGGGGTCGGATCGCTCACCGCTGGTCTTGACCCTGGCGTGCTCGACCACCGACGGCAGGTGGATGTCGCAGACGTAGCGAGCCCAGTCGATCACCGCTGGATCGCAGCAGAACCGCTCGGCGTCGGCCTCGTCGAGCCCGGCGTCGAGGGCCAGCAGGTTGTCGACCCCGTACAGCGCCTCGCACTCGGCGTAGGCCCCGTAGATCTTCACGTAGCCCATCGCCCGGCCGACCTGCTCCTTGCGGTCCTCGACCTCGGCATTGATCATCGCCTGCCGTCCCCGGAGCGGCAACAGCTTCAGCGCCCGGTCGGCCCGCTCCAGGTTCTTCTGGACCCGTTCCAGTTGCCGCTCGACTGCGCCACGGCGGGGAAAGGACCACTCGGGGACCGAGATCGGCTGGCCCTTCCGGTCATACAGGGGGTTCTCGGTGAACCAGCTGCTGACGAGGTCGACCAGGCGGCGATAGTGCAGCGGGTTCCTGGTACCGGAGGCGACCTGGGTGATCTGGATCGCGCGGTCGCCCGCATGGCCCTGGGCGGCCACGCTGATGATGGCGGCGACCACCAGATCGACCGGGATGACATCGATGACGCCCTCGGGAACGCCGGGAAACTCCTTGAGCAGGCCGCGGGCGTAGCTGATGATGATCGGCTCGGCCATCCGGAAGCCCTTGATCCACCCCGGCCGGGGCTCGGCCCACGCCGACTCGATGATCGATGGCCGCACGATCGACACCGGTATGTCGCCCCTGCACTCGTCGAGGGCCCGCTCACCGAGTGCCTTGGTGTAGGCATAGGCGTCCGGCCAGCCGAGCGAAACCGCCCTGGCCCGACCGGCGTCGACCAGCTGATCACCGACCCATCGCTGCCGCAGCTGCTCGGTCTTGGCCGACAGCAATGGCGTGCCGGCCGCCCCGAGCTCGTGGCGGGCCTGATGACGGAAGTGGGTGAGCCGCTCCGCCGATCGTGACTCGGCGTCGAAGTCGGCCCTGGTCCGGCGGGCCGCCGCCACCTCGGACTGCCAGTCCACGTCGATGTGGAAGGGGCTGTCGCTCAGCAGCTGCTCAGGGGCGTAGCCCCGCCGGTTGCCGGCGACGTAGCAGGTCGACACGGCGATGAAGTGAGGCGTGACCCCGAGGTCCTGCAGCGTCTCGGCGATCCTGGTCGGCCCGAGCAGGTTCACCTCGACGGCGCCGTCCAGGGGGGCGTCGAAGCTGACGGTGGCCGCGGAGTGGATGATGACGTCACAGGAGGCCAACAGCTGCCGGCCGTTCTCGTCGAGTCCGAGGCCGTCGTGGCCGACGTCGCCGGCCACCACCTCGACCCGGCGATCGATCTCGGCCCAGAACTCGTCCTTTCCCCGATCTTCCACCAACCGGTCGAAGGCGTTGTTGCGGAAGATCTCCCGCCGAGCCCGCTGTGCGGGGTTCGACCGCTTGCCCGGCCGCACCAGCAGCACCAGCCGGCAGTCCGGGACACCCCGCAGCAGCCGCTCGACGAGGGCCGTTCCGAGGAAGCCGGTGGAACCGGTGATGGCGATGCGGGTCCCGGCGAGCTGGTCGGAGATCATCGAGCGCGATGTGCCTTTCCTCTATCGTGCGTCCCGAGGGTCGTGGCGCCCTCTACCATTTGGTAAGTGTCCACCAAGCATAGAGCAATGGCAACGGCGACGGTCGCCTTCGCCGACAAGGGGGTGGCCGGGACCTCGCTCGACGGTCTCGCCACCGAGCTCGGGGTCACCAAGCAGACGATCCTCTACCACTTCGGCTCGAAGGACGGGCTGATCACCGCAGTCGTGACGGAGGCGGCCGAGGAGCTGGTGGACGCCTTGCGCACCGCCATCGTGCACAGCGAGCCCGGCTGGGCCCGGGTGGAGTCGGTGGTGCGAGCCAGCTTCGCGCTGGCCGTTCGCCGGCCGGAGCTGCTCGGCCTGCTCCGGGAGGTCAACCGGCTCGGTCCGCCGTGGTCGGAGGTGGTGCTCGAGCTCCTGCAGCCGCTGGTCGACCGAGCGATCGACTACCTCGCAGACGGCATGGCCCATGGTCGGTTCCAGTCCGGCGATCCGCAGATGGTCCTCGTCTCGGCCTACGCGGTCGTGACGGGCGTCGTGGCCGACGGCGAGGTGCTCCGGGCGGTCGGGCTCGATCTGGATCTTCGCGTGGCCGCCCGCCTCCGCCGGACCTTGTTATCGTTCCTTGAGGCCGTGTTGCTGGTTCAACCGGTCGAATCCGCAACCGCCCCTGGCGACGAAGAGCAGGACGATGACATCGTTGGAGGGTCAGAGGAACGTGCAGGGCGCCCGGCGAACTGAGGTGAGCGATCGCCGGTACCGGGCGGTGACGGTGCTCGCTGCAGCCGCCGTTGCGCTGCTCGCCGCCGCGGCCTCGGCGTCGCCCGTCGCCGCCCAGGACCCGCTCGACTGCACCGAGGAGGTCGTCGACACCAGTGGCCAGGTCGACGTCGACGCCGTCCGCGCCGCGATCGACGCCGCCGAGGACGAGGTGACCATCGTGGTCAGGAGCTTCGACCGTGTCCCCGGGGTGGACCTCGTGGCTGCGGTCGACGAGATCGTCGTCGCCTGCTACGCCGGTCCGCAGGGGGCGGTTCGGGACGACGTCGTCGTGCTCGGTCTGTCGGTCGATGACCGACTCTCCGATGTCCTGGTCGGGTCCCGCTGGGGTGGGGCGGTCTCGGACCCCGACCGGCTCCGGTCCGAGGTCATGGGCACCAGGTTCGCCGAGGGGGACTACACCGGGGGGCTCGTGGCCGCAGTGGAGGCGGTGACCGCCGGGGTCGACCGGCAGCTGGCCGGGGGGTCGGCGCCCTCCGAGGTCGAGGGTGCCGAGGACGGGACCGGCGGGACCGAGGTCGATGGTGTCACCCCGACCGCTCCCACCGGGGGTGGACAGTCCCCGTGGTCCATCGGGCTCGGCGTCCTCGGGATCGCGGCCTGCGGCGGTGTGTTCCTGCTGGTCAACCGGCACCGGCGGCTGTCGTCGGATCGGCAGGACCTGGAGCGGTCGAGTGCGCCGTCGCTCAGCCGGCTCGGGGTCCTACGGGAGCGGGACAGGCGCCTGACCGCCCAAGTCGACGTCTGGTCGAAGACGAGTGCCGGCCGAACCGAGGAGGCGCTGCGGGGACTGCTGCGGGAGGCCGACTCCGGCCGGGCCGCCACCGACCGGGCGGGTGGCCTGCTGACCCAGGCCCTGCCGAACGGTGCCGCCAACGCAGCTCGTGGCGAGATCGAGGCGGCCAGGCAACGACTCATCGAGCTGTCGCGAGCACTCGATCTCCAGGACGAGGCGCTCGACCGGCTGGCGGGGTTCGGGGCCCACATCGACCACCTCCGGGTGGCGCTGCCGGCGAAGGCCGACCTGCTCGCCGAGGAAGTGGTCGAGGCCCTCGCCATGGCCGACCAACGGGAGTCCGAGGGCTGGGCCGTCGACGGCCACCGAGCCGAGCTGAAGCGGGTGGCCGAGATCGTGGACGCCGCCGACTTCGCGACCCTGGAGCTCGACCTGCTGACGCTGTCCGATCAGATCGAGTCTGCGGAGGCCCGGCTGTTCGCCGCCGACCACTACCTCCAGAGCCTCCCGGCCAGGGTCAAGTCGCTGAAGGAGTGGAACGCCGGGCTCGAGGCGGCGGCCGATCTCGAGCTGAAGCGGGTCGAGGACCTCCGTCGCCAGTTCGCCACCCTGGCCGCCACCCACGCCAGCGACTCCTGGCAATGGGCCTCCGACTATCCGGAGCAGGCCCTCGAGGAGCTGGAGCGGGCGGACGAGCTGCAGGACATCGCAATCTCGAGCATGATCTCCGAGCACCGGTTCGACGAGGCCGGCCAGCAGCTCGATGCGGCCGGGCTGCAGCTGATCGCCGCCGATCGGCTGCTCGACCAGGTCGACGACCTTGTCGTCGACCTCGAGCGGGCACGGGGGGAGGCCCCGGCGATCGTTCAGCAGTGCCGGGAGGTTCTCCGGCACCTGTCCGGCTACGTCGAGCGCTACCGCTCCGACCTGGACCCCGACCTGGTCGACTGGCCGGCCAAACTGGCACGGGCCGTCGATGGTCTCGAGAGCGAGCTGCGGCAGGTCAAGCCGAACTACCTTCGGGTGGCCGAGACCGGCGACCGGATCAATCGCCAGATCGACGATCTGTTGATCGCTGCCGAGGAGCAGCACCTCAGGATGGAGGCCCTGCGGCGGGAGCTCCAACGGGAGGTCTCCCGGGCCGAGCGGGCCGTCGCCAGGGCCAGGCGATCGCTCGGGTGGGAGCTGTTCGAGTCGGGTGATGGTGCAGCGATCGACGGTCTCGAGGACACCCTGCGCCGGCTCCCCACCGACGTCGAGGACGCGGTTGCGCTGGCGAGCTCCGTGGCAGACGAGGCGCTGAGGATCCAGGAGCGCATCATCGCCAGGCGACGGCGGAGCGGCATGTGGATCGCCACCGGCGGTGGTGGCTGGTCCGGCGGCGGCAGTGGCCACGGATCGGGCGGTTTCGGGTCCGGCGGTGGCCGGTCGTTCGGCGGCGGCGGGTCCAGCGGTGGCCGGTCGTTCGGCGGTGGTCGCTCGAGCGGAAGCTTCTGAGCGCCGCAGCCGACGGGGCGCACCCGCCCGTCACGGGCCGTCTGGATCTCGCAGGGGCCGGGTGGTGATGCGCTTCGGTGCCCGTCGAGCGTGGCGCTCGATGGCCAGGTCGACCAGGCGGTCGATGAGGGCGGGATAGCTCAAGCCGGACGCCTCCCACAACTTCGGATACATCGAGATCGGCGTGAATCCGGGAATGGTGTTCAGCTCGTTGACCAGCGGGCCGCGACCGCCCTCCTCGTAGAGGAAGTCGGCTCGGGCCATGCCTTCCACCCGTAGGGCCCGGTACGCGTCGGCCGCCAGCTCGTGGAGCCGCTCGACCACGGCCGGGGGCAGGTCGGCCGGGATGACGAGTTGGGCGTTGCCGTCGAGGTACTTGTCCTCGTAGTCGTAGAACTCGGCGCCGGGAACGACCTCACCCGGGACCGAGAGCTCCAACGTGTCGTTGCCGAGCACCGAGATCTCGATCTCCCGGGCGGTCACCGCCTCCTCGACCACGAGTAGCTCGTCGTATCGGAACGCCACGATCATGGCCTCGACCAGCTCGTCGACGTCGGTGGCCTTGGCCACTCCGACCGACGATCCCATGTTGGCGGGCTTCACGAAGCAGGGGAGGCCGAGCTCGGCAACGGCCTTCTTGGCGACGGCGAGCAGATCACCGGCCGCCTCTCGCTCCTGGACCGGCAACCAGTTGGCCTGGGGTATGCCATGGCTGCCGAGCACCGTCTTCGCCATGGCCTTGTCCATCGTGACCGCAGATCCAAGCACACCGGCACCGACGTAGGCGACGTTGGCCAGCTCGCACAGGCCCTGCACGGTGCCGTCCTCACCGAGCGGACCGTGCAACAGGGGCAGCACCACCACCCGGTGATCGACCGCGAGGTCCGAGACCGCCGACATCAGCTCCGCCCCCGGGCCAGCCGCTTCCAGGGCGTCGACTGCAGCCAGAGCCGGTTGGCGGCCGGCCCCGATCGACACCTCGCGCTCCGCCAGCAGCTCGGCCGCCCCTTCGGCCCTGACGAACACGCCCTCCCTGGTGATACCGATCGGCTCTATCAGATAGCGGTGAGGGTCGGCGGCGGCCAACACGTGGACGGCCGTGGTGCAGGACACGTCGTGCTCGGCGGACTGCCCCCCGAACAGGACGACGAGACGGATTCGTTCATCGGAACCGGAAGTCACCGGGCCAGCGTAATCGGCGTCCGCCGTCGCCACCGCGCACCCGACCCAACGCGACCGCTTCTCGCTAGGGTCCAGAGCGTGCGCTTCGTTCTCTCGCGGCTGGCCACACAGCTCGACGGCCGATTGATCGGCGAGGATCGATCGATCGACGGCGTGTCCATCGACAGCCGCTCGGTCGTCGACGGCCAGCTGTTCGTGCCGCTGGTTGCCGATCGCGATGGTCACGCGTTCATCGCAGACGCCGTCGGCAACGGCGCCGCCGCCTACCTGACCGCCACCGGGCCGATCGCAGGCGTGAAGAGCCCGGCGGTGGCCGTCGCCGACACCGACCGGGCCCTCTCGACGCTGGGCACGGCGGCCCGTGAGCGCCTGTCGGGACCGGTGGTCGGCATCACCGGCAGTGTGGGCAAGACCTCGGTCAAGGACCTGATGGCTGCCGCCTGCCGGACCGTCGGACCGACCTGGGCCAGCGCCGCGTCGTTCAACAACGAGCTGGGGGTCCCCCTCACGCTGGCCAACGCCCCGGACGACACCGAGATCACCATCGTCGAGATGGGGGCCCGGGGCATCGGCCACATCGCCCGGCTCTGCGAGGTCGCACGGCCGACCGTCGGGATCGTGACGTGCGTCGCCCTTGCCCACTCCGAGCTCTTCGGGTCCCTCGACGCGGTGGCCAAGGGCAAGGGCGAGCTGATCGAGGCCCTGCCGGAGAGCGGCGTGGCGGTGCTGAACGCCGACGATCCGAACGTCGCTGCGATGGCCTCGAGGACCGACGCGACGGTGATCACCTTCGGCATCGGAGATGGGGACGTGCGGATGGGCTCGCTCACCCTCGACCGGCTGCTCCGCCCGAGCTTCACGATCGAGTCCGACCACGGTCGTGCCGAGCTGACGCTCCAGGTTCGTGGCTCCCACATGGCACTGAACGCAACGGCCGCGCTGGCCGGGGCGCTGGCGGCCGGGGTCGACTTCGCCGACGCCGTCGCCGGGCTGGCCACGGCTCGGCTCTCGCCATGGCGAATGGACGTCGCCGAGAGCGCCGGTGGGGTGCTGGTTGTGAACGACGCCTACAACGCGAACCCGACGTCGATGCGGGCCGCCATCGAGGCCCTCCTCGAGATCGATGCCACGAGCCGGGTGGCGGTGGTCGGGGTGATGGCCGAGCTCGGGCCCGAGGGACCGGCCGAGCATCGCGCCATCGCCGCGGAGGCGGTCGAGGCCGGGATCAGGGTCATCGCAGTCGGTGCTCCGGCCTACGGTGACGCCGTCGAGCACGTCGGCCAGCTCGACGCCGCCTTCGAGCGGCTGGCGGAGCTGGAATCCGGCGCTGCGGTGCTGGTCAAGGGCAGCCGGGTGGCCGGGCTCGAGCGGTTGGCGGCGCGACTGCTGGCCCGGTGACCCCCCGACGGGCGACCG
>JAHELU010000294.1 GCA_024644005.1 Acidimicrobiales bacterium | reverse complement strand
GTCGTCGATCCGCCCCGAGCCGCCGGCCAGGATGTCGTCGACGACGGCGCCGCCGTCGAGGCGACGGCCTAGCGGACCGATCGAGTCGAGCGAGAACGACAGCGGCACCACCCCGTCGAGCGGGACCCTGCTGGCCGTCGGCTTGTAGCCGACGACGCCGCAGTAGGCGGCAGGGATCCGGCACGATCCTCCGGTGTCGGTGCCGAGGCCGGCGACCGCCATCCCGTCCGCCACCGCCACCGCCGTACCGGACGACGAGCCCCCGGGGATGTGGCCGACCGCTCGGTCCCAGGGGCTGCGGGGTGTGTCGAAGTGGGCATTGAGCCCGAGGCCGGAGTAGGCGAACTCGGTCATGTTGGTCCGCCCGATCACCACGAAGCCGGCTGCTCTCAGCCGGGCCACCACCGGCGCGTCGGCCGTCGCCGGCGGCTCGTCGGCCAGCACGACCGAGCCGGCCGTCGTGACCTCGCCCTCGATGTCGCAGAGGTCCTTCACTGCGAACGGGATGCCGGCGAACGGCGGCAGGATCCCCCCACCGGCCCTGATGGCGTCGAACCCGTCGGCGGTGGCCCTGGCCCGATCTGCCGCGACGCTGAGGAAGGCCCGATGCCCCTCGCCGGCCGGGTCGTCGATGGCGGCCAGGCACTCCTCGACCAGGGATCGCGCCGTGCGCGAGCCCTGGCTCAGCTCCTGGGCGAGGTTCCGGATCGATGGCCGTGCGTCGTGTCGCTCGTCGTGCACCGATGACGCCTCCGGCTAGGCGCCCGACCGGTGGGGCGGGCGCTGCTCGGCAACGGCCTCCGGCCGGATCCGGTCCCGCTGCTCGGTCAGGGCTGCCTGTCCGTCATTCATGGTGCTCCTGTTCGCGTGGCCGAGCGCTCCCGGCGCGGGCGCGTCGGGAGGCCACAGCCCGATCGATACTACGCCGCGGCCCGGATCCCTAGGCGGCGGCCCGCTCGAGGATGTGGACGCCGCAGGCCGATCCGAGGCCGATCACGTGGGCCAGGCCGACCTTGGCGTCCGGGATCTGGCGGTCGCCGCACTCGTCCCGGAGGTGCTGGCAGACCTCCCAGATGTTGGCGATCCCGGTGGCCGAGATCGGGTGTCCCTTGGACTGCAGGCCGCCGGACACGTTCACCGGCTTCGAGCCATCCCGCCACGGGGCGCCGGAGCCGAAGAAGTCGACAGCCCCTCCCTCCTCGCACAGCCCGAGGTTGTCGTAGTGGACCAGCTCGGCGGTGGCGAAGCAGTCGTGCAACTCGACGAGATCGAGGTCCTCGGGGCCGACCCCGGCCTGCTCGTAGGCCTGGGTGGCGGCGTTACGGGTGAGGGTGTTGACGTCGGGCAGGACCTGGCAGGCCTCCTGCCACGGGTCGGACGTCAGGACCGAGGCCGAGACCTTGATCGCCCGCCGCTGCTGCTCCAGCGACAGCGTCTTCAGGGTGGCGCCGTTGGTGACCACCGCCGCCGCCGCGCCGTCGCAGTTGGCCGAGCACATCGGCCGGGTGTTCGGATAGGCGATCATCACGTCGTTCATGATCTGCTCGAGCGACATCGCCTTGCTGTAGGCGGCCAGCGGGTTGAGGGTGGAGTGGGCGTGGTTCTTCTCGCTGATCCTGGCGAACAGCTCGAAGCTGGTGCCGCCGTAGCGGTGGCCGTACTCCATCCCCACCTGGGCGAAGACCCCGGGCATGGTGTTGGTCCCGATCCGACCATCGGTCGGGGCGACCGCCCCGAACCGGCCGGAGGGCTCGTAGACTTTGCCGTCCGCGCGGGGCTTGCCCCCGCCGCCGAGCAGGCCTGCGCCGGCCAGCTTCTCCACCCCGACGGCCAGGCCCATGTCGCACTCGCCGGCCTTGACCGCCATGATCGCGGTTCGCAGCGCGGTGGCCCCGGTGGCGCAGGCGTTCGAGACGTTGTAGACCGGGACCCCGGTCTGACCGACCTGCTTCTGCAGCTGCTGGCCGATACCGCCCCCGCCCATGAGGTTGCCGGCAGCCACCACCCCCATGTCGGCCATCGTCACGCCACCGTCGGCCAGCGCCCCCCGGATCGCCTCGGCCCCGAGGTCGACCGTGTCGAGGTCGGGATGCTTCCCGAACTTCGTCATGTGGATGCCCAGGATCCAGATGTCTTCGCTGGCACTCATGCTGCTGCTCCTTGCTGTGGTCTAGGCCCGCCCCGGCTCCGTCGGCTCCCCATCGACCGGTTCGTAGCCGAAGCCGATGGCCTCCGTGCCGTTGTCGTCCACGCCCAACGAGTAGGTGGCCAGCCGCACGGGCATGCCGAGAGAGACGTGCTCGGCATCGGGCTCGACGTTGATCACGTTGCCCCTGACGCTCGTGCCCCCGCAGTCGACGACACCGGCCACGAACGGGACCTCGATACCCGGGCCGGCATGGGCGACGATGGTGAACGATCGCAGGACGCCGTCGTTGTCGATCGGGACCGAGTCGAACTCCTCGGCGAAACAGGATGCGCAGGCGTTGCGGCGATCGAAGTACCTCGCTCCGCACTGCGTGCACTGCTTGGCCACCAGATGGGGCGGGTCGTCGAGGACCAGGTAGTCGACGAGCGGTACTCGTTCGGACAAGGCGGTGTTCTCCCGTGCAGTCGGTTCTCGGGGCGTTTCGGCCGAGTCTCGCGCACCGCCGCCCGAGCGACAAATGAGGGACCGGTGACTGTCACAGCGCCCGGTGATACTGCAGTCATGGTCGACGCCACCACCGGCCCCGAGCCTCCGAGCAGCACCGACGAGCCGGTCGGCGGCACTGCGCCGGGCAACGAGCCGATCACCGAGCCGATCACCGAGCCGGGCAACAAGCCGGGCAACGAGCCGGGCAACGAGCCGATCACCGAGCCGGGCAACAATCCAAGCACCGAGCCGGGCAACGAGCCGAGCACCGAGCCGGGCAACGATGCTGTGATCGCACTGAACGATGCGGCGGCCGTGTACGCCGCCCTGGCCGCCGGTATCCGGGGGGCGGCGGTCGGCTGGCCGGCCGGGGCGGTGGCGAGGCTGGAGCGGGAGCTGTTCGAGCGCTTCGGGGATGAGCTCGGCGGCTCCCGCCCGGTCGGCGAGCTGGTGAAGCTGGCCACCGACAACCCGGGGGCGGCAGCGTGAGCCGCCGTTGCGCTGGCCCGTCCTCCGACCGCTTACTAGCCTGGATCCAACCCGGGAGGTTAGGCAATGGCCGAGATACCC
>JAHELU010000293.1 GCA_024644005.1 Acidimicrobiales bacterium | reverse complement strand
CGAAGTTCGCCGTCATCCTCGTGCCCGGCCCACCGACCCGGAAATCGGCCATGCAGGCGAGGCCGAGCCCGCCCCCGACCGACGCCCCCTGGACCGCGGCGACCACCGGTTTCGCAGTGCTGAACATCCGAACGGCCTCGTCGTAGATGTGGCGCTGGCCGCGCTCCACCTCGGTCTCCGAGGTCTGCTCCGAGGTCAGCTTCGGTTCCTTCTCGTCGAGCGACGCTCCGGCGCAGAAGTTCTTCCCGTCACTGGCCAGCAGGATGCAGCGAGCGTCGGGATCCTCGTCGACCGCCTCGAAGGCATCGGCGAGCGATCCGAGCATGGACAGGCTGAAGAAGTTGTGCGGCGGTCGGCGAACCTCGACCAGCGCCACGTGATTCCTACTGACCTCGACCGCTACATCACCGAATTCGGGCATGGCTCGAAGACTACGGCATGCCCCAGGGCAGAGCCATCCGAGGCGCAGGGTCGAGGCGAGCCTGGGCCGGGGCTCAGCGCTGGGCCGCAGCCAGCATCACCAGCGCCTCGCTGGCGAAGCCGGCCGGGTCGGTGACCTCGTCCGCAGCGGCGATGGTGCCGTCCGGCCCGATGAGATAGGCGATCCGCTTCGGGTAGTCGGCGAAGCGGTCACCGGGGTCGCGCACCACCTCGTATGCCGTTCCCACCAACCGGTCCGGATCGCTCAGCAGGCGGAACGGGAAGTCGTTCTCCTCCTGGAAGCGACGGTTGTCCGCCGGGCGGTCGAACGAGATCCCGAACACGTCGCAGTTGGCGGCAGCGAACTTCTGAGCCTGGTCACGCAGGCTCTGCCCCTGGAGCGTTCAACCGGGGGTGCCGGCCTTCGGGTACCACCAGAGCAGGGTCCATCGGCCGCGCTGGTCCGACAGGGTGAAGGATCGCCCGCCCTGATCCTGCACGGTGAAGTCGGGGGCGTCAGTACCTACGTCCAGCATCGGTGGCCTCTCGTCGGAGCGGGCGCTCGCCGCACGCGTCCGGATCAGAGTATCGGCGTGTTCGGGGGTTGGCCGCGACCGAGAAACCGGCGAAGATGGTCCCATGTCCGACCTGGAGACCCTGCCGGTCGTCGAGGAGATCGTCGATCCGTCCCTCGACGACCCTGCGCTCGACGACGGCGACCACGACCGCTTCGCCCACTACGTGCAGAAGGACAAGATCCTCCCCAGCGCCGTCGAGGGCACGCCGGTGCGGGCGCTGTGCGGCAAGAAGTGGGTGCCGAACCGGGACCCGAAGCGGTACCCGGTGTGCCCAGAGTGCAAGGACATCTTCGACCAGCTCCGCCGGCCCGACTAGTCGGAGCGCCAGATGGCCCGCATCCTGGTCGACTGCGACCCCGGCCACGATGACGCCGTGGCCCTGGTCACGGCCGCCCACTACGGGGAGCTGGTCGGCATCACCACGGTGGGCGGCAACGCCCCATTGGCCGATGTCACCAGCAACGCCCTGCTCACCTGCCAGCTGTTCGATATCCAGGTCGACGTCCATGCGGGAGCCGATCGGCCGCTCGTGGCCCCACCCCGCCACGCGCCCGAGATCCATGGGGTCAGCGGGTTCGCAGGGCCGTCGCTGCCGGCCCTGGAGCGCGGTCCGGCCTCGTCCGACGGGGTCGACTACCTGATCGACACGATCCGCAGCGAGGAGGGGCTCTGGCTGGTCCCCATCGGCCCCCTCACCAACGTGGCCCTGGCGTTCCGCCAGGCCCCCGACCTACCGCGTCGGCTGGCCGGCGTGAGCTTCATGGGCGGGTCGGCCACCATCGGCAACCACACACCGGTGGCCGAGTTCAACGTGCTCGTCGACCCGGAAGCGGCGGCCGTCGTGCTGGCTTCGGGAGCCCACATCCAGATGGCCGGCCTCGACCTGACCCATCAGTTCGTCATCGACGACGGCCTCGTAGCCGACATCGCCACGATCGGCGGCACCGGAGCCACCGTCATCAGCGAGCTCGTCGTCAGCTACCTCGACCAGGTCGAGCAGGTTCGGGGGCTCCGCAAGGGCGGCCTGCACGACCCGTGTGCGGTACTGGCCGTGACCCATCCCGAGGTGATCCGTCACCGACTCCGTCGCGTCGACGTCGAGCTGACCGGCACGTTCACGAGGGGCATGACCGTGGTCGACCGGCGACCTGGCCGCGTGAGCGATACCGAGGGCGCCGACGGGCAACCGCTCAATGTGCACCACGGCCACACCCTCGATCACGAGACCGCACGGCGACTGGTGCTCGATGCCATCGCCGCCCGGAGCAGGGCCGATCGTTGACCGGGACGGACCCCGAGATCCTCGTGATCGGGAGCATCAACCTCGATCTGTCCCTGTTCGTCGACCGGTTCCCGGACCCCGGCGAGACCGTGATCGGGGGACGGCTCGTACGGGGCGGTGGGGGCAAGGGGGCGAACCAGGCGGTGGCGGCAGCCCGGCTCGGTCGCAGGGTGGCGCTGGTGGGACGGGTCGGCGAAGACGACATCGGATCCGGGCTCCTCGACCGGTTGGCAGGCGAGGGGATCGACACGGTCGGCGTGGTTCGCTCCGACGTCGAGCCGAGCGGGCTGGCCGTCATCGAGGTGGACAGCGCAGGCGAGAACCGGATCGTCGTCGTCTCGGGGGCCAACGCCGAGGTCGCCCCGACCGACCTCGACCCGCTGGTGGACCGGATCGCAGCTGTTCCCGTGGTCGTGGCCCAACTGGAGATACCGGTCGACGTGGTCAACGCCGCAGCCCAGCTGGCCAGGGCCGGCCGCTTCGTGCTCAATCCCGCACCGGCCGTGGCCGGCCTGCGGCTCGAGGGGATCGACGTGCTCGTCCCCAATCGGGGCGAGCTGGCCGGCCTCACCGGTTCACCGGTCCCCGACTCGATGGACGAGATCGTCGATCAGGCCCGGCAGTTGACCGGTGGCCTCGAGGCGGTGATCGTCACCCTGGGCGGTGATGGGGCCGTGGTGGTGGACGGCCTGCGGACCGGCTCGACCACCGTCACCCCGATCGCTCCGGTCCCGGTGGCCGTCGTCGACACCACGGGCGCCGGTGATGCCTTCTGCGCCGGACTGGCCGACGCGCTGTGCCTCGGCGCCGGCATGGTCGACGCCGCCACGTGGGCGGCCAGGGTGGCCGCGGTCACCGTCACGCGAGCCGGCGCCCAAGCATCGTTCCCGGCCCGATCCGAGGTGGTGCGCTAGCGTCGACGTTGCATCGCCGG
>JAHELU010000145.1 GCA_024644005.1 Acidimicrobiales bacterium | reverse complement strand
GGTCGGGGAGAGGGCCTCGGTGGGATCGACGTCAGCACCGTCGACCGGGACGCCGTGCTGGCGGGGGCCAGGGCCAGGGACTGCCACGTCAGCGACGACGAGGTATCGGTGGCCGGGCTCCGAGTCTACCTCCGCTGACCGGACCGGGCCATCGGTGCCGGTCTCCGGGTCCACCTTCGCTGATCGGACCGGGCCATCGGTGGCCCGGGCTCCGGGTCCACCTCCGCTGACCGGCCCTGGCCCCACCCGGCGGCACCGCCTCAGCGGAAGGCGTCGATCACCTCGGCGAACGCCTCGATCCGATCCGGGCCGTCGTTGCCGGTCAGGGCCACACAGACCCGGTCGACGCCGAGCTCGGACAGCGCACGGAACCGGTGGACGTGCTCGTCGGTGGTCCCTGCGCTCGCCGCTGCGGCAAAGGCCTCGGCCGACCGGTTGGCCGGTCGCAACGACTCGATCAGCCGTGACAGCGAGCGGCCGTCTGCGGCGTGGACGATCGGGTTGAGCGTGGTGACGGCCACGTCGGCCGGGTCACGATCGGCGTCGGCACAGTGGCGGCGCAGCACCGCGATCTTGCGGGCCACCGTCGCCGGGTCGGTCCCTCCGACGTTGCAGGCGTCGGCGTAGGTGGCGGCCAGGCGCAGGGTCCGCCGCTCGCCGCCACCGCCGACCAGGATCGGCAGCGGGTCCTGGACCGGCCGCGGGTAGGCCATCGCCTCCGGTACCGAGAGCACCGAGCCCTCGAACGACTTCGATCCCGGACCCCACAGCAGCGGCAGCGCCCGGAGGGCGTCCTCCAGCGTGTCGAGGCGGACCCGGTCGGTGTTGACCGGGTAGCCGTACGCCGCCTGCTCCGCGCTGAACCAGCCGGCCCCGAGACCGCACTCGGCTCGACCGTCGGACAGCACATCGAGCGTGGCGATGATCTTGGCCAGCAGCCCGACATTGCGGTGCTCGACATTGGTCACCAGCGTCCCGAGCCGCAGTCGGTCGGTCCTGGCCGCGAGATAGGCCAGCGTGGTGTAGCTCTCCAGCATCGGCTCCCACGGCCGGCCCACCTGGGGGACCTGCCTGAAGTGGTCCATGACCCACAGCGTCCGGAATCCCGCCGACTCCGCAGCAGCGGCCATCGCCACGAGCGTCGGCCCGAACTCGCCGTCGAAGTCGAAGCTGGAGACGACGAGGTCGAACCCGAGGTATCGGGTCCAGCCCTCACGTCGGCCCCGCTCTCCACCGACCGCCGTGGGGGCGGCCATGGCGACCGGGACGACCCTGGCCGGACCCGGATCGATGATGACGGCGGCATAGCCCTCCTCGGCCAGGCCGTCCCGGGTGGCCCGCCACTGCCGGAGCTGGCGGTCGAGCACGGTCCTGGGGATCGGGTGGGTCCTGGCCGCGTTCCGCTCGTGACACAGGGCCGGGTCGGTGTCGAACCCGACGGCGACGCACGGCACCCCTGCGGTCGCCGCCGCTTCCCGGTAGGCGGCCCGCCGCTCCGGGTCGAGGCCGAGGGTGTCGACCACGGTGGTCAGGCCCTTGCCAAGGCGATGCTCGATCAGGTGATCGAGCAGGGCGAACGCCTCCGTGCCCGCGGCGCGATCGGCCGGTCCGCTCCCGTAGAGGGCCCGGAAGTGGTCGCTCGACAGGACCTGGCCCGGCCGGAACTCGGTCTCGGCCCAGCTCGACTTGCCGGCCCCCGACGGGCCCACCAGCACCACGAGGGCCGGCGCCGGGATCACGGCCTCGCGGCCCGCCTCGGGGCCCGGATCGGGCCGATCGCTCGACCGGTCGTCGTCGCTGGTCACGGCACCAGGGTATTGCCGCCCAGGGCCGCCCCACCGGCACAGATCGGCGAGCCTCAGTCGCTACGGTGAGGCGATGGCAGAGAGACCGATCGTCACCCTGACACTGAACCCGGCCCTCGACATCTCGTCGTCGGTCGAGTTCGTCACCCCCAGCGACAAGCTGCGCTGCCAGTCTCCGGTGTTCGAGCCGGGGGGCGGTGGCATCAACGTGTCCCGGGTCTGCCAGCGACTCGGCGAGTCGACGCTCGCCGTGGTGCCGCTCGGCGGGCCCACCGGGTCTCGTATCGCCGACCTGCTGGCGGCGGAGCGGATCGACACCACGGTGATCGAGATCGGGGACGAGACCAGGCAGAGCTTCTCGATCATCGAGGAGGCCACCGGCCACCAGTACCGCTTCGTGCTGCCGGGACCGACCATGGCGGCGGACGAGGTCGCCTCGGCCCTGTCCTCGGTGGTGGCGGCGGCGAGGGGAGCCGCCTGCGTCGTCGTGTCCGGAAGCCTGCCGGACGGCGTCGACCACGACTTCGTCATCGACCTGGTGGCCGCGATCGAGGACACGCCGGTCATCGTCGACACGTCGGGGCCGGCCCTGGTGGCGGCGCTGCAGTCGGGGGCCCACATGGTCAAGCCGAGCGCCAGGGAGCTCTCGTACGTCGTCGGTCGGACCCTGCTGACCGAGGCCGACATCGAGGATGCGGCCGTCGAGGTCAAGGCCCGATCCAAGGTCGACGTCCTGGTGGCATCGATCGGTGCCGGTGGCGCCATCGCCATCGACGACACGGGGACGGTGAGGCTCCGGGCTCCGACGGTCCAGGTCAGGAGCACGGTCGGGGCCGGCGACTCGATGGTGGCCGGGCTGGCGGTCGGGGTCAGCCGGCGGTGCGAGCTCATCGAGTCGGCGGCGCTGGGCGTCGCCGCAGGAACGGCCGCGGTGCTGACCGACGGGTCGAAGCTGTGCGAGGCCGACGAGGTCGAGCGGCTGCTACCGGCGGTCGTCAGGCCCTGAGGGCGGTGCCGGTCACGGTCCGTAGCGCATCTCGGTGGCCAGCCGGGCGGCGGCCTCGGCCCCGGCCAGCGCGCCAGACGCCGTGGCGAGCAGTCGCCGGTGCACGTAGCGGTCGGTGGTCTGGGTGGCCCCGAGCTCGGCCATGAGGTCGCCGGCCAGCCAGTGCCCTGCCGCCTCCCGCCCCTCGAGGAGGCCGACCGCGGCGAGCAGCAGCGTCCCGGTCGACACCGCGATCACGCCCCGAGCCTCGTCCGCTGCCGACCGCAGCCATTCCGCGACCTCGGGCCGGTCCGCTTCCCGTCGCCAGGCCAGCCCGCCGGGGATCACCAGGCCATAGGGCCGGGGCACGGCGTCCAGTGGCTCGGCGATGATCGACCGGGCGGGCTCGACGGACACCACCGGTCCCGGCTCCGCCGACACCAGGCGGACGGTCGCCTCGAGCGGTCGGGCCAGGGCGTCGGCCACCATCATCACCTCGGAGCTCGAGACGCCCCGGTAGACCAGGACGGCGACGGTCTCACGGCCCCGGCCGTGTGACCAGGAGCGGAGCGGTTCGAGGGTGCCGGGGGCGAGTCGGCTCGGGCCGTGCTGGCGGTGGCGGGCGATCGTCGCCCTCAGTCGGCGCCTCAGGGCGGCCGTCGACGTGTCGAGCCGGAGCTTGGCATCGGCCATGCGGTCCTGGGGGTTGACGGCCACGTTCACTCGATCCTGATCTACAGGCATCGTCGCTCCGAATCGACCCGCGGTCAACCCGGCTGCACCGCGCAACCGGGCACGGGCTCGACGGCCGACGATCGCTACAGCAGGGCCAACAGCTCGGCGAAGAGGGCCTCGGGATCGACCACCACCCCGTGCCTGGCGAACCACCGGCACACGTTGACCACGTCGCCGTGGAGGAAGCCGAGGCCCTGGGGGTTGGCCGCGATGTCGACCGCCTGCGGGAAGTCGATGAACCAGAGCCGATCCTGCCACCACAGCAGGTTGTAGGCCGACAGGTCACCGTGGGCCATGCCCTCGGCGACGAGCAGCCGGAGGCCGTCCAGCAACTGCTCGAACGCGTCGGCCAGCTGATCGCGCTCGAGCCGGGCTGCGCACAGCTGGGGCGCGGCCCGGGTGCGATCGCCGACGTACTCCATGTCGAAGGCGTCGTCGTGGTAGGAGAGGGGGTAGGGAACGGAGAGCCCGGCCCGCCAGAGCCGGGTCATGACCGCGTGCTCGTGGTCGGTCCAGCGGTCCTGGAGCAGCCGCTTGCCGTAGGTCGACATCCGGGCCACCGCCCGACGGTCCCGGCTCTTGCGGAACTGCCGGCCCTCCCGGTACTCGACGTCGTGACGGAACGTGGACGCCTGCTGGACGCCCATCGCCTCGAGCACGCCCTTCTCCTTCACCTCCCGGGGCAGATAGCGCTTGCGGGCCACCAGGCAGCGCGTGCCGTCGTGGCCGTGTCGTTCGATCAGGTCGATCTGGGCTTCCTTGCCACTCTTCAGGACGCCGAGGTCGACGTCTTCGTACGGCTCGTCGACGAGCCAGTCCGGGTTCGGACGCACGGTTCACACCTCGTGGTTCGGTCGTGTGCAGGGCGGGACGGTTCCACCGGCCGCCGTCACCAGAGGCGTGACGCGCTCAGGCCCTCCGAGGGGCGCGGCCGGGATGGTCGAGCGCAGAGACAGTCATGGGCACAACCTCCTCTCGGCCGTTTCGGTCGACCGTAGCCGATCGACACCACCGGGGTCGTCGAATTTCCGGTGTGAGCTGGTTCAGCCGTCGTCGGTCGGCGACGTATCGTCGATCCGCCATGGCTCGTCGATCTCCCACGGGTACATGATGTCGTCGTCCGGCGCCGGTGGCGGGGGCGGGTCGACGAGGCGGTAGGCGACGACGAAGCCGACGACGAGACCGAACAGGTGGCCTTCCCAGGAGATGTCGGCCTGGGGCACCACCCCGGCCAGGATGGTGCCGTAGAGGAACACCGCCACCAGCGCCGGCGCGAGCGTGGCCGGGCGGCGGCTCCGCAGGGCCGCCCCCATCAGCGCCCCGAAGTACCCGAACACGAGCCCACTGGCACCGATGTGGTTCGATCCGCCCCCCAGCAGCCAGACCAGGCCACCGCCACCGATCGCCACCGCCAGGGTCACGGTCAGCCAGTACCGGAAGCCGCGGAGAGCAGTCAGCCAACCGAGCACCAGGAACGGCACGGTGTTCGAGGCGAGGTGACCGAAGGAGGAGTGGAGGAACGGCCCCCACAGGATCCCGTCGAGGCCGTCGATCCGGCGTGGCCCGATGCCATTGCCCTGCAACCGGTCGTCCAGCAGCGTGCTGTCGACGAGCTCGAGGGCCCACATGACGACGACGGCAACCGCCAGTGCCGCGACGGCCGACCGCAGCACTCGGGCCGGCCACGTCCGCTGATCGCCACGTTCGGCATCGGCCATGGCACCCAACGTAGCCCGTCACCGACCTCGGGCCGCCCTCGGGCCCGACAACGACGATCGAGCGCCGATCAGGGAGCGATTCGCTCGATGAAGCTCTGGCGGTCGACGACGACCCGGGTGATCGTGCCGCTGGCCGCGGTGCCGCTGCCGTCCTCCGCAGCGACGGTCAGGGTGACCCGGCGGCCGTCCACCTCGGCCACCGTGGCCGTCACGTCGACCGCCGCCCCCACCGGCGTGGGGGCCAGGTGGTCGATCCTGATCTGGAACCCGACCGATGTGGTGCCCTCGTCGAGCTCGGCAGCGATGGCGGCAACCGTCGCCTGCTCGCACCAGGCGAGCAGGCGTGGGGTTCCCAGGACCGGTACGTCACCCGAGCCCATGGCGATGGCGGTGTCGGCCTCGGTGACGGTGAACGACGAAGTGGCGCTTGCCCCGATGGTGACGGTCATGGCTCTGCATCGTATGGCAACCGACCGGGAGCCGCAGCGGTCTCAGCTCGTCACGTGCCGATGGTGACGGTCATGGCTGCTGCGCCGTCGGCAGCATGGCTCGTCACGTGCCGCTGGTGACGGTGTGGAGTGGCGTGCCGCTGTCGCGAACCTTCGACCACAACGCAGCCGGGGCCCAGTGATCGCCACCGAGGTCGGCGTGGTAGGACTCGATCTTGTCAACGACCGCGTCGACGCCGAGCGTGTCGGCCCAGAACATCGGTCCGCCGGTGTACACCGGCCACCCGTAGCCGTTGATCCAGACGACGTCGATGTCGCTGGCCCGGATGGCGATCCCCTCGTCGAGGATCTTGGCCCCCTCGTTGACCATGGGCAGCAGGCAGCGGTCCAGCACCTCGGCGTCGGTGACCTCGCGCTGCTCGATGCCTTTGCCGACCCCGAAGTCCCGGATCATCTGCTCCACCTCGGGATCGGGGGTGGCGACCCTGGTCTCGGGATCGTAGGTGTAGTAGCCCCGACCGTTCTTCTGGCCCCGGCGGCCGCTCTCGCACATCAGCTCCCGAACGGTGGACGAGGTGGAGGTCTCCTCCTTCCAGCCGATGTCGAGCCCGGCCAGGTCGCTCATGGCGAAGGGTCCCATCGGGAACCCGAAGTCGTAGATCACCCGGTCCACCTGGGCCGGGGTGGCCCCCTCGAGGATCATCCGATCGGCTTCGATGCCCCGCATGAACAGCATGCGGTTACCGACGAACCCGTGGCAGACGCCGACGAGGACGGCGATCTTGTTGATCCGCTTGGCCAGGGCCATCGTGGTGGCGATGATCTGATCCGAGGTCTTGTCGCCCCGGACCACCTCGAGCAACTTCATGACGTTGGCGGGGGAGAAGAAGTGCATCCCGATGACGCTCTCGGGCCGTGCGGTGGACGCGGCGATGACGTTCACGTCGAGCGCCGAGGTGTTGGTGGCCAGCAGGGCGTCCTGCTTGCAGATCGAGTCGAGGTCGGCGAAGACCGACCGCTTCAGCTCGAGTTCCTCGAAGACCGCCTCGATCACGATGTCGGACTGGGCGAAGTCGCCCCGGTCCAGCGACGGGGTGATCAGCGCCATCCGCTTCTCGACCTGGTCGGCCGGCAGACTGCCCCTGGCCGCCGAGCGCTCGTAGTTCTTGCGGATGACCGACAGGCCATGGTCGAGCGACGCCTGGTCCCGCTCGACGATGGTGACCGGGATGCCGACGTTGGCGAAGTTCATGGCGATCCCACCCCCCATCGTCCCCGCTCCGAGGACCCCGCAGGTCTGGATGTCCAGTTGCGGCGTGTCCCTCGGTACGTCCGGGACCTTGGCCGCCTCCCGCTCGGCGAAGAAGTAGTACCGCTGGGCCGCTGATTGGGTCCCGGTCACCAGCTCCCGGAACAGCTCCTGCTCCCTGGCGATGCCGGCGTCGAAGTCCAGGTCGACCGCCGCCTCGATGCACTGGATGTTGTACTCCGGGGCGATGAATCCCCGGGTCTTGCGGGCGATCGATGCCCGGAACTCGTCGAACTGGCCGGGATTCGCCCGGTCGGCGGTGACCTTGTCCTCCAGGTCCCTGAGCCGCTTGAGCGGGAGACCCTCGGCGACGGCCCGCTCGGCGAACGCCACCGCCCCGGCCTCGTGATCGACGACGATCTCGTCGATGAGGCCGTCGGCCAGCGCCTCGTCAGCGCCGATCGGATCGCCGCTCGTGACCATCTTCAGCGCCTTGGCGGCGCCGACGACCCGGGGCAGCCGTTGGGTGCCGCCGGCCCCCGGCAGGAGACCGAGCTTGACCTCGGGGAAGCCGAAGCGGGCCGAGCCGACCGCCACCCGGTAGTGGGCGCACATCGCCACCTCGAAGCCGCCGCCGAGGGCGGTGCCGTGGATGCCGGCCACCACCGGCTTCGGGCTGTTCTCCATCGCCGCCTGGACCTGGGGCAGTGGTGGACCCTGGGGTGGCTTGCCGAACTCGCTGATGTCGGCCCCGGCGATGAAGGTCCTGCCGCGGCAGGTCAAGACGATGGCCTTCACCTCGTCGTCTGCCACCGCTGCGTCGATACCGTCGAGGATGCCCTGGCGAACGTGATGGCTGAGGGCGTTGACCGGCGGATTGTCGACGATGACGAGGGCCACCTCGCCCCGCTTCTCGAGATGGACCGATTCGCTGAGTTCGCTCATGGGCCCCGACTGTAGGTTTCGGGACCGATCGGGGCCACTTCCGGTTCACCCGTCGTCGAGCGGTACGGGCGCAGCGAGCCGGGCCACCCCGAGCAGGGCCGTCGACGCTCGCCCGCGGTCAGCTCAGGAACCCGGCAAGCGCGGCCCGGGACCGGTCTCGGGCGGCCGCGTCTGGGGCGGCGATCTCCAGCCGGAAGTCGGTGACCCCGGCTTCGGCATAGTGGCCGAGACCGTCCAGCACCTGCTCCCACGAGCCGATCAGGTGGAGATCGCCCGGATCGGCCAGGCCCTCCTTGGCGAGGACTGCGGCATAGGACGGCCACTTCGCATACGAGGCGCCGACCTCCTGGGCCAAGCGGCGGGCCGAGCCGACGTCATCGGTCACGCAGAGCCGGACGAGGGCCATGATCCGGGGCGGCGGTCGCCCGGCCGCGGCCGCCGCCTCGCTGACCAGCGGGGCGATGTGGGTCCTGATCGTGTTCGGTCCGCACTGGCCCACCGACGTGCCGGCGGTCCGCCGCCCGGCCAGGTCCAGCATTCTGGGACCGAGGGCGGCCAGCAGGATCGGGGTGTCGTCGGCCTCGATGCTCAGCTCGGCCCTGGTGACGAGCTGCTCGCCCTCGACCGCCGCCGGCCGGCCGGCCAACAGCGGTTGCAGCCCGTCGAGGAACTCCGTGGTGTAGCCGAGCGGCCGATCCCAGGACAGCCCGAGGTCGTGCTCGACCGGCTCTCGATGGGACGGCCCGATACCGAGCGTGAAGCGACCACCGAGGGCCGACTGGGCGGTGCGCACCATCTGGGCCAGTCCGATCGGGTGGCGGCCGTAGAGTGGCACCACCGAGGTGCCGACCTCCCGGAGCCCGCCGGTGGCATCGGCCGCTGCGGCCAGGGCCACGACCGGGTCGACCGCGCGGGCCTGGGACACCCAGAAGCTGTCGAAGCCGGCGTCCGCGGCCCAGCCAGCCAGCTCCCGGACCTGGTCGACGCTCGCCAGGGCGACGCCACCGGCCAACCCCCAACGGACCCCGAGCCTGTCGATCGATTTCGCCACCAGGCGATGATGCTACAGAATGAGCGGCGACCCCAGCCCTCGACTCGATGGAGCGATGCCCGGTGCTGCTGACAGAGGACCAGGAGGCCGTCCGCCGGACCGCCCGCCACTTCGCCGCCAACGAGATCGCCCCGCACGCCGCGGACTGGGATCGAGCGGGGGGCGCCCCACGGGACCTGTACCGCAGGATGGCCGACATCGGCCTCATGGGCATGATGATCGAGCCCACGTGGGGCGGCTCCGGGCTCGACTTCACGTCCTATGCGCTGGCCGTGGAGGAGATCTCGGCGGCCGACGGCGGGGTGTCGAACGTGATGGCGGCCAACAACTCGCCCGTGGCGGTGGCGATCCAGCAGGTCGGCACCGACCGGCAGAAGGCCGACTACCTGACCAAGCTCACCTCCGGAGAGTGGATCGGCAGCATCCACCTGACCGAGCCCCACACCGGGTCGGACGCGTCGGCCATCACCACGCGGGCGGTCAGGGACGGCGACGAATGGGTGCTGACCGGCCACAAGTCGTTCATCACCGCCGGCTCACTGTCCGATGTGGCCCTGATCATCGCCGTGACCGACCCGGACGGCGGGAAGCGGGGCCTGAGCGCGTTCATCACCCCGACCGACAACCCCGGCTACCGGGTCATCGCCGAGGAGCGGAAGCTGGGCCACCGGACCAACGACACCTGCCAGGTCGCCTTCGACGGGATGCGGATCCCGGCCTCCGACCTGCTGGGGGAGGAAGGCCGGGGCCTCCACATCGCCCTGGCCAACCTGTCGCTCGGCCGTATCGGGGTGGCAGCCCAGGCGGTCGGTGGGGCGAGAGCAGCACTGGCCGCGGCCCACACCTACGCCACGGAGCGGGAGACGTTCGGTCGGCCCATCGTCGAGCACCAGGCGATCGCCTTCAAGCTGGCCGACATGGCCACCGAGATCGAGGCCGGCCGCCAGCTCTACCTCCACGCCGCCCAGCTCCGGGACGCCGGCCGGGCCTGTGGCCGTGAAGCGTCGATGGCCAAGCTGTTCGCCAGCGAGATGGCGGAACGGGTGGCATCCGCCGCCGTCCAGATCCACGGCGGTTACGGCTACCTGAACGACTACCCGGTGGAGAAGCTCTACCGGGACGTCCGGGTGTACCAGATCTACGAGGGCACGTCCGAGGTCCAGAAGATCGTGATCAGCCGGGACCTGGAGGGCTGTTACCGCTGAGCGGCGGCCGCCCCCGTGGCGGCGCCGGTCCGTTGCTCGTCGATGGCGAGCGCGCCGGCCTTGACCCGGGGGATCAGCTCCGCCCCGAAGGCTCGGGCGTCGGCCAGCGGGTCGAACCCACGAAGCAGCACATAGCCGACATCGCCGAGCTCGTAGTACCGCAACAGGGCGTCGGCCACCTGCTCCGCGGTGCCGACCAGGCAGGAGGTGTTGCCGGGTGCGCCGGTCGCCTCTGCCACCTTCAGCCACAACCGCTCGTCGTGCACCTCTGCTGCGGCGGCGTGAGCCAGCATCCGCTCGCCGCTGCGGTCATAGGGCCGGGCACCGCCGGACCCGGCGAGCCTCGTCGATCGCTTCGTGCCGTCGCCTTCGATCGCGGCCAGGATGCGGTTGGCTCGGTCCCAGGCCTCGCCCTCGGTCCGGCCGAGGATCGGGCGAAAGCTGATCGAGAACCGGGGGCGGCGATCGAAGGCCGCCGACCTGACCCGGAAGTCGTCGAACCGCTCCGCGGTGGCGGCCAGCGGCTCGCCGAACACCGCGTACACGTCGCAGTGCTCGGCCCCCATCGCCAGCGCCTCCGGCGACGATCCGCCGAAGAACACCGGCGGGCCCGGCTGCTGGAACGGGCGGACGTCGGAGCGGACATCGGTCATCCGGTAGAACCGACCCTCGTGGTCGAACGGGTGCGGGGCGCTCCAGGTGCGGCGCATCACGTCGAGGTACTCCCCGGCCCTGGCGTAGCGGTCGGCCTTGGTGAGATAGTCGCCGTCCCGTTGCTGATCCCGGTCGCTGGCCCCCGCGATGACGTGGAGGGCGAACCGCCCCATGGTCAGCTGATCGAACGTCGCCGCCTTGCGGGCCGCCAGGGTGGGGGAGACGAACCCGGGGCGGTGGGCGATGAGGTAGCCGAGCGAGTCGGTGTTGGCGGCGGCGTGGGTGGCCACCGACCACCCGTCGGCCGAGGTCGACGTGTAGCCGACGAGGACGTAGTCGAACCCGGCCTCGTCGTGGGCCCGGCTGAACTCGACCAGGTAGTCGGGCGAGACGCCGCCGTCGATGATGTGGACCGTGGCATCGTCGGCCGGCGGTGCGACGCCGATCATCCCGATCACCTGTATCGGCATGGGTCAACCGTAGTGCCAGGGCGGGGCGGGGGGACAGCTGGCGACGGGCCGAAGGACGAGAGCCGGATCTGATGCCGCCGCCCCGGACCCGGCCCCGATCGCAACTAGGCGATGCCGGTTCCGGTGGTGTCGGCGCCGCTGCGGATCATGCGACCGGGACGGGCCTCGGTGAACTCGCCGTTGCGGACGATCTCGGTGCCGTTGCACAGGACGTGGTCGTAGCCGTCGGCCGTGCCGTAGAGCCGCCAGGCCCCACCGGGGAGGTCGTGGCGGATCTCGTTCGGTCGCAGGGCGATCCGGTCGGGGTCTATCACGTTGACGTCGGCGTGGTAGCCCTCGGCCAGCCGGCCCCGGTCGGTGATGCCGTACATCCGGGCCGGGGCGTCGGTGATGAGCTGCACCGCCTCCTCCCAGCTCATCAGGTCCCGCTCGGCGCAGGCGTTCTGGAGCATGGCGGTGGTGGCGTTGAAGGTGGCCAGCAGGTCGAGGTGGGCGCCGGCGTCGGTGCCGCCGACCATCGTGCGGGGGTCCCGCCACACGTCACGGCGCAGGGCCCAGGTCTCGTCGTCGTCGCCCCGGAGCGGGCTGTAGAGCCCGGTCTGCAGCTCGTCGGCGAGCACGATGTCGCAGACGACGTCGAAGGTGTCCCGGCCCTCCTCGGTTGCGATCTCTCCGATCGTCCGCCCCTGGTACACCGCGTTGGCGTCGGAGAACACCTCACCGACGGTGAGGTGGTGCCACTTGGCCACCCCCCGCAGCGGGCTCGGGCCCTGGGCCAGCTCGTTCAGCTCCCGCCGCCGCTCGGGGTCGGCCAGCATCGCCATCTTCTCGTCGTCCGGTAGGGCCATCGGCTCCCGCCAGCCGTTGAGCGCGTCGAGCACGAAGCCGGACTGGAACGACAGCCGGGTCTGTATGGCGCAGGGCACGGTCAGGGCGATGATCCGGCCACCCCGGTCCGCCGCGTAGTCGCTGGCCGCCAGGTTGTTCTCCATCACGTCGATCTGGCGCGGAGAGGTCGACACCGCGATGAGATTCCAGTTGAGCGGCCGGTTGGCGGCGGCCGACATCCTGGCGATCAGATCGATCGCCTCGTCGGAGAACCGGCCGACGGCGGGGATGAACTCGAGGGACGTGCCGTCGAGCTCGGCGCACACGGCCGACAGCGCCACCATCTCGTCCTCCGAGGCGTGACGGGAGGGCACGGGCTGCCCGTTCGGGTCGTTGTGGGTGGTGGCCCAGGACGAGGAGAAGCCGAGCCCGCCCTCCTCGATCGAGGTTCGCAGCAGCTGCTCCATGGCCGCCAGCTCGTCCGGGGTGGCATGGTGGCCGACCGAGCGCTCACCCATCACGAGCCGGCGGATGGCGCTGTGGCCCACCATGAACCCGGTGTTGATGGCCAGCGTGCCGTCGAGCTGGTCGAGCCACTCGCCGAAGCTGTGCCAGTTCCACGGAACTCCGGCCTGCAGCGACTCGAGCGGCATGCCTTCCACCCGGCTCAGCATCCGCATCAGGTAGTCGCCGTGCTCCTCGGCGAGGGGGGCGATGGTGAACCCGCAGTTGCCGGCTATCACGGTCGTGATGCCGTGCAGCGGTGAGGGGCTGAGGGTTGTGTCCCAGTGGGCCTGGGCGTCGTAGTGGGTGTGGATGTCGATGAAGCCGGGCGTGACGAGCTTGCCGGTGGCGTCGATGGTCTGCGCCGCCTCCCCGTCGAC
>JAHELU010000144.1 GCA_024644005.1 Acidimicrobiales bacterium | reverse complement strand
GATGGTTCGATGACCGGCGGCCACAGCCGCCGCCTCGTCGAAGTAGACCGGGTTGACGTCTCCCACCGCCAGGGCGTAGCGCTGCGACTCGCGGCGGTCGATCACCACGGTGACGGGCTCGGCCAGTAGCTCACCGACCCTGGCCAGCGTCTCGTCTGGGATGAGCGATGCCGTCATGACCTCGATCCTACGAGTGGCACCGCCGGCCAGCCAGACGGCTGCCGAGCCATCGCCTGCGGTGACGATCGGCTCGCTCTCTCGCCTACCGCTCCGAGCGCCTGGCCGGCTCGATGGCTTCGAGGTAGTCGACGAGGCGGCTGCCGACCTCGAAGGGGAGCTCCGGATCCTCGAGGTTCGGCTCGAGCCAGGCCTCCGACACCCGCCGCCAGTTCTCGGCACCGTAGAACTCGCCGACCTCGGCGTCTCGACCCTGGATCGCTCGCCACCGCGGCTCGGTCACGGTGATGGTGGCGATGGCCGAGATGTTGTGCTCGGTCTCCCGGTGCTCGGCGTGGAAGCCGATCTCCATCGCCATCCCGGTCTCGCCGTCCACATGGCGGCGAGCCAGCAGCTGGGCCTCGTAGTGCTCTCGGGGCGGCTTGTCGGCGTCGAACCAGACCTTGATGCCCCTGCGGTGGGTCCGGATCCGCAGGTCGCCCAGCTCGTCGGGGGTCAGCGATCGGACGACCTCGGCCACCTGGTCGAACAGCGGGAGCTCCACCCTACGGCCGGAACTGGAGGTCTCGAGGGCCGAGGCGGTGTGGTTGCGACACCTGCCGGTAGGCGGTCTCCACCCACTCGCAGACGTAGCGCCTGGTGTCCCGGGGGTCGATCATCTCCTCGATCTGGAACTTCGACAGCGGGCCGAGCGGCCCCCGGACGCTCTCGATCCTGGCGTTCAGCTCGGCCCGGAGCGCTGCTGGATCCTCGGCTTCGGCCAGCTGCCGCTTGTAGGCCGCCTCGATGCCTCCCTCTGGCGGGATGCCGCCGACGTCGGCGGCCGGCCAGGTCACCCGGACCGATGCCTGGGCCCGAGGGGTGGCGTAGTTGTTCCCGGCGACGCCGAAGCTGCGCCGCATCAACACGGTGAAGATCGGAACCCCGACCTGGGCGAAGGCCACCATCCACTCGCCACCGCGGCGGATGGTGCCGGTCTGCTCGTGCTCGAGGCCGACGGCGAAGCCGGGATTGTCGACCAGGTTGAGGACGGGGATGTGGAACAGGTCGCACAGGTCGAGGTGCCGGGTCAGCTTGCTACAGCCGTCGGCGGTCAGCGCCCCGCCGTTGACGTGGCGGCTGTCGGAGGCGATCACCCCGAGGGGGTGGCCGCGGAACCGGACGAACCCCGTGATCTGGTCGGAGCCCCACAGTGGCCCGATCTCGAAGAACGTGTCTCGGTCTGCCATCAGCTCGATGGCCCGGCGCATGTCGAACGTGGTGGTCCGCTTGCGGGGCACGAGGTGCAACAGCTCCTCCTCCCGGCGGTCGGCCGGGTCGTCGCGCCGGGGCGGGAGCACCGGGGGCGGTTCGAAGACGTTGGCCGGGAGGTAGGACAGGAACCGGCGGGTCATGTCGACGGCCTCCCGCTCGGTCTCGGCCAGGTTGTCGACGGAGCCGTTGCGGCAGTGGATGTGCCAACCGCCGAGGTCCTCCTTGGTGATGTCGTAGCCCATGGCGTGGCTGACGACCGGAGGACCGGCGACGAACAGCTGGGCGATGTCGCGGACCATGACCGAGAAGTGGCCGAGCACAGCTTTGGCCGCCCCGATGCCCACCACGCTGCCGAGCAGCATGTTGACGACCGGGACGGTGGTCAGCTGCCGGGTGTACTGGGTGCTGCCGAGATGACCGGGCAGGAACGATCCACCGCCCCCCTCGACCCGGGGCCGTCCGGCCTTGATGGCCCCGCTCGACTCCTTGGCCGCCGACTCGCCCTCCTTCCTCTGCTCCGGCACCATCGCGGCCACGCTGCCACCGCCAGACGAGCCGTCGAGCAGGCGTACCGATGGCACCCCGAGCTCGACGGACAGCCGGTCGAGGTAGAGGCTCTTGGCCCCGATGGCACCGTCGGCGTGACCTCCCCGGGAGGTGAAGTCGTCGGCGCAGACGATGGCGGTCCGACCCTCGATGTCGCCCCAGCCTCCCACGTGGTTGGCTGGGGTGAACGCCGAGATGTCGCCGTACTCGTCGTATGAGGCGAAGCCGGTGACGCTGCCGACCTCGCGGAACGTGCCGTCGTCGAGCAGCAGATCGATCCGCTCTCGGCACGTGAGCTTGCCCCGGCTGCGCTGGCGGACCACGCCGGGATCCACGGAGCCCGGAGCCAGCCGGGCCTCGGCCAGCCGGTGGAGGGTGGCCACCTCGTCCAGGGTCTGTTGCCAGGTCTCCTCGGCCGGCCGTGCCCCCTCGGTTCGACCGTTCCCGGCCGGATCGGCCGCTCGATCGGTCGGGTCGAGCACGGCCAGCACCTGGCCGGCCACCACCGAGGCTCCCTGATCCAGCGCCACCAGCGCCGTCACGGTCCCGGCCGCCGGCGCGGTCACGTTGGTCTCCATCTTCATGGCCGTCAGCACCACGATCGTGTCGCCCGCCGCCACCCGGTCACCGATCGCCACCCGGCACTCCAGCACCGACGCATCCGTGGGGCACTCGACGCCCTGCCGGCCGGGGCCGATGACGAGGCCGGGCTCTTCCGGTCGCGGCTGGGGGGCAGCCGGGCGGGTCGGCCCGTCGCTGCCGGTGCCGGTGAGGGTCGAGGCCTGCCGATCGAGCAGGGCCAGCGGCCCGCCGCCCGCCCGCTCCTGTCCGCCACGGCCGTCGCCCGAATGCCCGGCCCCGCTCGACAGCTCGGGCCGCTCGCCGAGCAGCGTGGTGCGGGCGTCGCCCCGCCTGACCTCGTCGGTGGCCAGCACCGCCAGGAGCTGGCCCCGGTTCGTCGGCAGGCCGGTGACGTGGAACTCGTCGAGCGCCTGGACCGTCCGGTCGACGGCCGAAGCCAGTGTGGCGGCGAAGCCCGAGCAGCCGACGACCTTGGCCAGCAGGGGATCGAACTGGGGTGGTGGGGTGTAGCCGGCGTATCCGCACCCGTCCACCCGGACGCCGGGACCGGTCGGCTCCTTGTAGGCGGTGATCGTGCCGGGGCCGGTCGCCACCACCCTGGCCTGGACGGCGTACCCCCGGGGTGGCGGCACGGCCGACTGGTCGGCCAGTCCGAGGTCGGCCAGGCTCTGCCCGGCCGCGAGCCGGAACTGCGCTTCGACGATGTCCAGCCCGGTCACCTGCTCGGTGACCGTGTGCTCGACCTGGATCCGGGGGTTGCACTCGATGAAGAAGTGCTCGTCCGACGCGGGGTCGACCAGGAACTCGACCGTGGCCGCGTTGACGAAGTCGATGCCCTCGATGAGGCGGACCGCGTCGTCGAGGATCCGGCTGCGGAGCCCGGGATCGAGCCCGGCGGCGGGGGCGGTCTCCACCACCTTCTGGTTCCGCTGCTGCACCGAGCAGTCCCGCTCCCAGAGATGGATCACGTTGCCGCGCTGGTCGGCCAGGATCTGGACCTCGATGTGACGAGGTCGGACGATCTGTCGCTCCAGGAAGAGGGTGCCGTCGCCGAAGCTGGCCTCGGCCTCGCTCCGGCACCGCTCGAACGCCTCGGCCATTTCGCCGGCGGCCTCGACCCGACGCATGCCCCGGCCCCCGCCGCCGGCCGCCGCCTTCAACATGACCGGATAGCCGATCCTGGCCGCCTCGGTTGCTGCGTCGGCAGCCGAGGCCAGCCGGTCCTGGCTGCCGCCGACGATCGGGATCCCCGACGACTCGGCGAGGGCCCTGGCCTCGACCTTGTCGCCGAACAGCCGGAGGGCGCTACTGGGCGGGCCGACGAAGGTCAGCCCCGCGCTCCGGCACTGCGCAGCGAGCTGCGGATTCTCGGCCAGGAAGCCGTAGCCGGGGTGGACGCAGTCACAGCCATGCTCGATCGCCACCCGGAGCAGGCCGCCGATGTCGAGGTAGGCGGCCACCGGGTCGGTGCCGGCGGGCCCGTCTCCGGCGAGCGCCACCGAATCGGTGGTCAGGCGGGTGTGGAGCGACAGCTCGTCTGTGGGGTGGTACACGCTGACCGATTCCATGCCGAGCCCGGTGGCGGCCTTCGCGATCCGGATGGCGATCTCCCCACGGTTGGCGATGAGTACTCTGCGATGCACGGCTGCTCCTACCGGTTCGTCGACCGACGGCTCCGGGCGACCCGGAACGGGACACGGCGACCGGAGACGGGCTCGGCCAAGTTTTAGCCGTCGCCAGGCCGATCACAAAATGCCCCGGTGGATGGCCTGGCCGATCCTGGCGGCGATGACGAGCTCGACGCTGCCCGGCGCCGCCAGCCCGATCGATCGCCATCGGTCGCAGGTCGACCGGCGGTCGGTCGCCTCGGTCACAGGTCGGTCCAGTCACCGCGCTGGCGGTCGAAGGGGTGGCGCAGCGGTCCTCGGCCGACCCCGCCGGTGTAGTCCCACTCCATCGGTTCCGCCGAGCGGTTGACGTGGCGCTCGCCGAAACGGGTCTCCCGCACCACCAGCGCCACCAACACCCCGAAGACGAACCCACCGACGTGGGCCACCCAGGCGATGCCGCTCTCGGTCCCGGTGAAGAACTGGGTCACGAACCAGATCCCGAGGAACCACTTGGCGCTGATGTCCCGCAGGAAGTAGAAGACCAGCGTCCTGACCGGGGCGTTGGGGAACCAGAGGGCGTAGGCCCCCATCACCGCGGCGATGGCGCCTGACGCCCCGACCACCGGGATGGTGCTCGCCGGCTGGACGAGGTAGTGGGCTGCAGTGGCGGCCACGCCGCCCAGCAGGTAGAACCCGGCGTACGGCACGTGGCCCAGCCGGTCCTCGATGTTGTTGCCGAAGATCCACAGGAACCACATGTTGCCGGCGAGGTGCAGCAGGCCGCCGTGGAGGAACATCGAGATGAGGACGCCCAGATAGACCATCTTGTCCGGGAACAGCGCCGGGCTGGAGTCGCCGTCGAGGCAGGCCTCGGAGTCGCCCTGGTTGAACGTCGCCTCGATCTCGGTCCGGCTGAGCGGCTCGCCGGTCTGCAGCTCGCACGGGATGGCAGCCCATTCGAGGTTGAACGACAGCGCCTCGGTCTCGTCGGCCAGGCTGTCCTGGGGCCCGAAATAGGCGGCGATGCAGCCCAAGATGATGACGAGCGTGACGATCGGCGTCCGGGTCGTCGGATTCTCGTCCTTGAGCGGGATCATGACTCGGCATTCAGCAACGGATCGACCTCACAGCACCTTAGTCTGGCTCTCGACGCGGTCTGTGAGCGGGTGGCCGGGAGGATCGAGGGTCAGGGGCCGACCGGTGGCTCCGTGCCGGCGACGGTGATCCGCTGCATCACCCGACGATGACGGGCGATGTCGTACGGTCGGAGGCGGTGCAGGGTCCAGCGGTTGTCCCAGACCACCAGGTCGTTCCGCTCCCAGACGTGGCGGTAGACGAACCGGTCCTGCCCGGCCAACGCCACCAGTTCCGCCAGCAGCTCCCGACCCCGCTGCTCCGGCCACCCGTCGATGTGGCTGGCGTGGCCGCCGAGATAGAGGGACCGCCGGCCGTCTGCGTCGACCCGGACCAGGGGATGGCGCACCGGCGGGTACTTGGCCCGCTCCTCGTCGCTCATCGGGTCCATCTCACCGGGGTTGTTGGCCCGCGAGTACTCGTAGCTGTGCACCACCATCAGCCCGGCCAGCTCGGCCCTGCGCTCGGCGTCGAGGGCGTCGTGAGCGGCTCGCATGTCGGCGAACTCGGTCTCCCCACCTTCCGGGGGGACCTCGATCGCATTGAGCATGGTGCACAGGCAGGGGATCTCCCGGAACGAGCTGTCCGTGTGCCAGCGCTCGGTGCCCCGGAGGAACACCGACTGCGGCTCGTCGTAGGCCACCACCCCGCCGTCGGGTCCGACGTTGCTGAGATCGAAGATCTCGGGATGCCCGGGATGGCGCTTGTCCGGCTCCGGCAGGATCTCCAGCTCCCCGAAGGCCCGGCCGATCTCGACGAAGCGCTCCGGCCGGATCGCCGCGCCGCGGAAGACGAGCACGCCGTGGGCCGCCAGCCCCGCCGCCAGCTCGTCGACCGGGACGGCGGCCAGGGGACCGGTGCCGGCAGCGTCGAAGCCCTCGACGAAGGCGCCGAGCGGGGCCCCGGTCGGTCGGTAGCTGAGCCGGCCCACGGCGTCAGGCTGCGAGCCGGATCAGGCAGTCGGGATCCAGCGGCTCGATCGGGGAGAAGTCACGGGCGGCGTAGTACTCGGGGCGCTCGTAGCGCTCGCCCCGGTTGTCGACCGGGCACACGTTTATATACAGCAGCAGCCGGCGCAGAGGGCTGATGTTGACGGACGAGCCGTGCACCACCGTCATGTCCATGAACAGCAGCGACCCGGCGGAGGCGGTGATCACGTCGAGCCCGTAGCGGTCGACGAGGTCGGCCATCGTGTCGTCGGTGATGTCGTACCGGTACTTCGAGACCTGCTCGTGATCGGTCGAGCTCGGGTCGATCCAGGCGGTGGACACCAGGCCCTCCCGGTGGGAGCCGGGGACCGCCAGCAGCGGTGCGTTGACGGCTGTCACGTCGTCGAGGAAGACCGCGATCATGATGCCCCGGGGCTCCGGCACACCGTCGACCCTGTGGTAGGTGCCGAAGTCCTGGTGCCAGGCCACGATCGACCCGTTCGGCTGCTTCATGTTGATCCGAGACTGGTGCACGAAGATGTCGTTCCCCAAGAGCTGGCGGGCCGGCTCGACGATCGCCGGGTGCCGGGTCAGGGTGGCGAGTCGCTCGTCGAAGAGGTGCATGCCCCAGCAGATCGACGGGGCGCCGTCGGCCTCCCGCCCCACCTCGGGACCGGGCCGGTCGAGCACCTCGATCGCCGCCGCCCCCAACAGCTCGACCTCGGCCGGCGAGAACACATCGGGCACGACCACCCAGCCCCGGTCCCGGTACTCGGCCACCTGCCCGTCGCGCAGCGGGTCCGCTCGCTCGTCGGTCGCCTCGTCGGTGGTGTGGTCGGTCATGTCGCTCACTCCTCCCCCTCGATCCGTCGGATGCCCTCGGCGAGGGCTGCGCCGAGCAGCCCGATGTCGTAGCTGTAGCTCACCATCCGAAAGCCCCGGCGGACCCAGTCTTGCCCGATCTCGACCGATCCGGCCAGGCAGGCCGCCGCCTTGCCGTGCTGCTCGCAGGCCGCCAGGATCGCGTCGATCCCGGCCTGCATGTCCGGGTGATCGGTCTCACCGGGCACGCCGAGCGACAGGGAGAGGTCGCCGTGGCCGAGGTGGGCGACGTCGACCCCGGGAACCGACATGATCTCCTCGGCGTTCGCCACCCCTCTCGCCGACTCGATCAGCACGCAGACCATCGTCCGCTCGTGAGCTCCCTCGATGATCTCCGGCACGCCGAGCGAGCTGTAGTCGTCGTGGGCACCGCCGAACATCGCCCCCCGCCGCCCCTGCGGTGGGTAACGGGTCCAGCGGACGAGCTCCTCCGCCTGTTCGGGGGTCTCGCACATCTGGAACAGCAGGCCCATCGCCCCGAGGTCGAGCAGACGGGCGGTGTGGGCGTAGGTGGTGTCCGGCGGGCGGACCAGGGGCACGATGTCCAGTCCCCGGCACGAGGCGAGCTGGGTCTTGATCTCGTCGATCGAGAAGCCGCTGTGCTCCATGTCGTAGAACACGAACTGGGCGCCTGCGTTCTCGAGGATCTTCGGCAGCCCGGCCCCGAGGAGATCGAAGACCATCGTGCCGTAGGCCCGGCCCCCATCGGCCAGCAGCGTCTTCACCGGATTTGCTCGCATCAGACGAACGTAGCGCCGGTGCGACGGATCCGAACCGCGTCCGGAGTCCCGAGCACCGGCCATCCCCGACCGGGCGGGCGGCTGGGCTTCGCCGGCTCCCGTGTGCTACGACGGGAGCCAGCAGCGAGCGTCGAGAGGGGACACACATGGCCGATCGCCCACATGCGCGCACAGCACTGGTGACCGGGGGCGGTCGAGGCATCGGCCGGGGCATCGCGCTCGGTCTCGCCGAGGACGGCATCGACGTTGCCATCACCTATCGCAAGGACGCTGACTCGGCGGCGGAGACCGTGACCGAGATCGAGAAGTTGGGCCGGGCCGCCGCTGCGTTCCAGGGCGACGTGTCGGTACCGGATGACAACAACCGCAACGTGGCCGAGGTCATCGACAGGTTCGGCGGCTTCCAGATCCTCGTCAGCAACGGTGGGATCGCCAGCCGGGGTCGCTCGGTCGTCGACACCGAGCCAGACGAGCTGCTGCGGGTGGTGTCCACCCACGCCCTGGGACCCCATCACCTGTTCTCGGTGGCCGTGCCCCACCTCCGGACCTACGACCGATCCGACATCGTGGTGATCTCCTCGGTGGCCACCCTCGGCCACGCCGCGAACGGCGCCCCCTACAGCATGGGCAAGGCGGCGCTCGAGTCGCTGGCGATGACCCTCGCCAAGGAGGAGCGGGATCACGGCATCAGGGTGAACATCGTCGCCCCCGGGCTGGTCGAGACCGAGATGGGCCGCCGGTTGGTGAAGGGGGCGGCCGGCATCGACGACATCACCTCGCTGAGCGAGCGGATGCCCTTCGGCCGGGTCTGCCAGCCGGAGGACATCGCCAACGCCGTCCGGTTCTTCGTGTCCGAGAAGGCGGGCTACATCACCGGTGAGAAGATCAACGTTTACGGCGGCGGTCAGGACTGGCGGTGAGCGGGCGCTCGCTCCGTCCCTGCGGCTACCGTCGAGACGGTGCCAGCCATCGACGAGCAGCCAGCGGCGGGAGCCCCCCGCGAACCGAGCCTGCATCACCGGGTCGACGGTGACGGGCAGCCGGTCGTCTACACCCACGGCTGGCTGAACACGGGCGAGGTGTGGGCCGGCGTGGTCGACCACCTGGCGGGAGCGGTTCGCAGCGTCCGGTGGGACCTCCGGGGCCATGGTCGGTCCGAGGCCGCAGCGCCGGGCCTGTACGGCCGGGACCATGCGCTGGCCGATCTGGCCGCCATCCTCGACGTCGCCGGTCGACCGGCCGTGCTCGTCGGGCACTCGCTCGGTGGCTACCTGTCGCTGGCCCATGCCATCGAAGCCCCGCAGGACGTGGCGGGCCTGGTGCTGGTGGCCGCCGGTCCCGGCTTCCGCAGCGTCGACAGCCGGGAGCAGTGGAACGACTCCGTCCGGTCGATGGCGGCGGAGGCGGACATCCCGGAGGGGATGGAGGAGATCTCGATGCACGTCGACTCGATGGTGATCGATCGGCTCTCGGAGATCACGGTCCCGGTGATCACCGTGGTGGGGGAGCGGGACGAGCGGTTCAAGGCCTCGGCCGACGTGTTCGACAAGTACCTCGACGTCCGTCTCCGGCTCGACGTCGCGGGCGCCGGCCACATGGTCCATGCCAAGCAGCCGGCGGTGGTGGCCGAGGCGGTCCTGGCCCTGGTCGAGACACTGACGTCCGGCGGGGACTAGGTCGCTCGTGCCCGGCTAGTCGCTCGATCGGTCGGCCAGGTCGATCGCCAGCTGGTCGAGCAACCGCTCGGCTTTCGCCAGGTGGCCGGCTGCGGTCAAGCCGTGGGAGTGACCGCGGGCCGTCTCGTCGGCCAGCAGTCGCTGGCTCGCTGTCCGAGCATGGGCCGCCGCCCGGTCCAGCTCGCCGGCCAGCTGACGGTACCGCTTCGCGGCCTCGACCGTCCTCGCATCGCTGATCGATGCCTTGGCCACCTGCTCGGCCGACCTGACGGTGCCGGGGGTCTCGGCCAGCACGGCCTTGGCCTCGTCCAGGGTGAACCGACCGTGGGTGACCTCCCGTCCCACGATGACGCCGTTCACCCGCTTGCCGTTCGACGAGATGGCCGTGACGTCGCGGAGGTCGGCCAGGTGGCGCACCCCGCCGGCGGAGATAACGTCGTCGTCGACCAGCGACAGGGCGGTGGCCAGGATCTCCAGGTTCGGAGGTTCGAGGAGGGCGTCCCGAGCCGCTTCGGCGATCAGGAACGACGTCACGCCGGCGTCCGACATCTCGAGCAGGACCTCCTCGAGATAGCGGCCGGAGTTCACGGCCCAGCCGCGGATGGCGATCTCCTCGTCGGGTCGGACGTCGAGCGAGATGACGATCTTCGACGGGTGGTCCCGGCACAGGTCCCACACCATGTTCTGGTCCTCGATGGCCGCCGTCCCCATCACCACCCGATGGGCCCCGGCCTCTATGAGGCGGGCCGCCTCGCCCGGCGAGCGGACGCCGCCCGCCACCTGGACCGGGATCGGGATGACCTCGATCAGCTCGTGGATGAGGCTCCGGTTCCGGTAGTCCCGGTTGGCCGCAGCATCGAGGTCGACCACGTGGATGACGTCGGCCCCCTGCTCGGCCCAGCTCCTGGCTCGCGAGATCGGATCGTTGTCGAGCCTGATGGCATCGGCCAGGTCTCCCCGAGGGAGCCGCACCGAGTGCCCGCCGAGGATGTTGAGGCGTGCGTAAAGCTCCATGCTGGCTGCTCCTACTCTCGGGTCCCAGCATGATAGGGAAGGCGGGCGGTGCCGTCATGTCCACGATGGTTCCCCGGCGCACCGGGAGGGAGCCGACGTGGGCCGTTCGACCCCCTGCCGCACGGTCGCTGCCCATTGTCGGGGCTCGGGCCGGCTGTTGTACTGGTTCGGCGTGATGGTCCAGGTGCGGCGATGGTGGCGGGCAGTCCTTGTCATGCCGGTGATGACGTTGATCGTCTCCGGTGGTGCCGTGCTGCCCGCCTCCCCGGTGGCCGCCCAGGCCCGTGGCTCGAGCGAGACCACGATCCGGGTCGACCTGGACGCCCGAACCGTCGTGGTCGAGGAGCGGCTGGCGCCGACGGCGGCGCAGACGGTAGCGGTGCTGCTGCCCCCCGAGGCCACCAACGTCTCCACCGACGGGCGGGTCGTCGGTAACCGCCGTGACGAGCTCTCTCAGCAGATCGACGTCGCAGTCGGCTCCGAGGGGGCCACCGTGCGCTACGAGCTGGAGAGCACCGACGGCCGAAGCAGCGAGGGCACCAGGGTCAACGACGCGATGATCGGCTTCCATCTCCGGCCGAACCTCGAGCGGGCGACGTTCCGGATCGAGCTGCCCCGTGGCTTCGTGGCCAACGTCGGCCCGGCGTTCGTTCCCCGCCTCGTCGGTGAGGAGACCTTGGAGTACACGCTGACCGAGATCGACAACGACGAGATCTGGGGACTGTGGTTCGTGGCGTTCCGGGACTCGGGCCTGATCGGTCGACAGGTCGCTGTCGGCGAAGGGCAGTGGATCGAGGTGGCCGGCTGGGTCGACGATCCGGAGTGGATGGACTTCACCGCCCGCCACGTCGAGGATGGCGTGCCGGCGCTGCGCCGGCTCATCGGGCAACCCTGGCCCGCCAGCGAGCTCCGGCTGGTGGAGAGCGTGGCCCCGGCCCAGGAAGGTTACGGCGGCTGGTACGACCTGCGGGCATCGGAGATCGCCGTGCCCGACACGCTCGATGCGGAGGTCCTCCTGCACGAGCTCGCTCACGCATGGTTCAACGACACGCTCTTCGAGCAGCGGTGGATGATCGAGGGCTTCGCCGAGGCCTACGCCCAGGCCGCCGGTGAGGTCTTGGACGCCGACGAGACACCGATCGTGGAACCCGGCACTGCGCCGCTCGGGTTCGATGGGCTCAACACGTGGCGGAGCCGGTTCTCGTTCGAGGACACCTGGGACGTCGAGTACTACGGCTATAGGGCGTCGTCCTGGGTAATCGACCGACTCCGGGACGAGATCGGTGACGACGGCATGGTCGCGGCGTTGGCTCCGATGTTCGACGGCCGTCATCCCTACGCCGTCGACGCCGACCGGAGGGCCACCGGGTCGAACGACTGGCGGCGCCTGCTCGACATGGTCGAGCTCCACGGCGGCTCGTCCGACGCCGAGGCGCTGTTCCGCCGCTACGTCGTGACCCCGAGCCAGGAGCGGCTCCTCGACCGTCGACGTGAAGCCATGACCTCGTACGCTCGGTTCGAGGCGGAGGTGGCCGACGGTGACCGGGCGGCGGTGCCCCGCGGCATCCGGTACGCGATGTCGGACTGGAACTTCGAGGCCGCGGGCCGGGGCATCGACAGAGCCATCGAGACCCGCCAGTTGTACGACGAGCTGGATCGGCGGGCCCGATCGCTCGGCATGGTCCTCCCGGCCCACCTGGACCAGCTGTACCGTGACGCCGAGGTCGGTTTCCGCTCGCTCGATGTCGCACTGGCGGACACCGGGCAGGTGCTCGACGTCCTCGAGGCACCAGCTGGTGGCCCGAGCGACGCCGATCGACGCAACTTCGCCCTCGGGCGCTACGACCGCATCGACCGATCCGGCCCTGAGGAGGCCGGACCCGCCCTCAACGGCGCCTCGGCCTCCGGTTCGAGCGGCCGGTGGTATCTGGTGGCGATCGGCGTGCTCCTCGTGTTGCTCCTCGCCACCGCAGCGGCAGCGGCGAAGCTGCAGGCCGACGGCCAGCCCCCGCCGCGACCCGGGGACCGCACGCCGTCACCGCCACCCCCGTCGCAGCCACCGGCCGGCGTCGGCCGACCGGGTCGGACGGTCTAGTCGGCCCGGGAGCCATTCCTCTCGCTGCCGGAGCCGGCGATGGACACCCTGGTACCGTGACCCTCGTCGAGCAGCCCAATCGGACCCGGGTGTTCGGTCTGGGCGACGTCTTTGCGGTCATGTGGGCCCCCGCCCACCTGGCCCACATCGCGCTCCACACGGGCACCGGCGCGAACGCGAGCACGATCGACGGTACCGAGCTGCTCGTCGGCGTCGCCGCCGTAGCGGTCGTGGCTCGGCCCCGGTCGGCCCGGCTCCTGATCCTCCTGGCTCTCGCCCAGCTGATCGACTGGCTCTCGGTGGCGCCGTTCAATCCGGACCACTGGACCCTCGTGGCGGCGGTGAACGTCACGCTCCTGCTCGTCTGGGCGG
>JAHELU010000292.1 GCA_024644005.1 Acidimicrobiales bacterium | reverse complement strand
CCAGTCGCTGACCAGGGTCGTGAGCCCCCACGAGGCCGTACCGATCGTCGCCCTCGCCGAGACGATGGACCACCGGGAGGCCCTCGACCGGGGACTCGTGTCGGCCCTCGCCGACGACGCCGACCGGGCAGCGGAAGACCTGGCGGCAGCGCTGTCGGCCCTCGACCCGGCGGCGTTGCGGGCCATGAAGCGGGCGCTCCGGGCGGCCGTCGACCTCCCCATCGAGGCCGGTCTGGCGCTCGAGCGGCGGTTGGCCCGGACCCTTCGCTGAGTCCCGGGACTACTCGACGTCGAGCGCCTCGCCGACCAGTGCGGCGATGGCGCTTCGCTCGCTGCGGCTGAGGGTCACGTGGGCGAACAGCTCGTGGCCCCGGAGGCTGGCGATGACCGAGGCGATGCCGTCGCGCCGTCCGACCCGCAGGTTGTCCCGCTGGGCGACGTCGTGGGTGAGCACCACCCGGCTGCCGATACCGAGCCTGCTGAGGGCGGTCAGCAGAACGCTCCGCTCCAGGTTCTGGGCCTCGTCGATGATGACGAACACGTCGGTGAGGGTCCGGCCCCGTATGTAGGTGAGGGGCAGGATCTCGATCAGCTCCTGACGCTTGATCTCGTCCCTGGCGTGCTCGTTGGTGATCGCCTCCAGGGCGTCGCCGACGGCGTCGGTCCACGGACGCATCTTCTCGTCCTCGGTCCCCGGCAGGAAGCCGAGGTCCTGTCCCCCGACCGAGTAGAGGGGACGGAAGATCATGATCTTGCGATGGGTCTGGCGCTCGAGGACCGACTCGAGACCGGCCGCCAGGGCGAGCACCGACTTGCCGGTGCCGGCCGGTCCGCCGATGCTGACGATCCCGACCGAGTCGTCAGCCAGCAGGTCGAGGGCGATGCGCTGCTCGGCGTTGCGGCCCCGGACCCCGAACATCGCCCGATCGGTCACCAGGCGGACCTTGCCGTCGGACTGGATCCGGGCCAGGGCCGATTGGCCGGAGGCCTCGAGGATCAGCCCGGTGTTGGCCGGCAACTCGGCAGCCGCCGGCAGGTCGACGACCGACTGGTCGTACAGGCGGTCGACCACCTCGGCGGTCACCGAGAGCTCGGCGATGCCCCGCCACTCGAGATCGGCGTCCATCTGGTGGATGAACTCCTCGGCCGGGACGCCGACCACACCGGCCCGTAGGCGCAGGGGCAGGTCCTGGGTCACCAGGACGACGTAGTCGCCCTCACTCTGCAGGTTGAGGGCCACCATCAGTATCCGATAGTCGTTGCCATGCTCGCCTCGCATGGCCTCGGGAACGAGGTGGTCGGAGCCATGGTTCAGCTCGACGCGGACCGTTCCGCCGTCGCCGTTGATCGGCAACGGCTCGGTCAGGCTCCCGTGTTCCTCCCGGACCCGCTCCAGGCGGCGGAGCGCAGTCCTGGCAGCCCACCCGAGCTCGGGATGATGGCGCTTGGCCTCCAGCTCGGTCAGCACGACTATTGGGAGAACGACGTCATTGTGGCCGAAGGCATCCAGTGCGGTTGGAGCGCTCAGCAGCACCGATGTATCGAGAACAAAGGTGGTTCTGTCGTCAATGGTTGGCACCATATTCCCCATCGGCATCCGCTGTCAGATCTACAGGTGAAATCACCCGAGTCGCCGCTCGTCGCACCGACACCGCCCTTTGCGCACCTCCCCCGGGAGGTGGCACTCTTTCAACCGGAACGACGCACTATCCGAGGGACCGACCATGGGGGACCCGTGAATCTGGCCAGCTTGCTCGACCTGCCTGCAATGATCGCTCCGGACTCAGTGGCTCTCATCGACACTACCACCGAGGGCGAGGACCAGCCGGTCACCTACGAGGAGCTGCGTGCGGCCGTGTCCCAGGCCGCCGGGCTGCTCACCGAGCTCGGGATCGGACCCGGTGACCGGGTCGGGCTGTTCGCCACCAACACGGCGGCGATGCTCGAGGCGCTCTTCGCCGTCTCCGCGGTCGGCGCCACGCTGGTGCCGATGAACTACCGGGCAGCAGACGAGGAGGTCACCCATCTGCTCGCCGATTCCGGGGCCCGGCTGCTGTTCAGCGAGTCCCGGTACCGGGATCTCGTCGAATCGTGCCGCGCCGCTTCGTTGGAGCACATCGTCTACCTCGACGAGGACTACGCCGAGCGCCGTGACGCCGCCGAGGAGTTCCCGCTCGTCGTCGACGTCGAGGACGAGGAGCTGGCGGCCCTGCTGTACACCTCGGGCACCACGTCGCTGCCGAAGGGGGTCAAACTGACCCACGGGGCGCTGACCGGCTACATCATGGGGGCCAACGACGCTGCGGACGGCAGCGATCTCGGTCGCATGATCCTGGCCGCCCCCCTCTACCACATCGCCGGGCTCACCTCGATGCTCAACGCCCTGTACTCGGGGCGGATCACGGTGGTCATGCGCCAGTTCGAGGCGGACGAGTGGCTGCGGCTGGTGGACGCCCACGAGGTCACCCATGCGTTCCTGGTCCCCACCATGCTGGCCAGGGTCCTCGAGTCCGAGAAGCTGGCCGATGCGAGCCTGGCCAGCCTGGAGGCCCTCACCTACGGGGCCGCTCCCATGCCGCCTGCGGTCATCCGCCGGGCCATCGAGCGATTCCCCGACGACGTCGCCTTCTCCGGGGCGTACGGCCAGACCGAGACCACCTCCACCGTGGCGGTGCTCGGTCCAGACGATCACAAGCTCGACGACGAGGAGAAGCTGGCGAGGCTGAGCTCGGTCGGCCAGGTCCTCGACGACGTCGAGGTCCGCATCGTCGACCCGATGGGTCAGGTCCTGGGCCCGGGCGAGGTCGGTGAGGTCCAGCTCAGGACCTATCGGGCGATGGACGGCTACTGGGGATCGGACGAGAAGACCAGGGTCACGATCGACGAGGAGGGCTGGGTCCACACCGGCGACCTCGGCTTCCTCGACGACGACAACTACCTGTTCCTCGCCGGTCGCTCGGGCGACATGATCATACGCGGTGGCGAGAACGTGGCCCCGGAGGAGGTGGAGGCAGTCCTCTACGAGCACGACGACGTGCTCGACGCCGCCGTGGTCGGGATCAGCGACGAGACCTGGGGCGAGCGGGTCGTCGCCGCGATCGTGCTCCGCCCCGGCGGCTCCCTCGATGCGGTCAACGAGCACGCCCGGCAGCACCTGGCCGGCTTCAAGCGGCCGGATGCCTTCCATGTGACCGACGATCTCCCCCGCACGTCCACCGGCAAGCTGCTGC
>JAHELU010000143.1 GCA_024644005.1 Acidimicrobiales bacterium | reverse complement strand
GTGCCGGCCGAACTCGGTCAGGTGATCGATCGCGTCGCGCTCGAACCCGGCCACGATCCCGCCGATCCTGGTGGCGGCGGCGAACAGCGATGCGGTCTTCCCGGCGATGGACGGATAGTACTGCGCTTCGGTCCTGTTGATGTCGTACAGCGTCTGGAGCTCCGACACCTGGCCCTTGCACAGCTCGCCGATCGTCGACGCCAGCAGACCGGCCACCTCGGTTCCCAGACTGGCTGCGATCTCCGACGCCTTGGCCAGCAGGTAGTCGCCCGCCAGGATGGCCCGCAGGTTGCCCCAGCGGGCGTTGACGCTCGGCACCTGCCGGCGGAGCTGGGCCTCGTCCATCACGTCGTCGTGGTACAGCGAACCGACCTGCACCAGCTCGACCGCGACCCCGCCCCGGACGACGTCGTCGTGGACCGACGTGCCGTCGGCCAGCCCGGTGGCCGCTGCAGCCACGGTGAAGTGGGGCCGCTGGCGTTTGCCGCCCGCCTTTATCAGGTGCGAGGCGATCTCCGTGAGGTAGGCGTCACCCGGCACCTCGACCGTCTGGAGCAGGCACGCCTCGATGCGGGCGCGGTCGCTACTGGCGGTTGGAAGGGCGCTGAGAGGGGTGCTTACCACAATGCATACGGTACGCCAAGTTCGCCAGATCGTCTCAACCCGGTGTCGACCTCCGTCACGGTGGGTCGATCGGCTCGTCCGGTGGGAATTTGTCGGCCCGATTGGCCGTTCCTGGACATCTGCGCTCAGTATTGGATCGCCGGATGCCGACTACATAGCATGCCGCCCGGCCCGAACCCCGTGACTCATCGACAAGCGATCCCAACCAGTTGCATCACAATATGCCGCACCGGCCTCAACAAATTCTGCCCGGCCAGTAGGATTGATGAGTAGCCACACCGTTCTCTGATCCCATCCGCCTCAGCCGCACCCATCGGCCCCCAACTACAAACGCCACCCCCGCCCAGTCTGGGAGATCTCAATGTTCGAACGCTTTACCGACAGAGCCCGCCGGGTCGTCGTCCTGGCCCAGGAAGAAGCTCGACTGCTCAACCACAACTACATCGGCACCGAGCACATCCTGCTCGGGCTGATCCACGAGGGCGAGGGGGTTGCGGCCAAGGCGCTCGAATCGCTGTCGATCTCCCTCGAAGCGGTGCGGAGCCAGGTCGAGGACATCATCGGGCAAGGCGGCTCGTCGCCGAGCGGCCACATCCCCTTCACGCCCCGGGCCAAGAAGGTGCTGGAGCTGTCGCTCCGGGAGGCGCTGCAGCTCGGTCACAACTACATCGGCACCGAGCACATCCTGCTCGGGCTGATCCGCGAGGGTGAGGGCGTCGCGGCCCAGGTGCTCGTGAAGCTCGGAGCCGATCTGTCACGGGTTCGCCAGCAGGTCATCCAGTTGCTGTCCGGCTACTCCGGCCCTGCCGGCCAGAGCGGCTCGCAGTCCGAGGGTGGCAAGGCATCCACGACCGCAGGAGGCAGCGGCCAGGACGCGCCGTCCGGCTCGCTGATCCTCGACCAGTTCGGCCGCAACCTGACCCAGCTCGCCAGGGACAAGAAGCTCGATCCGGTCATCGGTCGGGCCCGGGAGGCCGAGCGGGTCATGCAGGTGCTGTCCCGGCGGACCAAGAACAACCCGGTCCTCATCGGGGAGCCCGGCGTCGGCAAGACCGCCATCGTCGAGGGCCTGGCCCAGCAGATCGCAGCAGACGAGGTGCCAGACACCCTTCGCGGCAAGCAGCTCTACACGCTCGACCTGGGGGCCCTGGTGGCCGGGAGCCGCTACCGCGGTGACTTCGAGGAGCGGCTCAAGAAGGTCCTCAAGGAGATCAAGACCCGGGGCGACATCGTCCTGTTCATCGACGAGCTGCACACCCTGGTCGGGGCCGGTGCGGCCGAGGGGGCGATCGACGCCGCCAGCATCCTCAAGCCGATGCTGGCCAGGGGAGAGCTGCAGACCATCGGTGCCACCACCCTGGACGAGTACCGCAAGCACCTCGAGAAGGACGCCGCCCTCGAGCGCCGGTTCCAGCCGATCAAGGTCGACGAGCCCACCGTCGAGCACACGATCGAGATCCTCAAGGGCCTCCGGGACCGCTACGAGAGCCACCACCGGGTCACGATCACCGACCAGGCCCTCGTGGCATCGGCCAACCTCGCCGACCGCTACATCTCCGACCGGCACCTGCCGGACAAGGCGATCGACCTCATCGACGAGGCCGGTTCCCGACTGCGGATCAAGCGGATGAGCACCCCCCCAGCGTTCAAGGAGCTGGAGAACGAGCTGTCCGAGGTGGTCAACAGGAAGAAGGAAGCGGTCGAGCAGCAGGACTTCGAGGAGGCCGGCCGGCTGCGGGACTCCGAGAAGGAGCTGCTGTCGAAGAAGGAGGCGATGGAGGTCGAGATCAAGGCCTCCGGCGTCGACCTGTTCGACGAGGTCAACGAGGAGTCGATCGCCGAGGTCCTCTCGATCTGGACCGGCATCCCCGTCTACAAGCTCACCGAGGAGGAGACGGCCAAGCTCCTCCGCATGGAGGAGGAGCTGCACAAGCGGGTGATCGGCCAGGAGGACGCAATCCACGCCGTCGCCCAGTCGATTCGCCGCACGAGGGCCGGGCTCAAGGACCCGAAGCGGCCGTCGGGGTCGTTCATCTTCCTCGGCCCGACCGGCGTCGGCAAGACCGAGCTGGCCAAGACCCTGTCCGAGTTCCTGTTCGGGGACGACAAGGCCCTCATCACGCTCGACATGTCCGAGTACATGGAGAAGCACACCGTCAGCCGGCTCGTCGGCTCCCCTCCCGGCTACGTCGGCTACGAGGAGGGCGGGCAGCTCACCGAGGCGGTTCGTCGCAAGCCCTTCTCGGTGGTCCTGTTCGACGAGATCGAGAAAGCCCACCCGGACGTGTTCAACGCCCTGCTCCAGATCCTGGAGGAAGGCCGTCTGACCGACAGCCAGGGTCGCTCGGTCGACTTCCGCAACACCGTGCTGATCATGACCTCCAACCTGGGCACCCAGGATCTGCGCAAGGCCACCCTCGGGTTCGCCAAGAGCGACGAGGCCGTGACCTACGAGCGGATGAAGGAGAAGGTCAACGACGCCCTGAAGGTCCACTTCCGGCCCGAGTTCCTCAACCGGATCGACGAGACGATCGTCTTCCACGAGCTGAGCAGGGAAGAGGTCACGGACATCGTCGACCTGATGATCGCCCGCACCGTCGAGCAGCTCGAGGGTCAGGGCATCGGCCTGGAGCTGACGCTCGAGGCCAAGCACTTCCTCGCCGACAAGGGCTACGACCCGTCCATGGGAGCCCGACCGCTCCGTCGTGCCATCCAGCGCGAGGTCGAGGACGTGCTCTCGGAGAAGCTCCTCTACAAGGAGTTCCGGGCCGGTCAGATCATCGTGGTCGACGTCATCACCGACGACGACGGCAAGAAGGAGCTGAGCTTCACCTCCCACGAGGGCTTCCAGCCGCCCTCCACACCGGAGTTGGCCGAGGCCGGGGAGTAGTCTTTCGGCGGGCGACAGTCCCGGTGCCAGCGTGGCCAACCGGGCAGTGTCCCGACCAGATAGTGTGGTCCGGTGCTCCGCGGCAGAACGAATGCGCAAGGTCGCAGCCTAATTCTCCTGCTGCTGGCCGCCGTGCTCGCCACCGCCTGCAACGCCGAGTTCGACGTCAGCATCGTCGTGGAGGAGGACGGTTCCGGCATCGTGGCCACCGAGATCCTCCTCGACCAGGAGGCGACCGAGGGGCTGCTCGATCTCGGTGACGACGCCACACTGCCGTTGAGCGATCTGGCCCAGGCCGGCTGGGACGTCGGTCGGCCGGTTCAGGAATCGACCGGCGAGACCATGATCAGGGCGGAGAAGGCGTTCGGCACCACGGCACAGTTCGCCGAGATCATGGGCGAGCTCTCCGGCGATGACGGGATCATCAGGGATTTCGCGCTCGTCAGGACCCAGAGCTTCGGTCGGGTCGACTACGCCCTCACAGGGACGATCGACCCCACGGGCGGGTTCGCCGCCTTCACCGACGACGATCTCGAGGCCGCCCTCGGCCGCACGCTCGAGTCGATCGTCACCGCCGACCCCTATAACGCCTCGCTCGGAGACGTCACGGTTGAGGTGACGGTCATGCTGCCCGGTGAGCTCCAGGAGGACGGATCGACCGGGGCGGTCGAGAACGAGCAGCAACGACCGCTCGGCGTGTGGCGGACCGATCTCGATGGGCAGCCGGTCGACGTGGCGCTGCGCTCGGCCCGGCGATCCACCTCGGCCCAGGTGCTGCGGGGGGTCGCGGTCGTGGCTGCGGTCCTGGCGGCACTGGTGGCGTTCGGCCAACTGCTCCGCATCGTCGGCTCCCGACGGCGTCGCAAGCCGGCGGCCAAGGTTCGACCAACCGATGCCAGGGGCCGCCGTTCCGAGCCGACGCCGGCTCGGGCCCCGGAACCGGCGGTGCCGATCCATCAGGGCTCGAGCGGCTACCGGGTGGTGGCGCTCGACGGTATGGGCGTGCTGTACCGGGAGGGCAACGACATGACCGAGCTGCTGATCCCCTTCGCTCGCAAGCGTGGCGCAACGGCCTCCGACGAGGAGATCGTGCTGAAGGCCCGTCTCCTGAGCCTCGGCCGGATGACGCCGGCCGACTTCTGGAAGGCCATCGGAGTCGACGGTGACCCGAACGAGCTCGACGCGGCCTACCTCGCCTCCCACCAGCTGATGCCCGGCGTCGTCAGATACCTCCGGGCGCTCCGCGACAGCGGCGTCAGGGCCGCCTGCATAACGAATGACTGTGCGGCTTGGGCCATGAAGCTGCGGGCCGGTCACAGTCTCGAGGGCTTGATCGATCCCTGGGTGGTGAGCGGCTCGGTCGGCGTGCGCAAGCCGGATGCGCCGCTGTTCGAGGTGCTGCGACGGGTCACCGGCGAGCCGCCGTCCTCGATCCTCGTCATCGACGACGATCTCGCCAACCTCGACGCGGCCCGGGACCTCGGGTTCGGCACAGCCTGGTTCAGCGCCCACGGTGACCGGGCCGATGCCAGGGGCCACGGTGTCGTCCGGAGCTTCGATGCGGTGAACGTCGTCGACACGAAGGACGTCGTGCTCGAGGAAGGCGCCGAAGCCAAGGATTGAGGTCGAGGCTGCGGAGCAGCCTCTCTCCGAGTTGCGCCTGGGGCCGCAACTCTTTGGCTGTGTGGGGGTGCCCTGGAGATCGGTGGGGTGTTGGGGTGTGGGTCGAGGCTGCGGAGCAGCCTCTCTCCGAGTTGCGCCTGGGGCCGCAACTTCGCCCGTTTCTCGGCCGTCGTCGGCTCGTCGACCGTCACCAGGACCTCGCCGTCGACCACGTCGACCGCGTGGCAGGGCACGTCTTCCTCGCCCATGACACAGGCCCCGGTGGTGACGTCGAACTTCCAGTTGTGCCACTGGCAGGTCAGTAGCTCGCCGTCGAGCGATCCAGTGGTGAGGCCGTAGCCCTGGTGGGGGCAGGCGTTGTCGACCGCATGGAACCCCGACTCGGTCCTGACCACGGCGACTGGTCGGTCGGCGACCCGTCCCAGCTTCATCGAGCCGATCGTCCAGTCCGCCGCCGATCCGACGTTCTCGGTCGTGGCGATCCTGAGCTCGGCATCCGTCGTTCCAACGTTCATGCCGCGGAGCCTAAGACCTCAACCATGGTTGAGGTCAAGGGTCCGGGAGCCTCGTTTCCGGTAGGCCCCCGGCCCGTCCTCATCCAGCCGCAGCCACCTGGTGCTCGGTCCGACTGAACCGTGGGGTGATGAGCACCGCGCTGGCGATCGAGAGTGCGAGGGCGCCGATCCAGACCGGTTGATAGGTTCCCCACCGGTCGACCACGGCGCCGGCGATGGGCGAGCCCACCGTCAGGCCGCCGAGGAAGCCCAGCATCACGACACCGGACGCCCGCCCGGCCGCCGCCCGAGGCACGGCGGTGATGACCGCCAGCATCGCCACAGCGTTCCAGGCCCCGACGCCGACCGAGTACAGCACGGTCGACGGCCACAGGATCCACGAGCCCACCGTGGTGGTGACGGCCAGGGCAACGCAGTAGGCGGCCCCGATGGCGGCCAGGGAGCTGAGGAGCGGGGCCGGGGCCAGCCGGTCCTGGGCCAATCGACCGGCGACGATCCTGGCCGGAATGCCGAGCAGGCCGCCGAGCGCCACCAGCGCTCCGGCGACCACGGTCGACAGGCCGACCACCTCGTTGGCCCACAGGGGAAAGAAGCGGCCTATGGCGCCGCCGGCCGTGCCATAGCAGAACGCATAGAGGCTCAGGATCCAGACGAAGGCCGGAAGCCTGGCGGTTCCGGCTGCGGTGGCACCGTCGGGCCAGTCGGCCGGCGGGGCGGCGGTCGAGCGCTCGAGGCGGAGCGCGACCAGGACCGCGCCGGCGGTGAAGAGCGCAGCGTAGCCCCACAGCGCTCCCCGCCAGCCGAGGGCCAGGGCCAGGCCGGGCAGGGTGAAGCCGGAGAGGAAGATGCCGACCTGGACTCCGGACTGCTTGATACCGGTGACCGTGCCCTGGGCGTCGGCCGGCGTTCGCTCGGCGATGAGCGCGTTGGTTGCGGGGTTGCCCCATCCCTGTGGCAGCCCGCTGACGACGGCGGAGGCGCCGAGCAGGATCCAGTTGACCGACAGCGCCATCAACGCCATGCCGACGCCACTGATCGTCAGGACGACGATCACCGCCCGGCGGGCCCCGATGCGATCGGTGAACCGACCGAGCGCCGGCGCGGCCAGGGCCCCGACCAGGGTGTTCAGCGAGCCGACCAGGCCGATCCCGGTCCTGCTGATCCCGAGGTCGTCGATGATCGGGACCGCCAGCACGGCGATGGCGAAGACCTGGAACGACGAAGCGGTCATCGTGAACAACAGGACCGACGGGAGCACGACTCGACGACCGAGCACCCGCAGACCCTATCCCCGAGCCGGGGACCGGACGGCATTCGGGTGGCGGCTCGCCGGGCCGCTCGGCTGGCCTGTCACTGGCCACGAGTAGGTTGGCGTCCATGGCCAAGCCGAGACGGGTGTACGTGTGTCGGGAGTGTGGCGCCGAGTATCCCTCCTGGACCGGCCGCTGCCACGGTTGCCAGGGCTGGGCCACGGTCGGCGAGGTGGCGGAGACCTCCTCGGGGCGGGCACACCTCGCCATCCCGGGGGTCGAGGTCACGCCGCTGGCAGCGGTCGAGCGCGACATGGCCCTGCCGTTTCCCGTCGGGGTCGACGAGATCGATCGGGTCCTGGGTGGTGGTCTCACCCCCGGCTCGGTCACACTGCTGGCCGGCGAGCCCGGGGTCGGCAAGTCCACGCTGACGCTGCAGATCGCCCGGTCGGTGGCGGCCGCACGCTCGTCTGTGCTGCTGGTGGCCGGCGAGGAGGCAACTGCGCAGGTCGCGGCCAGGGCGGCCAGGCTGGGGCCGATCCCTCCCACCCTGCTGGTCGTCGACGAGCCCTCTGTGGACGGTGTGGTGGCGGCGATGCAGCACCGGTCACCGCAGCTGGTGGTGGTCGATTCGATCCAGACGCTGCGCGACCCACTGATCGACGCTGCGCCGGGCTCGGTGGCGCAGGTCAAGGCCGTGGCCGGTCGGCTCGTTGCGGCGGCCAAGTGCTCGGGGGTCTCGGTGATCCTGGTGGGTCACGTCACGAAGGAGGGCTCGATCGCCGGGCCGCGAGTGCTGGAGCACATGGTGGACACGGTGCTCTCGTTCGACGGTGAGCGCCACAGCGAGCTGCGATTCCTGCGGACGGTCAAGCACCGGTTCGGGCCGACGAACGAGGTCGGCATCTTCGACATGGCGGCCGACGGCCTGTCGCCGGTGCCCGATCCGTCCACGCGGTACCTGCAGGATCGTCAGCCCGACCTCGCCGGCTCGGTGGTGGTGCCGATCCTGTCCGGTCGTCGGCCGGTGCTGGTGGAGATCCAGGCGCTGGCGGTCGAGGTCGCCGGTCGGCCGGGTCAGCTCACCGTCCAGGGCGTCGATGGGCGGCGGGCGGCCCTCGTGTCGGCGGTCCTGGCCAGCAGAGCCGGATACCGGGTCCAGGGCTACGACCTGTTCCTGTCCGCTGCCGGTGGCGCCCTCGTCGACGAACCGGCAGCCGATCTCGGCTTGGCGCTGGCGCTGGCCTCTGCGATCGACGGGCAGCCCGTGGCGCCCGACGTCGTGATGTGCGGCGAGGTCGGACTCGGCGGGGAGCTGCGCTCGATACCGCTGATCGAGCAGCGGCTGCAGGAGTCGTACCGGATGGGGTTTCGAACCGCCGTCGCGCCAGGCTCGGCTCCGGAGGGGCCAACCGGGCTTCGCGTCATCCGGCAGGCCGCCCTCGTCGACGCCCTGGCAGCCGTTCCCCAGAACCTCTCGGTCTGAGCTACCGCCGAGGACCTGAGCAGCCGCGCATCGCCGTCTACAGGGCGTTCAGGCGGTGGCACGGCGTCGGGTGTGATGCTTCGAGCGGGCTGCCCGATCGAACCTACTCGTTCGGGTTTGCAGCAGAGATACTACGATGGTGGCCCATGGAGGCTCGTTCCGACATCGCGCTGTTCAGGGCGCTGGCGCTCGTGGCTCCCGGCACGCCACTCCGGGACGGGCTACAGCGGGTTCTCGCATCCGGTCGAGGCGGCTTGATCATCATCGGCGACGGGCCGGAGGTGCTCAACATCTGCTCCGGTGGGTTCCTGCTCGATGCCGCGTTCTCCCCGCAACGGCTGTCGGAGCTGGCGAAGATGGACGGCGCGATCATCCTCGCCGACGACGTCACCCGCATCGCCCGAGCCAACGTCCACCTCGTACCGAACCCCAACATCCCGACATCGGAGACCGGCACCCGGCATCGGACGGCTCAACGGGCCGCCCGGTCGCTCGACTCGCCGGTGATCACGGTGTCGGAGTCCCGCAAGGAGATCCAGGTCTACGTCGGCGAGCAGACCCACCAGGTGCTGTCGCCGAGCCGGCTGCTGGAGCGATCGAACCAGGCGATCCAGACGCTGGAGCGGTACCGGGCCAGGCTGGACGTGGTGGCCCGAAAGCTGTCCGCGCTGGAGGTCGAAGACCTGGTGACGCTCCGCCACGTAGTGGAGGTCCTGCAACGGGCCGAAATGGTGGTCAGGATCTCCACCGAGATCGAGCACAACCTGATCGAGCTGGGCTCGGACGGCCGGTTGGTCCGGCTCCAGCTCGAAGAGCTCATGGTCGGGGTGGAGGACGACCGCCGGTTGCTCATCATCGACTATCTCCGGCCCGACTCCGACCTGGACGCCAGCGCAGCGATGGAAGCCCTCGGAGAGCTCGACGATGACGCCCTGTTCGACGACGAGCTCCTGGCGAGGACGCTCCACCTGCTCGAGCACTCCGGAGATCTCGACGATGCCCGGGAGGCCAAGGGCTTCCGGCTGTTGTCGAAGCTCCCGAGGGTCAACGAGACCCACGTCCTTCGCGTCATCGAGCACTTCGGGAGCCTTCGCAAGATCCTCAGCGCCTCGGCAGCCGAGTTGGAAGCGGTCGACGGGATCGGCCCGGGCCGGGCCAAGTCGCTGAAGGATGGCACCGTCCGTTTGGCCGGCGAGTCGATCATCGGTCAGTATTAGGGTCCACTCTTCGCCGGCCCGCCGCTCGTGCTCCTCGTGCGCCTCGTGTCGAGGTGTCCAGCAGCGGTGACACCCCTGGCGGTAGCGGCGGGGGGTGCACAGCGGTGAGAACACACCAGAGGCCTGAAGGTAGAACGTGGAGATAGAACTTGCGTCGGGGACACCGGCCGATCTGCATCCCTCCGTCGGGGCCAAGCGGGGGCTCGTCATCGCCCCCGATCTGATGGGGCGGCGAAAGCTCTTCGACGACCTGGCGGCGCGGTTGTCGACGGCCCAGAGCTGGAACGTGATCGTCGTCGAGCCCTTCCGGGGCAGGACCTTCACCACCGACACCACCGACGAGCGGCACGACGTCGTCGGAGAGCTCGACGACGACGACGTGGTCGGCGATCTCGTCGATGCCGCCAATCGGCTCGAGGTCGAACCGGTCGCCCTGGTCGGCTTCTGCATGGGTGGAATGTACGCGTTCAAGGCGGCGGCATCCCACCGCTTCGATCGTCTCGTCAGCTTCTACGGCATGATCCGGGTGCCAGAGCGCTGGCAAGGTCCAGGGCAGCGGGAGCCGCTGAAGCTTCTACCCCATGCAGAGGACCCGGCCAACGTCTTGGCGATCGTCGGCACCGACGACCCCTACACGCCGCCCGAGGACGTCCAGGAGCTGATCGATCTCGGGATCGAGGTCGTCCGGTACGACGGGGCCGAGCACGGGTTCGTCCACGATCCCTCCAAGGCCTCCCATCGGTCCCAGGACGCAGCGGACGCCTGGGCTCGATTCCACAAGCACCTGTCGTTCTGAGATCGTTCCGGCCTGTAGCAAGTCAGCGGGACCGCAGCTCGAGCTGCTCGCGATTGAGGATGTGGTAGCGGCGATCCCGCTGCTCGATCCATCCGAGCTTGACGAACGACGCGATCGCTTTGTTCACCCGCTCCCGGCTGGCCCCGACCATGCCCGCGAGCTCCTCCTGGGTGACCGGCAGCGAGAACTCGTCTGCGCTGCCAGCGATCCCCAGCAGTCGCTTGGCCGTCCTCCCGGTCACGTCGAGGAACACGGAATCGGCCAACACGCCGTCGACCACCCGCAGCCGGGTGGCCAGCAGCTCGACCGCCCGCCACAGCAGGGTCGGCCTGTTCTGGTAGAGCTGCTTGACCGGCTCGTAGGGGATGGCGATCACCTCCGACGGCTCGAGGCTACGCCCGTCGGTGGAGCGGGTCCGCCCGTCGAACAGCGGCATCTCGCCGAACAGGTCACCCTTCTCCATCAGGGCGACCACCGACTCCCGCCCATCGAAGGAGCGGTTGACCATCGCGACCCGGCCGGAGATGACGACGAACAGCTCGTGCGGCTCGTCGTCCTCGGTGAACAGGACGTCCCCTCGCTGGAGCTGGCGTCGCTCGCTACAGGCGGCGAGTTCGGCCAGGGTGCCGTCGTCCAGGTCTTGGAAGAGGATCACGGATCTGAGCTGCTCGATTCCGACCATTGCTAGAAGGTAGACCATCTCGGTCGACGATGGACATACGCCGTGACGCCCCAGTGGCGAGCCGGGGCGAGCGGTTGGCGGGATCGATCGTCATCGCCATCAGGGTGGAGGTACTGGGGCAGGATTTGCCTGGACCGCTATGGTCGCTACATGGAGATCTGGGCCGTCGTGGTGGCCGGAGGCACCGGCAGTCGCTTCGGAGAGCCCAAGCAACTGGCGCTGATCGACGGTCGCCGGATCATCGACCGGTCGATCGATGCCATGCGCCGCCACAGCTCCGGCATCGTGGTGGTGGGTGGGCCCTCGGTCGGGTCCCCGGCTTCGTTGGGCGTGGCCGCCGTCGTTCCGGGCGGGGAGACGCGATCGGCATCGGTCCGAGCCGGCCTGGGCGCTGTCCCGGACTCGGCCACCCATGTCCTCATCCACGACGCGGCCCGGCCGCTCGTCCCCGACGACGTGGTCGGTCGGGTGGTCGACGGCCTCGAGAGCGGCTCGGCCGCTGTCGTGCCGGTGATCCCGGTGGTCGACACGTTGCGCTCGATCGACGGTGGAACCGTCGATCGTGATCGACTGGTCGCGGTCCAGACGCCCCAGGGGTTCGATCGGGCCACCCTCGTGGCCGCCCACCGTGGTCAGGTCGACGCCACCGACGATGCCGCACTCGTCGAGCGAGCCGGCACGGCCGTTGTCCACGTCGAGGGCTCGCCCGACAACCTCAAGATCACCTTCCAACGCGATCTCCTGGTGGCCGAGGCGCTGCTCGATGCAGCGGTGACCGACGGGGTGCACAGCTCGTGAACCTCCTTGCGATCCGGGTCGGCCAGGGGTTCGACGTGCACCCCTGGAGCGACGAGCCCGACAGTCGGCTCGTCCTCGGCGGTGTCGAGTTCCCGGGCTGCCGAGGCCTGACCGGCCACAGCGATGCCGACGTGATCGCCCACGCCTGCACCGACGCCATGCTCGGCGCTGCCGGTCTCGGTGACATCGGGCAGCTCTTCCCCGACACCGACCGGTCGTACGCCGGTGCTGACAGCCTCCGCCTGCTGACCGAGGCGGCGAACGCGGTCCGTTCAGCAGGCTGGCGCGTCGCCAACATCGACTGCACCATCGTGCTCGATCGACCGAGGATCGCCCCGGTTCGGGCCGAGATGGAGCACAACCTCGGCCGTGCGGTCGACGCCCCGGTCACGGTGAAGGGGAAGCGGACCGAGGGCCTGACGTGGCTGATCGACGGTGTCCAGTGCTTCGCCGTCGCCCTCCTGTACCGGTCCGACGAGGGCCCGACCGCCGCTGACGGGCACGATCACGGAGACCACCGCTGATGGCCGGTCGCAAGAAACCGAAGCGACGATCGGCGCCGGCCGCCCGCTCCGCTCGGTCCGGTCAACCCAAGCGCTCCGGTGATCAGCGGGGTCGTCGGCGGCGCTCGACGCGGGGTCTGGGTGGTGATCAGGTCGAGGGTCGCCAGGCCGTGCGGGAGCTCCTGCTCGCCGGCAAGCGGCGGGCCGACCACGTCGTCATGATCGAGGAGCTGGCAGGATCCGATGTGCTGTCCGACATCGAGGAGCTGAGCCGGGAACTGGGCATCCCGCTGAAGAAGGTGACACGACGACACATGGCGGCGGAAGCGCTGACCGAATCCCATCAGGGCGTCATCGCCCGTGCGGCACCGCTGGCCGAGGCGGATCTCGATCGGCTGCTCGACGATCCCCGGGCGTTCCTGGTGGTGCTCGACGGCATCACCGACCCAGGCAACCTCGGGGCCATCCTCCGGACCGCGGAGTGTGCAGGTGTGACCGGTGTGATCCTCGGCCGCCACCGCTCGGTGCACGTGACGCCGACGGTGACCAAGACGGCGGCCGGAGCCGTTGAGCACGTGCCCATCGCCCTGGTGGGCGGCATTCCCACCACCGTGGCCAGACTGAACGACGGCGGTGTCTTCACGGTCGGTC
>JAHELU010000142.1 GCA_024644005.1 Acidimicrobiales bacterium | reverse complement strand
GCCGAACGGGAGGGCACGTGGACTACGAGCAGATCGAGGTCGAGGACCGCGGGCTGGTGCGGCTGATCACGCTGTCCCGCCCCGAGCGCCTCAATGCCTGGACCCGGCGGATGAGCAGCGAGATGGTGGCGGCGATCGACGAGGGCAACGAATCCGACGGGATCGGGGCGTTCGTGTTCACCGGGGCCGGGCGGGGGTTCTGCGCCGGCGCCGATATCGGAGACGAGTTCGCCACCGGCTCGTCGGCCGGTGACCTCGACCGGGACCGCTCGTCCGATCGTGACTGGGTCGGGCTGGTCCGCCGGTCGAAACCGATGGTGGCGGCGGTCAACGGTCCAGCGGTGGGTGTCGGGCTCACCATGATCCTGCCGATGGACTACCTCGTGGCCGGGCGATCGGCACGGTTGTCGGCCCGATTCGTGCGGATGGGCCTCGTCCCCGAGCTGGCGTCGAGCCATTTCCTGGTTCAGCGGTGCGGGTGGGGGGCGGCCAGTGACCTGGCGCTGTCCGGGCGCATGGCATCGGCCGAGGAGGCGCTGGACGTCGGCCTCGTCGACAGGGTCGTCGCCGACGACGAGCTCGTCGACGCGGCGATCGACCATGCCGAGAGCTACGCCAGGAATCCCCCGACCGCAGTTCGGATGGTCAAGGAGCTGTTGACGGCCAACGGCAGCGACGGCGACCTCGGGGCGGTCCAGCGCCGGGAGCTGGCGATGCTCCGGGATGCCATGCGATCGGCCGAGCACCGTGAGGCCATCGCTGCGTTCATGGAGAAGCGCGAGCCGACGTTCCGGTAGTGGGTCCGGTACGGAGACGAGGGAGCGACGCCGTTGACCGTTGAGCGAGCGCTGGTGATCGGGGGCACCGGGCCGACCGGGCCGTACGTCGTCGGTGGCCTGCTCGATCGTGGCTTCGAGGTCACCGTGCTCCATACCGGCCGCCACGAGGTCGACGAGATCCCGCCCGAGGTGAGCCACATCCACACCGATCCCTTCGATAGCGAGGTCACCGCGGCGGCGCTCGGCTCGCGCACGTTCGACCTCGCCGTCGTGATGTACGGCCGGCTGCGGACCCTGGCGCCGATGCTGGTCGGGCGGGTCGGGCGACTGGTCACCATCGGCGGGGTCGGGGCGGTGACCGGCTGGGTCGAGCCCGCAGACCTGTTCCCGACCGGTATGACGGTGCCGGCCCCGGTCGATGCGCCGCTGGCCGGGCCGGACGAGCCGATCGGCAAGATCCGCCGGATCGTGGCCACCGAGGACGTGGTGTTCGACCACCACCCCGAAGCCGTGCATCTCCGATACCCGATGCTGTACGGACCCCGGCAGCTGCTGCCGAGGGAGTGGCCGATGGTTCGCAGGGCCCTCGATCGGCGGCCGGTGCTCATAGTGGCCGACGGCGGGCTGACCCTGAAGTCGGCCGCCTATGTGGAGAACGCGGCCCATGCGGTGCTGTGCGCCATCGACCGGGCCGAGGACGGGTCGGGCCTGGCCTTCAACGTCACCGACGAGCGCGCGCTGACCCTGGCGCAGATGGCCGAGATCGTGGCCGACGAGCTCGGCCACCGCTTCGAGCTCCTCTCCCTCCCGAACGAGCTGGCGGCCCCGGCCCGCCCGATGGTCATGCACCACTCGACCGCCCACCGGGTGGTCAACAGCCGGCCGCTGCAGTCGCTGCTCGGCTATCGGGACGTCGTCACCCCCGAGGACGGGCTGCGACGGACCGTGCGGTGGCTGGCCGCCAACCGGCCGACGGCCGAGGCCGAGGCTCGGCTCCAGGATCCGTTCGACTACCGGGCCGAGGACGAGCTGATCCGGCGGTGGCGCTCGGCCCTCGCTGCGTTCCAGCCCCCGGACTACGAGGTCGAGCCGGGGTACGGTGGGGCGTACTACGGCCGGTCGCCGAACCCCGCCACCGGCACCAGCAGGGTCGAACCGCTGTGAGGTCGGCCCCCGATCACAGAGTCGAGCCGTTCTGAGGTCGGCCCCCGATCACAGGGTCGAACCGCTGTGAGGTCGGCCCCCGATCACAGCTCGATGCGGTACAGCTCGGCGGCGTTGTCCTGGAGGATCCTGGTCACCACCTCCGGGGACAGGGGGGCGATCGTGGTCGCCAGCCGGTCGTCGTCCCTGGGATACAGACACGTGGGGTGCGGGAAGTCCGTCTCGAACATGAGGCACTGCGGTCCCAGGTAGTCGATGGCGGCCGGAACCATGGCCGACTCGAACCAGAACGTCCCGAAGAACTGCCGCCTGAAGTAGTCGGACGGCGCCAGGCTCAGCTCAGCGAGCTCGTTCGGGGCGGTCTCGTCGAGCTGATGATCGAGGCACTCGAGGAAGAACGGGATCCAGCCGATGCCGCTCTCCACCGAGACGAACCGCAGGTCCGGGAAGCGCTCCGGGACGCCGGCATAGATCATGTTGCCGATCACCCTGGCGTTGCCCATGAACAGGTTGGCCGAGCCGACCGCCAGCCTCCGCTCCTGGCCGAACGACGGCCAGGGGGCCTTCCCGAAGAAGTCGAGGCTGCCCTTCGACGAGCCGATGTGGAAGTTGACCGGCATGGCCAGATCGGAACAGGCCTGCCAGACCGGATCCCAGGCCCGCTCCCCCATGTCCGGCAGCCCGGCCTCCTCCGGGTTGCTGCAGGTCACGATGCCCAGCAGACCGTTGGCGCTGGCCCGCTCGATCTCGGCCACCGCAGCGTCGAGGTCCCACCACGGCAGCAGCGCCATGCCGAAGACCCGCTGGCCGGTGTCGTCCTGGAACTCGGCCAGGGCGTCGTTGTAGATCTGGACGCTGACGAGCCGGAGCATGTCGTCCGGCGACTTGAGGAAGTTCTGGTTCCCGAACCCGGCGACGTTGGGGTACATGACCTGGGCGTGGATGCCGAGGGCGTCCAGCATCGCCACACGGGCCTCGGGCTCGAAGCTGGCCCGGTGGACCATGTCGTTGTCGAGGTCGAAGAAGGCGGCGCCGGTGACCTTCTGGCCGTCCGGGGCGATCACGCTGGAGGCGATCGGCAGGCCGATGGCGATGTCGCCGTCGAACCACCAGCGGCGGCGGCCGTCGCGCTCGCCCATCTGCGGCACCCGGTCGACGTAGCGGGCCGGCGCCCTGGACGTCCACAGATCGTAGGGCTCCGACCAGTGGGAGTCGGTGTCGATCACCTTCAACCGGTCGAGCAACTCGGCATGGCCACCGGTCGCAGAGGCGGTCGTCACGTCGGCTGTCATGCCGCCGAACCTAGCCTCAGCCCGGGAGCCGCAAGAAGTCGCGGTCTCGGATCGGCCACGGTGACCGTCGTGCTGGGTCATGCGTCGGCGTGAACCGTCAGTACCGGACAGGGCGACCGGCCGATCGTCTCGATGGCCACACTGCCGAACGCCAGACGGGACAGGGCATCCCGCTCCCGCGTGCCGACGGCCAGTATCGATGCGGCCGCGCCCCTGGCGAAGTCGGCGATCGAGGTTGCCGGCGAGTCGCCGTAGATGATCTCGGTGCGCACGTCGGCCATGTTCATCCGCTCGATCCTGCGGGCCATGGCCTCCTCGTGCCGTGCAGCCTCGTCCCGGTCCTGGCCCGACGGGTCGAGCACGGTGATCACCCACGGCGCCATCACCAGCTCTCTGGCGAACCGGGCCGTCTGGTCGAGCAGCCGGGGCGAGTGTCGCTCGGGATCGACCGCGGCCACGATGGGCCCGTCGAGCCGGAACGCCTCGACGTCGACGTCTGGGCCGACGAGCAAGGTCGGGCGCTCCGGTTGCATGTGGACCAGCTCCTCCGCGACGCTGCCGGTGGCCAGCCGAGATCGGGCATGTCCTGTGGTGGCGACCACCACGATGAGGTCTGGACCGGTGGCGAGGCTGTCCAGCCCCTGGCTCACCGTGTAACCGTTCACCGCCACCCGAGGCTCGATGCCGGGGAGACCGGTGGTGGCCAGCCGTTCGGTGAGCTCCACCCGGGTATCGTCCCGTTGGCCGAGCTTGGCGACGACTGTGGCGGCGATCACGTCGGCGCCGGTCGTATCGGCCAGGGTTCTGGCCGGCCACAGCGCTCGTAGCGATTGCTCCGACTCGTCGATCGGCACGAGTATCTGCTTGAACATGATGAGGTCCTTCCCGAGCTGGTCTCCCGAGTCACAAGTCGTGCTCGAGCTCGTCCGGAGGTGCCGACAGCACGGCGTGGGTACAGACGAGATCGAACCCGGCCCGCTCGGCGTTGCGGGCCGATGTGCCACCCGGATCAGCGGTGACGACCGCCAGCTCGCAGCGGCTGTCGCGGGCGAGCTCCAGGCGGGCTGCGATGAGGGCCGACTGCACGCCCCGACGTCGGGCCCGGGGCACGGTGGCCGCCCCACCGAGCACGGCGGCGGAGCCGCTGATCAGCACGCTGGCCGAACCGACCGGCCGGCCGTCGAGCAGTGCGCTGAAGGCGGTGAGGCCCGGCGTCGCCAGCAGGGCGTCGTTCCACTCCTCTACGAGCGCGATCTGGTCTTGGTCCCGATAGCCGAACCCCTCGATCAGCACCGCCGACCAAGCCGCCCGGTTCCGGTCGGTCACCGGCTCTATCTCGATGGCCGTCACCGGCTGCTCCACCAGCTCGGTGAGACCGTGGGCGTAGATGTTGCGGAATCGCCGCAGCCGGTAGCGGCGCGCTGCCAGGAGGTCGAGCAGGGCCGGGTCGGCCACCGACGCCACCTCGATGGCCGTCGGCGAGGACCGCTCTGCATAGAACCGCTCGATCCGATCGAGATCGGCCGGGCTCAGGGCCTCGGTCAGGCCGAGCCCGAACACCCGGTTCGAGAAGAGCCCGTGACCGGTGAAGATGGCGTGACCGCCGGCCACGGGCAGCGCTGCGGCCTGGTCCTGCGTGCCGGCGGTGGCGGCGGCGAACGCCCGCCGCTCGGCCACGATCGCCTGCTCCACCTGCAACGCCAGCGTGCGATCGACGGCCCGCAACGTGATCACTCCAGTACCCGTAGCGTGGACGGGAGGTCGGCCCGCCGCAGCCGACGGATCGACAGCAGCGGCGTGAGGGCCACGGTGGCGGTGCCCAGCACCAGGCCGGTCAGCAGGCTCGTGCCGGAGACCGTCGGGGCGATGGCCAGGTCGGGGACGGTGTCGTTGACGGAGAACGAGATGATCCACCGCACGAGCAGCAGGCCGAGGCCGAGGCCAGCCCCCGCTCCGAGCAGGCCGAGCAGGGCGTTCTCCACCATCATCAGACCGACGATCTTCGGCAGTGGCAGGCCGAAGGCCCGCATCGTCGCGTGCTCCCGCCTCCGCTCGTCGACGTTGATGCTGGTGGCGTTGAACGCCACCAGCAGGGCCAGGACCACGGTCGCCCCCTCGACGATCAGCAGGAAGCTCAGGAAGTCGTCGATCAGGTCCCGGAAGATCTCGGCGGTCTCGCCGACACCCTGGACGGCGGCGACGCCGGGGATGCCGAAGAGCGCCCGCTTGATGTCGTCCCTGGTCGCCGACGGTTCCGGGATGACGTCGATGGAGTTGGTCATGCCCTCGAGGCCGAAGAGATCGGCGTGCTCGATGTCGACATAGGCGGCCGTCCGCAGCGGTATGTCGTGCAGGGCGATGATCGGGATGTCGGTCTCGACCAGGGCGAAGGCCGCCATCCCCTGTCGCACCGGATGGCGGACGGTGACGGTGTCGCCGACCGAGATTCCGAGGTCGTCCGCCGCCTTCCCGGCGATCACGATCCCCGGTCCGGAGCCGGGCGGTGGCTCACGGTCGAGGTTCGGGTGCCAGATCTGGCCGTCCAGCGGGCGGGCCTCGATCAGGATGTCGATGTCGTCGGGCTCGCCGTCGCCGGCGGCGAGCAGCGTCCCCGGCAGCCGCAGGGCGGTCGAGGAGTCGGCGACGGTCTCGTCGCCGGTCACCGCCGCCACCGCATCGGAGTCGGTGGGCAGCACCCGGTCGAGGTCGACGGTCACCCTGGTCGGGTTGCCGGCCAGTGCGGTGGCCTCGCCCCGGTCGATCGTCTCCCGGAACGAGTCGAGCATGCCGAGGACGGCGATCAGCGCGCCGATGGCCGCCGCCAGGGCCAGCACGGTCAGCAGCGTCCGCTGCAGCGACCGCAGCACGTTGCGGAGCGGCACCTTGGCCACCGACGAGCCCGGCAGCCGGAGCCGGCGCCCGATCCGGGGGATCTGCCGGTGGGCCTGCGAGCGATAGGTGGGGGTCATGGTCTCGGTCGGCGTCACCCGCAGGGCCCGATAGACCGGCCAGGCCACCCCGGTCAGGGGGACGACGATCCCCACGGCGGCCGCCCGGAGGAACGCGCCGGTGTTGAACGACGTCTCCCAGATCGGGAGGGGCAGGAGCTCGACGAAGAGGGACTTCATCGCCTCGGCCATCGCCAGGCCGACGAGCACTCCGAAAGCGGTGCCGAGTATCGAGATCTGCAGCCCGACCAGCATCGGCCGAACGGCTATGGTCCGCATGGGCACACCGAGGGCCATGGAGATGCCGAGCTCCCGTCGCTGCGACTCGACGAGCCGCCTGGCCAGGTTGAACGCCCCGAACGTGGCCCCGGCGAAGATCAAGCCGGCGAAGATGTTGTAGAAGCGCTGGTCGTTGTCGATGTCGTCGTAGAGGAGCCGGAACGAGATCTCCTCGTCGACTGGGGTCAGCGTGAAGCCGACGCCCGGCAACCGGGACTCGATGGCCGCCTTCACCTCGCTCGCCAGCGCGTCGGGATCGACACCGTCGGCGGTTCCGCCGGAGGTGGTGAGCACGAGCTGGTTGACCTGGCCGTCGTGGCCGCTGAGCTCCTGGACCAGTGGCAGCGGGGCGAAGATCACCGCATACGACGACGCTGCGAACAGGCCGCCCCGATCGCTGACCACCACGAAGTGCTCGGGTGATAGGCCGTGCCCGACGTAGGGAACCGTTGCCCCGCCGCTGAGCGTGATCTCGCCGGTCGGCGGCAGTTCGTTCTGCTCGGCGAAGTGGACGTCGAGCACCACGGCGCTCGCGTCGCTCAACCCGGCACCGGCCCGGACCTCCAGCGCATCGATCGTCGGGCCGCCATCCGGCCCCGTCGGGACACCGAGTATCTCCCCGGGGGCCAGTACCGTCGCCGTGGCCGTCGAGGCGTCGACCTGGGTCGGGAGCAGCAGCCGCTCCTCGGTCGCCTCGACCCACTGCGGGTGCTCGATGGCTCCCACCACCTCGGTCAGTGTGCCCTGGGGAACGTAGCTGCCCGGGGTGAGCTCCACCCGCAGATCGTGGATGTTCAGCGCGGCGAAGCTCAGGTCGTTGCTGTTCCGCCGCCACTGGTCGGTTCCCCCGAGCCCGGCCCACGTGCCGACGGCCAGGGCCACGACGAGCGACAGTGCACCGACCTGGACCCAGCGGTGCCGCAGATCGCGCCAGGACCATCGCAGCAGCAGCCCGAGGCGCCGGACCGAAGCCGGGCTCATCCCGTCACCACTGGAGCTCGTCGACGGGCAGTGGTCGCTCCGGGCGGTCGACGCCCACGATCCGCCCGCCGCTCAGCTCGACGACCCGATCGGCGATCCTGGCGATCTCCCGGTTGTGGGTGACGATCACCACCGTCGTACCGGCTCGGGTCAGCCCGTCCAGCAGGGACAGGATCTGCTTGCCGGTCACGAAGTCGAGCTCGCCGGTCGGCTCGTCGGCCAACAGGACGGGGTTGCCGGAGGCGAGGGCACGGGCGATGGCCACCCGCTGCTGCTCCCCGCCCGACAGCTGCTGGGGGAAGTGAGAGGCCCGATCCGCCAGCCCGACCGATTCGAGCGCTTCCAGGGCCACGCTGCGGGGCTCGGATCGCTCGGCGACGTCGGCGGCGAACTGCACGTTCTCCTCGGCGGTCAGCCCGGGAAACAGGTTGAAGCTCTGGAACACGAAGCTGACCGTTCGCCGCCGGTAGCCGGCCAGCTTCCGGGGTGGGGCGGCGGAGACGTCGACATCGGTGACCTGCACGGTGCCGCTCGTCGGCGAGTCGAGCCCTCCGACCATGTTCAGCAGCGTGGTCTTGCCGCAGCCGGACGGTCCGAGAACGACCACCAGCTCACCACGATCGACGTCGAGATCGACGGCGTCGAGGGCCACGACCTCGCTCTCCCCCACCTGGTATCGCTTGCAGACGTCACGGAGGGAGATGACCGGCCGAGGCCGGGCGGCAGCCGTCGAGCCGACAGCCTGCTGCTGAGTCGTCCGCATGGCTCGATTGTCACCGGGATCGCAGGCTCGACCTAGGGAAGAAAGGCTCTAATCGCCACGGGGCTGTCGAGGCAGGGCTCGGACCGTGCCGGAAGAGGACCATCGGCTCTGGAGCCGTCCGGGCCGGAGGCCTAGCCTGTTCAGCAGGCGCAGCTGGAGGTTGGATCCCATGACGACGCAGACCGGTAGTGACGGAGCGGACACGATGGCGGGCACGGTGGAGGAGCAGATGCGGGGCACCCGCAACTTGTTCTCTGTCAAGCGGGTGTTCGGGGAGTCGTACTACGCCGAGGGCAAGACGATCATCCCCGTTGCCAGCATCGCCGGTGGCGCCGGCGGTGGGGCCGGCGAAGACGCCGGCGACGACGAGAGCGGCCGTGGCTTCGGCAGCGGCTACGGGATCCGGGCCACCCCGGTCGGGGTCTACGAGATCAGCGAGGGCTCGGTCGAGTGGAAGCCGGCGGTAGACGTCAACCGGATGATCAGGGGTGGCCAGGTCCTCACCGCGATCATCGCCGTTTGCCTCACCCTGGTGGTCCTCAGCCGCTCCCGCTGAGCGCAGCGGACCCGGACGATCCCCCGCTACAGCAGGTGGATCGGGTGGCTCGGCCAGCGACCGGTGAACCGCGCCGTCTGGGACCGGCAGGAGTAGCCGGTCGCCGTCACCGTTCCGGTCGTGGCCGCTGCCTCGACGTCGGCGGCCCAGGACAGGTCCCACAGCGCCCGGGACATCTCCTGGTTTTCGCGCTCGTGGCCGAAGATGCCGGCCATGCCGCAACAGCCGACCGCGGGCGCGGTCACGCTGTGACCGACCGCCTCGAGCACCCTGCTCCACGCCGGCAGCGACCCGGGCGCCGTCGCCCGCTCGGTGCAGTGCCCGAGCAGCGTGACCGGCCGGGGCCGGGTCGCCGCCGGCAGCCGATCCCGTCGCTCGTCGATCACCTCCACCAGGTGACGGACCGCCGACGGGTAGTCGGCGACGACGGCCGGGTACTCGTGGTGGTGGAGCAGCGCCACCGCCGGCTCGATCACCACCGGTGTCGCACCCCGGTCCAGCACCGAGTCGACGAGCCCGGCCTGGGCCTCGGCGGCCGCGGCGAAGGCGGTCCGCCGGCCCTTGACGTAGTCGAACTTGCCGGAGGGCACGAACGGGGCCACCGCCATCCGGTAGCCGAGCGAGGTCAACACGTCGGCCGCCCGGTGGGCGACGTCGGGATCGAGGGCGGCGCTGAAGACGTCAGGGAGCAGGACCAGATCGGCCTCCGTCTCGGGCCCGAAGTCCGCCAGCCGGTGCCGCCGGCCCCTGGTGACCGGCCGGGGGGCCGGCAGGTCGACGAGACCGAGCAACCGCCCGGCCAGGGCGCGACCGGAGCGGGGCAGCGACAGCCTGGTACCGGCCATGGCCAGCTGCTCGAAACGGGCCAGCACCGCATGGCTGATCGGCCGCCGCCTGGTCCGGTAGTAGGCCTCGAGGAACCGGGACTTGAGCTCCGGTATGTCGACCTCGACCGGGCAGTGCCCGGTGCAGGCCGAGCAGGACAGGCACCGGTGGAGGTTGTCGGCCACTGTGTCCTCGAAGACCGCGTCCTCGAATGCCGCTGTGTCCTCGAATGGGGCGGCTGAGCGGCGGGACCAGGCCCGCAGCAGATCGGCTCGACCCTTCGGGCTGAGCGCCGGGTCACCGGTGACCTTGTACGACGGGCACATCACCTCGGCCCCGCCGTAGTGGTGGCACAGGCCGTTGCCGTTGCAGGCGAATGCGTCTGCGAGCTCTCGGCGGACGGCCACCGGGACGGCCCGGTCGCGCTGGCCCCGCAACGGCGGCTCGTCGAGCCCGATCACGGCGGGGCCACCGTGGCCGGCCGGCCGATACAGCTTCCCGGGGTTGAACCGATCGTTCGGGTCGAAGGCGGCCTTGACCCCTTCCATGACCCGGATCGTGGCGGGGTCGAGGAACGACTCGACGGTGTCGCCCCGGAACCCCCGCCCGTGCTCCCCCCACAGCACCCCGCCGTGGGCCGCCACGAGCGCCACCACCTCGTCCGTGAGCCGCCGGACCAGGCGCTCGTGGCGAGGGTCGGTCAGGTCGAGCGCCGGTCTCACGTGGACGCAGCCGACATCGGCGTGGCCGAACATGCCGTAGGTCAGCCCGTGGCCGTCGAGGATGTCGCGGAAGCCGGCGATGAACGCCCCCATCTCGGCCACCGGGACGGCGCAGTCCTCGACGAAGGCGGTCGGCCTGGCGGTGCTGCCAGGGCCGCCGGTGGCCACCTTGGCCAGGAGCCCGACCGCGTCGGCCCTGACCTTCCACGCCGCCGCCTGCTGCTCGGCGTCGTGGACGATGCGAACGGCCCGGCTCCGGCCGGTGGCAGCCAGGGCGGCCTCGATCGGATCGGTCTCGATCGGTTCGTCGCCCGAGTACTCGAGCAGCAGCACGGAGCCCGACCGGTCGCCCACCACCGCCCCGAGAGCCGGCCAGGCCGGCGACGATCGGCCCCGCTCCAGGGTGGTCTCGTCGAACGACTCGATGGCGGTCGGCCCGGTGACCGCCAGGTCGACCGAGTCGTCGAGGGCGGCGGCGAAGCTGTCGTAGCTGGCAACGGCCAGCACGGTGTCGCTCGGGATCGGGGTCAGGGACAGGGTGGCCCCGGTGATGATCGCCAGCGTGCCCTCGGCCCCGCACAGCAGCGCCACCGGGTCGACCAGGCCCTGGCGGCGGAACCGGTCGATGCCGTAGCCGCTGAAGCCCCTGGCCAGCTCCGGGAAGCCGTGGTCCTGGCCCTCGACGATCGGCAGGTCGAGCAGGGCTCGCCACAAGCGCCCGATCCGGTCGTCGGCCCTGCTCCGTGCCTGGGCCTCGGCCACCGGGATCGGGGCCGCCGTCCAGCTGGTCCCGTCGTCGAGCACCACGTCGAGCGCGGCCACGTGGCGATGGGCCCGGCCGTGGACGAGGGATCCCTTGCCGGCGGCGTCGGTCGAGATCATGCCGCCGACCGTGGCCCGGTTGAGGGTCGAGGTGTGGGGAGCCCAGAACAGCCCGCCGGTCGCCAGCTCCTCGTTGAGTCGGGCGGTCACCATCCCGGGCTCGACCACGACCGTCCTGGCTCGGGGATCGACCGACAGCAGGCGGTTCATCCGCCGCTTGACGTCGATGACCAGTCCGTCGGTCAGGCTCTGGCCGTTGGTTCCGGTGCCGCCGCCCCGGGCCACGATCGGGCGAGGGGTCGGGCGTGCTGCGTTGGCCCGGACCAGCGCCCTGACCTCGGCGGCGGTTCGGGGCAGGGCGACACCGTGGGGCTCGACCTGGTAGATCGAGTTGTCGGTGGCATAGACGGTCCTGGTGACCGGATCGGTCAGGATCTCGGGCTCGCTCCGACCGGCCCTGGGCATGCCTCGCTCCCCGATCCCGGGATCAGCGGCCGGCGGCCAGTGCCGCCCCGGCCGCGTGGCGGATCTGGTCATAGACCTGGCGCTGGGCGTCGCTGCCGCCCAGCCGCCACGTCTCGGCGGCCACGGGCTCGAGGCGATCGAGGGCGTCTCGCCAGCGCCCCTGGCCGTAGGCGGTCAGCCCTTCGGCCGTCGCCAGGCCGACGATGCGCAACACCTCGGCCGCGCTGTCGTGGCGGCGGCTCCACTCGGCCATGCCCGCGAGGTGGGCGGCGACCCGGTCGGACGCCCCGGCCCGGGCCAGCGCGAGCGCGAAGTGGGTGTCGTTGAAGGGGTGGGAGTGCTGGCCCAGTCGGATCGACGACGGTCCGACGAGGCGCTGCCATCGATCGCCGACATCCACCCCGGCGATCTCCAGCCTGGCCAGCAGCGAGATGGCGTTCGAGAGGTCGAGGCCCTCCTCGCTGGCGCCCGGATAGACCCGACGATCGAACAGGTCGAGCGCATGGTCGTCGTGGCCGAGCGCCAGCAGCTGCAGCGCCTGATGCCACCACAGGTGGCCGGCGAAGCCCCCGCCGGCCTCCAGGACCTCGTCCCTGCCGTCCAGCCAAGCCGACCCCTCCTGCCGTCTCGCCTCCATCTCCAACACGTGGGAGACCGCGTGGATGGCCCACAGGTCGGTCTCGTCTCGCTCGACGCCCCGACGTCCGAGCGGCTCGGCCTCGGCGTACCGGCCGAGCTCCTCGAGGGCGAACGCCTCCTGACCGTCGAGGTAGGACGCCAGCGGCAGATCGTCCGACCATGCCGGGCGGACCCGGCGGACCAGCTCGAGCATCTCCGCCACCCGGCCCGCGTTGAACAGCAGCAGGTAGCAGGCCCGGAGGGCCAGTGCATCGGTCGGGTGGTCGGCCAGCCCCCGCAGCAGCGCCTCGATCGCGGCGTCGAGATCCCCCCGGGACCACGCTCGTGCGGCCTCTATGTGGGCCCGCTCCCTGACCGACACGTCGTCGGCCGCAGCCGCTGCCTCGTCGCTGAGCTCGATCGCTCGTTGCGTCAGCGCCTGCCGGTGGGCCTGCGACAGCAGCTGGGCCAGGACGGCCTTGGCAAGGGGGCCGCCCAACGCCAGCTCGTCGAAGTGACGGTCGATGGCGGGGGCCATGGTGACGTAGTCGGCCGCGGCGCGCTCGATCAGCTCGACCTCGGCCGGCTCGGCCGTCACGGGGCATCCCCACCGATCGGTCATGGTCATCACGCAACCTCCTCCGCCGATGGTCGCACAACGTCCTGTCGTCGGCGAGTACCGGGCGGGTCGGCGTTTGGGTCCGGGCCCGTCGCGAGAACTAGCATCGCAGGCACACCGTCACCGCGGTCCGCCGAGGCAGAGCCCGGCCGGCGAGGAGCGGGACGCCCAGCGCAACCCCCGGGGGATCGCCATGTACGACGTC
>JAHELU010000291.1 GCA_024644005.1 Acidimicrobiales bacterium | reverse complement strand
GAGGAGCTCCGCCGGCTCCGCCGCCACATGCAGCTCGTGTTCCAGGACCCCTACGCCAGCCTCAACCCCCGGATGACGGTGGCCGAGCTGATCGGTGAGCCCCTGTACGTGCACGGCCTGGTGGCCAAGCTGGGCGACGCCAGGGAGCACGCCATCGACCTGCTGGAGCGGTGCGGGCTTCCCGCCGAGTTCGTCGATCGCTACCCCCATGCCTTCAGCGGCGGCCAGCGCCAGCGCATCGGCATCGCCAGGGCGCTGGCCCTCAGGCCGGAGCTGATCGTCGCCGACGAGCCGGTGTCGGCCCTCGACGTGTCGATCCGGGCCCAGGTGGTCAACCTCCTGCAGGATCTCCAGGACGAGCTCGGGCTGTCCTACCTGTTCATCGCCCACGACCTGTCGGTGGTGCGCCACATCTCCCACCGGGTGGCCATCATGTACGCCGGGAAGCTGGTCGAGGTGGCGGCAGCGGCCGACATCTACGAGCGGCCCGTCCATCCCTACACCGAAGCGCTGCTGTCGAGCGTGCCGATACCGGATCCGCCGGTGCAGCGGACCCGGGAGCGGATCGTCCTGCCGGGCGAGATCCCCGATCCGGTCCAGCCGCCACCGGGGTGCCGCTTCGCCTCCCGGTGCCCGATCGCGGAGCCACGCTGCCGGGAGTCAGAGCCGCCGCTGACGGTGAGAGCCGAGGGTCATCTCGCCGCCTGTTTCGTCCGCTGAGGCACCCGGGTCCCGGCCGCTCAGGCCCCTATCCCCGGCCCACCCAGGTGCATGTACAGGAAGGCCGCGGTCTCGGTCCAGGCCTCTTCGGCGATCTTCGGTTGCGAGAAGTGGGGAGCGAAGTGGTTGTCGAACGCGTGGCCACCGCCCTCGTGGACGTAGACGACGACGTGATGGTTGTCGGCCACGGCTGCCTTGATCGTCTCAACGTCCTCGTTCGGCAGGAACGGGTCGTTGTCGCCGAAGTGGAGCATCGTGGGGCACTCGATCTTGTCGGCGTCGCCGACCAGGCCGGCCACACCCGATCCGTAGTAGGACACGACGCAGGCCGGGCTGATGCTCTGGGCCAACCGGAACGCCTGGGTGCCGCCGAAGCAGAACCCGATCACGCCGGCTGGGCCGGTGACCTCCGGCATCGCCTGGAGGTGGGCGAACGCAGCTTCGAGGTCCGAGAGTCCGACGACGGGATCCCAGGTGTTCGCCACGGCCACCGCCGGCTCGATGTTGGCCTGATCCGAGGAGTCGACGGAGAAGCCCGGCTCCTGGCGCCAGAACACGTCTGGCGCCAGCGCCACGTAGCCGAGCCCGGCCAGCCGGGACGCCACGTCCTTGATGTACTCGTTCACGCCGAAGACCTCCTGGATGACCAGGACGCCGGCGCCGTGGCCGGCGGACGGGAGCGCCACATGGGCGTCGAACTGCTGGTCGTCGGCGGTCTTGATCGTCTCGGTCCGTACGTTGTCCACGGTTGATCCTCAATCCTGGTAGTCGGTGCTTCGTGCTCCGGTGGCTGCGCAGCGTGGAGGTCACAGTATCGATTGCGACGTCGATCTGCAGCAGGATCACCCGGGGGCAATCGTGCAGGACCACGAACCACGGCCACCGGAACCGGATAACAATATCTCTATTGACCTATCATAATTGGCATGTCAGTATGGAGAGATACGCCGAACGAGGCACCGCGCCCTCACCGGACCTCGAAGCCCCCGACCCCGAGGAGCCAAACGACATGCTGCTCACCCTGGCCGGATCGATCGTCATCGTGGCGATGATCGCCGTGCTGGTCGGCCTCGCCCGGTTCGCAGCCGTGTCGTTCCGGGCCGGTCGCCCCGTCACCGGGCCCGGCGCCGGCCATCGTGCCACGCTGGAGCCAGAACGCGACGACCGTCAGCCTGCGTGATCACACGAACCACCAACGCCCTGCCCGCCGACGCGATCGGGTCGCTCGCCGAGTATCGGACCTCCGGAGGCCTCGACGGCCTGGACCGGGCCAGGGCGCTCGGCCCTGACGGGACGATCGGCCTGATCGAGGCGGCGGGGATCAGGGGCCGAGGCGGCGCCGGATTTCCCACCGGACGCAAGTGGCGGAGCCTCCGCGACACGATCACAGCCGAGGATCGCGGCTTCGTGGTCGTGAACGCTGCCGAGGGCGAGCCGGGGACGTTCAAGGACCGGGCGCTGCTGCGGGCCAACCCTTATCTCGTACTGGAAGGAGCGGTGATCGCCGCCGCCTGCCTCGGCACCGACCGGATCGTCGTGGCCACGAAGGCCGGATACCGGCACGAGCGCGAGAGCATCCGCCGGGCCGCGGCCGAGCTCGATGAGGCCGGAACCGTCAGCGGCATCGAGATCGTGATCGTCGAGGGACCCGACCACTACCTCTTCGGCGAGGAGACGGCGATGCTCGAGGTGATCGAGGGAGAGGATCCGCTGCCCCGGCACCTCCCCCCGTACCAGTACGGGCTGTTCACCACATCACCACAGCTCGGTTGGTCTGCCGGCGCCGACGCCTCGCCCGGCGGACCGGCCGTTGCCGGTGACAATCCGGTGCTGGTCAACAACGTCGAGACGTTCGCCCATGCCGCCCTGGTCTGCCGCCACGGCGCCGACTGGTATCGGTCGATGGGCACGGCGGACTCGCCCGGTCCGACGATCGTCACCATCACCGGTGACGTCGAGCGGGCCGTGGTGGCCGAGATCGCGCTCGGTCAACCCCTCGGTACGGTCATCACCGAGCTGACCGGCGGACCCCGACCGGGACGGGCGATCAAGGCGGTCCTGTCCGGTGTGTCGAACCCGGTGCTCACCGCCGACGCCGTCGACACGCCGATCAGTCACGAGCATCTCGCCGCCGCCGGGGGAGGTCTCGGTTCGGCGGGATTCATCGTGTACGACGACAGCAGGAACATGATCGATGTCGCCTACCAGGTGGCGCGCTTCCTCCACGTCGAGTCCTGCGGGCAGTGCAATCCCTGCAAGACCGGGACCGGAGGCATCGGCGCCGCCCTCGAGGGTCTCGTCACCTGCACCGGTGACGCCGACCGTCACGTGGCGACCATCGAGCGGCTGCTGTCGACCGTCACCGACGCCAGCCGCTGCTACCTGCCGACGCAGGCCCGGTTGCTCGTCGCCAGCATCCTCCAGCTCTTCCCCGGTGATCTCGGCGATCGACTCGACGGCCGCCGCGGCGAGCTGGACGTCCCGTTGCCGAAGCTCGTCGATCTCGTCGACGGCGTCGCGG
>JAHELU010000007.1 GCA_024644005.1 Acidimicrobiales bacterium | reverse complement strand
CCCAGTCAAGGACGCAGGATTCGCCACAGCTTGTGAGCGCTATGGCGAATTCGAGGACGCAGAGTGGGCGGATGGATGGCCTCCGAGAATCCGACATGTGATTTTCAGCACCCTGCTAGCGCCTCCGGTGGTCGACATGAGCGGACCCGGGCCCGCCCTGCTCGGATCGGACGGTCGAGGTGGGCCCAGGTCGGCGGCTCGCAGCGGATCGCTATGCGGGATCCTGCTCGGGACCGCCGTCGGCGAGCGTCACCTCGAACCCGGCTCGGGCCAAGACGCTGGCGGCGATCGAGGCCCTTGCCCCTGACGCGCAATGGACCACGAGTGGTCCGCCGGGCACGTGGTGGAGGTGGTCCAGCAGCTCGTGGAGTGGGATGTTGATCGCGCCGTCGAGATGCCCGGCTTCGTACTCGTCCCGGCGGCGCACGTCGATGATTTCGAACGTGCGTTGGTCGACCGGGAGCTCGGCGAGCTCGGCGTAGGCGGTGACGGGGTAGTGCCCGGTCGGCAGTTCGGCGAGTGCCCGGTCGAGGTCGGCTCGGTTCGGTCGGTCGATGCCGATGCGGGACAGGGTCCGCTGCGCAGCGGCGATGGTACGGGGCTCGTCGGCCAGCAGCGTGAGGCGCGTTCCCCACGGCATGAGCCATCCCAGGTGGGTCGGCAGCCCATCGGCTTCGAAGTTGAAGCCGCCGACGAGGTGCCGTTCTGCGTAGGCTCGCCGATCCCGGAGATCGACGACCCATTCGCCTGCGTCGAGGCGGGCCGCGAGCTCGGCGGTGTCGACCGGGGTGGGGGAGGAGAGGTCGGGTTCGCCGAGCCCGGCTCGGTTGAGCGGCGCCATGTGCGCGTAGTAGGCGGGTATGTCGGTGAGCCCGGCGAGGAGCTCGGTGACGAACTGGTCGACGTCGTCGGTGGTGACGGCCGGGTTGTCGTGCTCGTCGCCGATGGTGCCGCTGTCGCGGTCGGCGCCGGCTTGGGCAGAGCAGAAGCTGCCGAAGCCGTGGGTCGGGTACACGGCTACGTCGTCGGGGAGCTGATCGACGAGGCCCCGCACACTCGACCATTGTCGGCGGGTCAGGTCGTAGGTGTCGGCGTCACCGAGCAGGTCGGTCCGGCCGACCGTGCCGTAGAGCAGCGAGCCCCCGGTGAACACCGCATGGACCCGATCATGGCCATGAACGATGTAGCTGAGGTGGGTGTGGGTGTGGCCGGGCGTGTGGCGGACCTCGACGGTCATCTCCCCGACATCGAGCGTGTCGCCGTCCTCGACGCCGTCGACCTCGAAGCTGACCTCGTCGTCCTTGCCGGCGACGATGGTGGCGCCGGTCCGGCGGCTCAGTGCGAGGCCGCCGCTCACGTAGTCGTTGTGCACGTGGGTCTCGAAGATCCTCTCGATCGTCACACCGCTGTCGGCTGCGATTGCCAGGATGCGGTCGATGTCACGTGCCGGGTCGACGACGAACGCGACGCGGCCATCGTGCACGAGGTAGCTGCGGTCACCGAGACCGCTCGACTCGAGTGTTTCAACCTTGATCGTCATCGCTGATCGTGCCGTAGTGGTTCGCCGCACGAAGCCCAGGTACGTAGTGGTTCGTCGCACGAAGCCCAGGTCGTCGCAGTACCCGTGCCGCGCCGCCGCCAAACCCGGAATCGGCACGCGGACCGCGCACCACCCTCACGGTCTAGTGAGCGAAGCGACCGCTAACCACCACCGTCGATCCAGTCCACGATCCGTTCCGGTGTCGCCGGTAGCCGGCGGACCCGAACGCCGTGGTCCCGCAGGGCGTCGTCGATGGCGGCCGATATGGCGGCCGGGGCCATCATCCGCCCGGCCTCACCGCCGCCCTTTATCCCATGGGGGGTGTAGGGCGACGGGGTTTCCTGGTGGCCGATCTTGAGCTCCGGGACGTCCATCGACGTCGGAATGACGTACTCGGCGAAGCTCGGCGTCTGCAGCACGCCGTCGTCGTCGTAGACGAACTCCTCGAGGAGGGATGTCCCGATGCCCTGGGCGGTTCCGCCGACGATGTGGCCGCACAACGACCGCGGGTTCACCATCGTGCCGCAATCGTGGACGGCTGCATAGTCGAGGAAGTCGACCTTGCCGGTGTCGGGATCGACCTCTACCACTGCGATGTGGCAGGCGTGACCCATGAACGGGTAGAACACGCCGAGGTCTGTCCGGTCGTCGTTGGGCATCGTGGTGTAGGGGTGGTCGTACACGTGGCTGGCCTCGAGGCCGCTCTCGATCTCCTCCGGCAGACCGTGCTTGAAGAGATGGGCCTGGATGGCGATGTCGGCCAGCTCCATCCTGGCGGTCGGCGTGCCCGCCACCTCGAAGCCGCCGTTGACCCAGGTCAGGTCCTCGACGTTCGCCTCGAGGAGGTGGGCGGCGATCGCCGCCCCCTTCTTCTTGATCTTGGCCGAGGCCACCTCGACCGCGCCGGCCACCATCACCGTGAACCGGCTTCCGCCCGGTCCGGTGGCGGGCAGGCCCTGGTTGGAGCTGGCGTAGACCACGTTGACCGTCTGCGGGTCGACGTCGAACTCCTCGCCGACGAGCTGGGCCACCATCGTCTCCGGGCTGTTGCCCCACATCGCGCAGGAGTAGAGCGTGGCGGTGATGTTGCCCAGGGCGTCGACGTCGAGGGTCACGCTCTCCGGCATGCTCGACACCGGCGCCCCCGGCTCGTCGAACCAGAACCAGAACTCGGTGGCGCTGAACACGCTGCGCTCCTGGCAGGTACAGATCCCGATCCCGACATTTCGACCCTCGGCCCTGGCCTCGGTCTGGCGCTGACGCCAGCCTGCGTAGTCGGCGAGCTCGAGGGCCTTGTCGAGCACCCCGCCGTAGTCGCCGCTGTCGTAGACGTTGCCGGTCGGGATGAAGTAGGGGAACTGGTCCGGTTCGAGGAAGTTCCTGCGACGGATCTCGGCGGGGTCCATCTCGAGCTCGGCCGCCGCCAGGTCGACCATCCGCTCGAGCACCCAGTTGCCTACCTCCGACCCGAAGCCCCGGTACGCCCCCTGCTGGCACTTGTTGGTCAGGACCGCGGTGACGTCGTAGTACACGCTGCTCATCTTGTACGGGCCGGTGACCTGGGCGAGGGCGTTGCCGTGATGGCCGACGCCGAACTGGATGTAGGCGCCGTAGTCCTCGACGGTCGTGATCTTGATGCTGCGCAGGGTGCCGTCGTTCATCACCGCCAGATCGACCTCGTAGCGGCGATCCGACCCGTGATGGTCGCCGTTGGAGATGTTCTCCATTCGGTCCTGCAGGAACTTGACCGGTCGGCCGCAGAGGCGCGAGAGCATGCCGGCGATCGTGGGCGTCTTGACCTCCCACAGCTTCGAACCGAAGCTCCCGCCGGCCGACACCGGATGCATGTCCAGCTTGTTGCTCGGCACCCGGAGCGTGCCGGCCAGCATGAACAGGTAGGACGTGAAGCTCAGCGAGTTGGCGTGGATCGACATCATGCCGCTGGCGTCGTCGTAGTCGGCGACGGCGCCGACGGTCTCGATCGGTTGACCGCCGGAACGGCCCCAGTGGAGGGTGTCGGAGATGATCCGGTCAGCACCCTCGAAATCGGCGTCGACCTCACCGAAGGTGAACTCGCGGTGGAAGGCGATATTGGTTCCGAGAGTCTCGTGGACCAGGGGCGAGCCGTCCTCCTTGGCCGCCATCGGATCCACGATCGGCTCGAGCGGCTCGTACTCGATCACGACCAGCTCGGCTGCGTCCTCGGCGATGGCCCGGCTCTCGGCCGCGATGGCCACGACGCCCTCGCCGTTGTAGCGAACCTTGTCGACGGCCAGGCAACGCCACGGGTGGTTCTCCGGGTCGGGGCCGAAGTCGGGCAGGGGATCGGTCATCTCGGCCGCCTGGGCCCCGGTCACCACGGCGGCCACGCCGGGGAGGGCCTCGGCCTCGCTCGTGTCGATGCTCACGATTCGGGCGTGGGGGTAGATGCTGCGGACGAGCGCCACCTCGAGCATGTTGGGCAGTACGAGGTCGTCGATGTAACCGCCCTTGCCGAGCAGGAACCGACGATCCTCGAGCCTGGGGATCGACTTGCCGATCCAGTTCTTCTCCGTCGTGTGCTCTCGCACGTCGGGGATGGTCACTGGTTCACCTCCGTGTCCATGTTCGACGCGGCCTCGACCACCGCTTCGACGATGTATTGGTAGCCGGTGCAGCGGCACATGTTGCTGGCCAAGCCCTCGCGGGCCTGCTCTGCGGTGATTCCCCGGTTGTCCCGGATCAGCTCGAGGCTGCGCATCAGCATGCCCGGCGTGCAGAACCCGCACTGCAGGCCCTGCTTCGTCCGGAACGCCTCCTGGACGGGATGGAGCTCACCGTTGGTGGCCAGCCCCTCGACCGTCTCGACGGTGGTGCCGTCGGCCTGAACCGTCAACATCAGACAGGCGCGGACGCTCTGGCCGTCGACCAGCACGGTACAGGCCCCGCAGGCGCCCTGTTCGCAGCCGAGATGGGTGCCGACCAGGTCGAGATGGCGGCGAAGGAAGTCGGCGAGCGACAGCCGCGGCTCCACCTCGGCCTCGACCGCACGGTCGTTCACGGTGAGCGACACGCTGTGTCGTTCGGTCTGTCCCTGGTTCATGCCCCACCTCCAGCGCGGGTCGTGGCCGTGGTCAGCGCCCGGCGTACCAGGGCGGTTGCGACCCTCTTGCGGTAGCGGCCGGAGCCGAACACGTCGGAGAACGGCTCCAGGTCCCTGGTGGCCGATTGCGCCGCCTCGGCCAGTAGCTCGGGTGTCGGAGCCTGCCCGGTCAGCTCGTGCTCGGCTTGCCCGGCCCGGACCGGACGCCCGTCGACCCCGCTCATGGCGATGGCCACCCGATCGATCGTGCCACCGTTCAGGAGCACCAGCACTGCGGCGGTGACCACCGGCCAGCTCTCGTGGCTGTGGCTGAACTCCTCGAATGCGTGCCCCGTTCCGTCCGGCCAACGATCGATCCGAACCTCCCGGAGCAGTTCACCCTCCTCGAGCGCGGTCATGTACGGGCCCTGGAAGAAGTCGTCGGCGGAGATCTCGCGCTCGCTGCCGGTGGAAGCGGCGATCAGGGTTGCACCGCTGGCGAGAACGGCGGCCGGGATCTCCGCGCTCGGGTCGGCGTGGGCGATGCTCCCGACCACGGTGCCCCGGTGGCGGATGGGCACCTGGCCGGCGCGGCTGATCGCATCTGCCAGGAGCGGTGCCGCAGCGGTCGTCGCCTGATCGTTCTCGACCGACCATTGCGTGGCGGCGGCGCCGATCCGCAGCGATCCGTTGTCGGCCGTGATGTGACGCAAGTCGTCAGCTCTACCGATGTCGACCAGGTGACTGGGGGACGCGATGCGGACCGACAGCATCGGGAGCAGGCTCTGACCACCGGCCAGAATCCGGGCATCCGAGCCCAACTCGCGTAATGCGTCAGCCGCTTCGGCGGCCGACGAGACCCTCCGATACCCGAATGGTGGTGCTTTCATGCACGCTCCCCTCTGAACCATGCGCCAGTGGCGACACTAGTTCTTGGTACCGCTGGTGGCCAGGTGTGTCGATTGCTGGCGAAGCACCTTGATGAGGGCTGTTCGCGGACCTAGGTTTGGGATCAATCGAGCGATCGGAAGGCACCCATGTCCACCACCGTCGATCTGTCGCAGGACATCTATGAAACGATGATGGTCTACCCGGGCCATCTCAAAACCGTGCAGTTCCAGCACGTCACCCACGAGGAGACCAGCGAGCGCTTCACGAGCGATTTCTCGTTCCAGACCACCGGGTTGATGGTCAACGACAACGGCCCGACCCACGTCGACTCGTTCAGCCACATGGACCCCAGCCCGGACGCCCCCACGATCGACCAGATGCCGCTGGACCTGTTCTTCGGCACGGCGATCTGTCTCGACGTGTCCGGGGTCGCACCCCGGACCGACATCGAGCCGTCGCACCTCGATGAGGCCTTGGCCGAATCGGGCCAGCAGCTCAACCCCGGCGATATCGTGCTCTTCCACACCGGGACGTGGGAGAAGCACGCCGGCACCCGGGCCTACCTGTCCGATTTCCCCGGTCTCGGCGAGACCGGCTCGAAGTGGATCGCCGAGCACGGGATCAAGAGCTTCGGTGTCGATTCGCCGACCCCGGACAACCCTGCGAGCACGACCTATCCGTGCCACATGATGTCGCGCGACAACCGGATCACCCACTACGAGAACCTCGCCAACCTGAAGCTCCTGCTGGGGAAGCGGTTCGACTTCTACGGCTTCCCGCTCAAGATCATCGGTGGCCACGGCGGCCCGACCCGGGCCGTCGCCATCGTGCCAGACTGAGCCACGAGGGGGCTCTGCTCCGCGATCTCCCCCCTCTGGCCTCGCCGGCAGGATCACCCGGGCAGGCGGAAGACGTGGAGGGATTGGTCCTTGACGGTGAAGTGGTCCGGTTGGTCCCTCTTGCGCCGATCGGAGACGGTGGCGATCTCGCTCGGGCCTATCCACGAGACACCTTCGACATTGCCGTACTGGATCCCGCCGCCGTCGGCTCCCGGGAACTGGCCTTGTTCTTGCCGTCGAAGGAGAAGTCGAGCGGTCGGGTCTTCCTGTGACTGAACGTGTCGTCGTACTCGACGACCTCGGCAATGAACGAGCTGCCACGCGGCTGGCACTCGACCAGGAGGTAGTAGCGGCGTGCGGTCGCGTTGTACGTGATTCCCTCGAACCCCTCCCGTGCTCGGGTCATGCCGAACAGGCCGTTCATCCTCGACGCGGCGAGGTTCTGGGCGAGCCGTGCCACCGAGGTCATGTTGTTGAAGACGACGAAATACTTGCCGTTCCTCGCCAGCACCCCGCTGGCCTCCCAGCGATCGATGTCGGGGTGGTCGGGCAGCAGGTCACTGATCTTGCGCTCACGCAGCAGTTCCAAGGACGGGATCCACCGCACCGCTGTCGACGGCTGGCTGGCCGTAGCCCGCGCTGCGACATGAGGCTATGACTCGCCAACGAGCCGCGCCGCGGCCCTCGATATTGCCGCCGACCACGTCACGGAGGCCGGGTCGAGCGCCCGAGTCGGCGACATCGCAGGCGACGCCTTGGAACGACCCCGCCACCGCGGCGTCAGAGCAGGCGGCCGAATGCGACCTCGGTGCCAGAGGCCCTGGTCTGGTCGAGCTCGTGCCAGCCCATCGCCGTGTAGAAGGCGTGGCCCCGGTCGTAGTTGGCGGGCGTCCAGAGGATGGCCCGAGACCACCTGGCCCCGAGCTGTTGCAGGCCGCTGGCCATCAGCGCGCTCCCGACGCCTCGGCGCCAGTGAGCAGGGGCGACGGCGATCGTTTCGAGCTCGCCCAGCTTGGGGTCGACGGGGTCGCGGGAGGGTCCGACGCCAATGAAGCCCGCTACTGCACCGTCGAGTTCGGCGATCGTCCACTCGGTTGTCGGACTCGTCAGGTCGACCCGCCAGCGCTCGATGCGGTCCTCGGTCAGGTCACGGATGCCGAGCAGGTGCCCGAACCCCTGGTTCCACGAGTCGACGTAGATGGTGGCGATGGCGTCCACGTCGCCAGTGGTCGGAGGCCGCAGCTCGATCACTCGCTCAGTATCGCCGGGAGACCGCCAGCAACCGGCCGGGCTTCGAGCACCCACTCGGATGTATCTGCGCGTGCGTCCGACCACGGAGCCCGCGTCAACGGTGCGCAGCCTCGACGGGAACGTCCTCGAAGGACAGGAGCAGCTGCCTGAGGAGGTCGGCCAGCTGATCTCGCTGTCGTGCCGTCAGGTCGCTCAGCATCGACTCCTGCGCGTCCATCAACCGCTTGTACAGATCGTCGACCAATTCGGCACCACGAGCGGTCAACGAGATCTGGGCACTCCGGGCGTCGTGGGGATTGGGGGAGCGATCGACCAGCCCGGCACCCGTCAGGCGCTCCAGCCTGCCGGTCATGCCGGCCTTGGTGATCAACAGCCGATCCGCCAGCTCCCCGGGGGTCAGGCTGCGATCGGCCCGACGGAGCGCAGACAGCACCTCGTACTCGCCGTAGCTGGCGAGGGGTGTCGGGTTGATGACGTCGGCGATGACGGCGTCGATGTGAGTGGCCGCCCGCCGGAGGCGCATCGTGACCTCCAGCGGCAGCTGGCCGTCCAGGGGGACGATGCGCTGCCAGTCCTCGGCGGCGGCAGCGGTGAAATCATGTTGGCCCATTCCTCGCTCCAGCTCTCGCCGAGCTACCCCGCTCGGCACCACTTGACATTAGTTAGTTGACATACTATTTACAAATTGTAAGCTATCCAACTAACTACCTGGCGCTGCCAGGTTCGCTACGAAAGCAGATGACATGATCCGTCGACTCCTCGCCCTCGCCGCCACGGTGGCAGTGGTGCTCACCATCGCCCCGACCGCCAGCTCGGCCGGGAGCAGCTACATCAGTCGAACCACAGGGGTTGCCGCCGACGCGTACTGGACGCAGGTCGACGGCACGCCGGTGGGGACGAGCCCGTTCGGGAACGTGCACGTCGGCTGGCTCAATGCCTACGAGACATCCGGGGGCGTTGGCGACGCCTTCGTCTACATCATCGACTACGACTGCGAACCGGGCCAGCTGCCGGGTGGTGGGCACGGCGAGGAGAGCGGCTGTACCTACATCGGTGAGCGGTCCGGCGAAGGATTCGGTCTCGAGTTCTCCGTCGACAAGAAGCTGCAGAGCGCCTTCCTCCGGGGCACCCTCACGATGAGGCAGGGCGGCGGCCACGGTGGACCCGGTGGCGTCGTCGGCAACCCGCCGGTCGACATGACCTGGACCGGATCGGGGAACTTGATCAGGACGACGTCGACCTACCGCTACAACGACGGGGGCACGTCGTACACCGATCGCTACCGATCGAACTCGCGGCAGGCATCGCTCGGCGGGATCCTCGGGCCGATGTCGTTCGACCCGGAGCTGTCGGGTGGATCGATCTCCAAGTTCTCCGCGTTCTCCAAGGGTCGCACCCCGTGAACGACCGGTTCGGCCGGCGACGCTTCCTCGTGACCGGCGCCGGCGTGGCGGCGGGATTGCTGACCGGCAGCGCCTCCGCGGCTGCCGAGGCGATCCCGCCGGGGCTGCCGCCGACCAAGCAGCAGCGGCCGGATGTGGCCATCGGGTGGGTGCGGGCGGTCTACGACCAGGTCAAGGCCGAGCGATTCAGTCCCCCGGCCGCCGCCCGAGCCTATGCCGCGGTGGCGATTGCGGCATACGAAGCGGTTGTCGGGGGCATGCCGAAGCATCGCTCGCTGGGCGGCCAGTTGAACGACCTCGGGCCGGTGCCGATCGAACGGGGGCATCACTGGCCCATAGCGCTCAACGAGGCGATCGCGGTCACGGCACAGGCGGTGTTCGCCGACCGCTCCGAGTCCTCCCGGACCGCATTGGCCGACTACGGAGCTGCGACCGCGGCGATGCTCCGGGTCGGTGTCGCCAGACCGGTCGCCGACCGCGCCGCCGCCTACGGAAACCGCGTCGGACAGCACGTCGCGGCCCGGATGCTGCGAGACAACTACCTCTCGACCAGGGGTCTGCCGTTCACACCCCCGGTCGGACCCGACAAGTGGGTCCGGACGCCCCCCAACTTCGGGGCTCCGATCGAGCCGCACTGGGGCCAGATCCGTTCCTTCGCCCTGCGTGCCAATGGCGAGTGCAAGCCGCCGCCGCCGGTGCCGTACTCCGAGGAAGCGGACTCACCGTTCTGGCAGCAGGCCAGCGTGGTCTACGAAACATCCAGGGACCTGAACGATGCTCGCCGGACCACGGCGCTGTTCTGGCGGGACAACCCGGACGGCTCGACCGGCCTGCCGTCGGGGCACTGGATGCTGGTCGGGTGCATCGTCATCGAGCAGGAGCAGCTGGACCTCGGCCGAGCCGTGGAGCTCCTGGCGCTGCTGGGCATCGCCGTCGCCGACGGCTTCACCTCGTGCTGGACCGAGAAATACGAGACGAACCTGCTCCGCCCGGTCACGTACATCCAGCGGCTGATGGATCCGGCCTGGAGCTCGTTCGTGAACTCGCCGGCATTCCCCGAGTACACCTCCGGGCACTCGGTGGGCTCGGCGGCTGCGGCCGAGATCCTGACGGCCATCCTGGGAACGGTGGCCTACACCGATGACACCGGACTGGTCAACGGGTACCCGAGCGTCCGCTACGGATCGTTCAGGGAGGCGGCCAACGAAGCTGCGACCTCCCGTCTCTACGGCGGCATCCACTACCCGATGGGCATCGACGCCGGGCTCGTCCAAGGTGCCGATGTGGCTCGGAAGGTGCTGGAGCGGGTACAGACGAGGAGGTGACGTCACAGCTCGGCGCCGGCGTCTGCGCACCGACATCGGACTGGTCGACCCGCTCGGGCACGGGGCCAGGGCCCGGATCTCCTCGTCGCAGGTGGCGGCCGTCTGCGGCGCAATCGCTGGACAGCTCCGCCAGGATGGAGCGGTGAAGGCCTTTGTTTGTCCGTCGTGCTCTGTCGAAGTGTGGTTCGATTCGCTGGCATGCGAGCACTGCGCCACCGCCATCGCCTACGACCTGGTCGCCGACGAGTTCGTTGCGCTCACCTCGCCCTGTCGGAATCGTGAGAGCGCTGAGCGGTGCAACTGGCAGGCGACAGCGGACGGTCGGTGGTGTGCGAGCTGCAGCCTCGATGTCCACGACGCCGCCCACGAGCTGCGGCGCCCGTTCCAGTTGGCGAAGCGCCGTTCGCTGCGCCAGCTCGCTCGGCACGGGATCGAGCCCGGTCGCCGCCGACCCGACCTCCGGTTCGACCTGCGAGCGAGCACGCCCGAGGCTCCTGTCGTCACCGGGCACCAGGACGGCTTGATCACCCTCGACACCGCCGAGGCCGAGCCGTCGGAGCTCGAGAGCGTCCGGACCGCGCTCGGCGAGCCCTATCGCACACCACTCGGGCACGTCCGTCACGAGCTCGGGCACTGGTGGTGGGCGACCGCCATCGATGACGAGATCGATCGCGCCGCGTTCCGGCGGCAGTTCGGCGATGAGCGGGCAGACTACGCCGCAGCGCTCGAGTCGCACTACAACTCTCCCGACGACGGATCCTGGCGCGACGACCACGTGTCGTTCTATGCCGCCAGTCATCCATGGGAGGACTTCGCCGAGAGCTTCGCTCACGTCCTGCACATCGACGACACCTACGAGACCGCAGCGGTCAGGAACGTCGTCGAGCCGGCCGGCATCGGCGACTTCGAGCACCTCTACGCTCGCTGGGTGCCGTTCACCCTCACCCTCAACGAGATCAACCGCTCGATGGGAACCCCCGACCCCTATCCGTTCGCCGTGGCCCCTCCCGCTGTCGACAAGTTCACCACGGTCGCCGGTAGCTTCCCGGGTAGCCGAGCGAACCGCGATCGTCGGTAGCGCCCGGCTCGCTGCGAGCTCCCGCCCGACCCGACGGCCGGGAGCTGATCCGATGTTTCACCAACGTGGGTTCCTGGGAACGCTTCGAATAGAACTCGCTGCTGGAAAGGGTTGTTCAGGTCATGAACATCATCGGCAAGATCGGTCAGGTCGGAGCTGCGCTCTGGATATACAACGTGTGGTTCCACAGGTTCGACAAGGACACCGGCTATCGGGGTGGCAACGCCAAGAACATGCGTGAGGAGTTCGAGGAGTACGGGCTCTCCGAGAAGACGATGTATGCGGTTGGCGCGGCGAAGGTGAGCCTCGCAACCCTCATGCTCATCGGGCTCTTCGTTCCCAAGCTCGTACGACCGGCATCGGCCGGACTGGCTGCGCTGATGCTCGGCGCAATCGGGATGCACTTCAAGGTCGGGGATCCGGTGAAGCGTGCGATACCCGCTCTGTCGGTCTTCACCGGCGCCGCCCTGTCGGCGATTCTCAACGACGGGCGCAACAGCCGAAGCCAATAGCTGGCGTCGAGCGGTCGCCGATCATTCGGCGTTCGGTACGACGACCGCTTCGCCGAAGGCCCGCAGCCGGTCGAGACCGTCTCCTCCGAGGAAGGCGAAGGCCGGGACCATCAGCCGTCCGACGCCGAGCTCGCTCAGCTTCTCCACACCCGCAGCCGGGTCCCTCATGTGGGCGCCGAACATTGCGTTTATCTCGATCGTGTCGGGGTCCCGACCGTGCTTCTCGCACTCGGAGCGCAGCGCACCGATCAGACCTGCCAGTCGATCGGTATCGCCCTCACCGGGGAAGTAGCCGTCGGCCAGGCGAACCGCTCGCCGTATCGCCACCGGGGTGTCGCCGCCGACCAGGATGGGGATGTCCGGGCCCTGTGCCGGCCGCGGCGTGCAGGTGAGCGGCTCGAAGTCGACGAAGTCGCCGTGGTATTCGACGTGCGAGCCGGACCAGATAGTTCGCAACGCTTCGACGTACTCGTCGTTGCGCTTGCCTCGTTGCTCCCAGGGGACGCCGAGGGCATCGAACTCCTCTCGCAACCAACCGACACCGATACCGAGCTCGAGGCGGCCGCCGCTGAGATGGTCGAGGGTGGCGAGCTCCTTGGCGAGAACGAGCGGATTGCGCTGGGGCAGGATCAGGATGCACGTCCCCAATCGAAGCGTCGGTGCTGCTGCGGCGACATAGGCCAGCCAGATCAGCGGATCGGGGATCGGGGTCTCCGGCGTTGCCGGTACCTTGCCGTCCTCGCTGTAGGGGTAGCGCGACTCGATGTGGGACGGGAAGATGACGTGCTCGCCACCCCACACCGACTCGAACCCCACCTCCTCGGCGATTGTCGAGATGGCCAGTGCCGACTCCGGATCGGTGCCGATGCTGCTGGCGAATGCCAGGCCGAACTTCATCGGGTCAGCTGACCACGAATCGGCCATGAGAGACAAGCGACGGGCCCGCCGAGGCGTCGCTACGACCCGGGACGGACCACGTCGACGACGCCAGCCGACGGTGTCTGGGTCACCACCTCGACACCGTCCGGCCAGACGACCCTGACGGACTCGATCTCACGGTCGCCGACTCCGAGGTGGAGCCGCGGATCCTCGCTGGCCAGGTAGCTGCTGCCGGCATGGAGCTCGCGCCGCAGTGTGGTCCCGTCGTCGAGCCGCACGTCGACCCTGGTCCCCGGCAGCGGCGGATCGGCGATCACCGTCAGCGACCGGCCGGGCGGGTCGTCGTTGCGGAGCAGCAGCGCCCGGCCGCCGATCTGGTTGATCGCGACGTCGAGATCGCCGTCGTCGTCGAAGTCGGCCACCGCGGCGCCACGGCTGAGGCGGGGCCCGATGGCGGACAGCCCGGAGCGGCTGCCCCAGTCGCGGAGCTGACCGGGCCGGCCCTCGGCGGTCAGGTTGCCGAGGAGCTGGATGGGCTCTGCGTCGGCCGCCAGATCGGTGATCGGGACCCGACCGTTGGCGATCAGCAGATCGAGGTCCGTGTCGTTGTCGAGGTCGGCCCAGGCCGTGCCCCACCCGGTCGTGCCGTTGCCGAGGCCGGAGAACCCGAGCCGGTGGGTGCTGTAGGCGAACGACAGATCCCGATCGGGGTCGCCCCGGTAGACGGCGTGGAGCTCGGCCTCCCAGTTGGTGACCATCAGGTCGATCGCCCCGTCGGCGTCGAAGTCACCGCCGGCAACGCCCATGCCGCTGCCCGAGTCGCCAACCGAGGCGGAGCGGGTCACGTCGACCAGCCGGACCCCGTCACCGGCCGAGCGGTTCTCGTACAGGGTGTTCGCCTGGCCGTCGTTGGTGAGGTAGAGGTCGAGGTCGCCGTCGTCGTCGAGGTCGCTGAACAACGCGCCCAGGGTTCGCAGGTCGTCGCCGATCCCGACCTTGCCGGTCACGTCGGTGAACGTGCCGTCGCCGTTGCCGACGAACAGGTGGTTCGGCTCCCCGAGGTAGTCCTGGGGGAAGGCACCGCTCGGGTTCTCTATCTGCCGGTCGAAGTCGATATAGGTGCCGACGAACAGATCGACTTGCCCGTCGCCGTCGACATCGCCGGCCGCAGCGGCCGTGCTCCAGCCGCCGACGTCGACTCCGGCCGCAGCCGCCGACTCGACGAACTGGCCGGTGCCGTCGTTGACCAGCAGGGCGTTCGGCCCCTCGGCGGTCACGTAGAGATCGGTGTCGCCGTCGCCGTCCAGATCGCTGGCCACGCAGCCGTTGCCCCGCATGGCGAGCTCGGTGCCCGAGCCGTCGGGCCAGGCGGTGAACCGGCCGCCGTCGTTACGGTAGAGCCGATTGGTCGGCACGCCCCCGGCTTCGGCCCAGTGGTCGGTCTCTGCAGCGGCGTGGGAGTTGACGAGGTACAGGTCGAGGTCGTCATCGCCGTCGGCGTCGAGCCAGCACACGCCCCCACCCATCATGGCCACCGGATCTTCACTGACCGCCGTGGCGAAGGCGCCGTGACGGAAGTCGATACCCGCCTCGTCGGTGGCGTCCGAGAGTCGCCACCGGCGGGCCGGCCGATCCGCGCCGACCACGAGGTCGTCCACGCTGGTCTCGGGCACGAGATGGAGGATCCGACCGGCGAAGACCTCGCTGACGTAGAGCGATCCGTCCGGAGCGGCGAGCACCGCCCCGGGGAAGTCGAGCTGCTCGGCCACCGGCACCAGGCGCTCACCGTCGAGCCGGCTGAGTCGCCCGGAGCCGGGTCGGTACCCCTGGCCGGTGAAGCACGAGGCGCCTGGGTCGAACCGGGCGAACTCGAGGACCCACACCGTCCCGTCGGGTCCGACGTCCACGTCGATGGGCATCGTCAGCCCGCTCGCCACCACGCGTTCGTTTCGCTCCGTGTCGACGGCCACCAGCCGCCCCGCCCCGTCGGGGTAGGGGCAGCCGCCGGTGAGGGTCACGAGGTACTCGTCGCCCAGGCGGGCGATGCCGGTGGGCACCGGGTCGATCTGCAACGATTCCCGGTTCGGGTCCCCCAGCAGATCGAAGCGGTGGACGAACTCGGTCCGGCCGTCGCTCGTTGCGGTGGCCATGCCGTTACCGCTGGCATCGGTCACCATCGGGACCCCGTCTGGGGTGAAGGCGATGTCGAAGGCGTTGGTCAGCCGGACCCGGTTGAGCGGCGTCATCGTCTCCCGGAGGTCGGTCGGCCCCAGGACGACGCCGGCGTCGATCGCCTCCTTCGACGGCGTGGGGAAGGTGAGCAGTGCCTCGGCGCCGAAGTGGCTCGTGTAGACGACCTGGCCGTCCGGTGAGACGCCGACCATGGGCACACCGGACAGGTCGCCGGAGTCGCGCCCGCTGGGCAGCCCCGTCACCACCGGATCGACGCGTCCGCCGCTGACCAGGCTGATACCGGCGCTGTCGTCGTTCGCTCCCGTGCCCTCCTCGGCCACCAGCAGCCCGCCGGTGGGGAGCAGCGCCAGACCGACCGGATTGGTCAGGCCCTCGGCCGCAACGGTGATCTCGAAGCGGGCCGGTGCGTCGGTCCCTCCGCCGACGCATGCCGCGGCGGCCGCGGCCAGTGCCGCCAGCAGTGCCGCCACGGGGGCGGGAAGAACCGGTCTCACGATCCCGATGGTTGCAGATCGGGTCGATCGGTGATGATTCCGTCGACCCCGAGCTCGATGAGTCGGTCCATGGCGGCCGGATCGTTGACGGTCCACGGCACCACGAGCAGGCCGGCCCCATGGGCAGCGGAGACGGCGGCATCGGTCACCGAGCGTTGGTCCGGCGACCAGGTACCGGCCCCCCGCCTGGCCAGCTCGGCGAAGTCGGGGACGCCGCCGCCGGTCAGGGCCACCAGGTCGATCGCCGGTGTCTCCGCTCGGACCGCCCAGAGCGAACGGTGGTCGAAGCTCTGGATGCTGACCCGATCGGTCAGTCCGGCGTCGCCGATGGCGGCGATGATCGCCCGCTCGAACGGTCCGGCGGTCTCACCGTCGAAACCGTCTCCGATGGCGCCCGGGTCGTCGGGCTTGCGCTTGGTCTCGACATTGAACCGCACCGTCTCGGCGTTGGCTCGCTGCTCGGGGGTCTTTGCCTCCGAGCCGGCATAGCCGGCGACGAACCCGAACAGCTCTGCCAGTCCGACGATGCCCCAGTCGTCGCCGGCCAGGGTCCCCGGCTGCGCAGCCTGTTCGGGGAAGCGTCCCGGGTCGGGATTGCGGTCGCAGCGCAGGGCCCGGAGCTGGGTCGAGGTGAGCTGACGGATCGGCATCGACACCCCTTCGCCGCTGCACAGCGTCGGCTCGACCACCGGGTCGTGCCAGACGACGACGACGTCGTCGGCCGCCCAGTGGAGATCGAGCTCGAGGGTGTCGACGCCCAGATCGAGGGCGAGCTCGAATCCCGGCAGGGTGTTCTCCGGCCTCAGGCCTCTGGCCCCCCGATGACCCTGCCAGTCGAGCGATGTCACGACCGGCTCGTCGGCCGGGTCGGCGACCGGGGTCTCCGCCGGCTCATCGGCCATAGGAGCGGACCCAGCGTCGACATCATCGTCCGGGGCCCCGCCCCGGTCACCGCCGTCGACACCGCAGCCGGCCGCCGCCGTCAGCACGACGGCGGCGGCTGCGACCACGATCGAGCGCAGGCGTGTCCGAATCGGCTACTCGAAGAACGCGTTGTAGTCGGCGAGTGCCTGGTTGGCCTGTGTCGCCGCATCGTCGAGTGCCTGCTGCGGCGTGGCGCCGCCGTCGATCACTGCGCTGTAGGCCTCGGTCACGATCCGCCGGACCTCGGGGAACGGGCCGGCCCGACCGCCGAGGACCGCATAGTTCGGCGAGCCATCAGCATTGGCCGTGTTCGTGGTGGCCAGCTGCTCGATGGCGGTCACGAAGTTGGGGTTCTCGTCCCAGAACGTGGCCAGCTCGGGCGTCGGGCTCTCCTGCAACGACGCCAGCACCGGGAAGTACCCGGTTCCGGTGTGCCACGTGATCTGCGGATCGGCCTCGGTCATGTACCGCATGAAGTCCCAGGCCGCTGCGTTGACGGCGTCGTCGTCCGAGTCGATCAACCAGAGGGCGGCACCGCCGATGACGACGCCGTTGCGCTCGCTGGAGTCGCTGTGGGGAATGAAGGCCGTCTTGACCTCGAAGTCGGCGTTCTCCTGGAATCCTCTGGCTCCCGATGTGGAGTCGAAGATCATCGCCGCCTCCTCTGCGAAGAACACCGAGTCGGTGTCGGACCACGTGTTGCCGAGGTTGGGGGCGTGACCGTCGACGAAGAGGTCGGTGAGGAACGTGAAGACCTCGACCCCTTGGCCCTCGTTGAACACCACCTCGGTGGCCCGGTCGGTGCGGCCGTTGTCGTTGTTGAAGTAGAGGCCACCGCTGTTGGCCAGGATCTGCTCGAAGTACCAGCCCACCTGGCCGAAGGTGACGCAGGTATCGAGTCCGTTGGCCTCCTCGAGGGCTTCGCATGTCTCCAGGAACTGACTGAAGTTCCAGTCCGGCGGTGGGGCGTCGAGGCCCGCCGTCTCGAACATCTCGGCGTTGTAGTAGACGATGGGCGTGCTCGAGTTGAAGGCCAGAGCCACCATGCCCTCGTCGTCCGAGTAGTAGTCGCGGGGCGCAGCGAGGAAGGCGTCGGCTTCGCCCGGCTCCATGAGCTGGTGGGCCGGCACCAACCGTCCGGTGTCGAACATCGTCTGGGCCGCCAGATCGAAGTTCTGGACGATGTTCGGCGCCGTACCGGCCTCGAACGAGGCCAGCAGTGCGTTGTAGGTGTCGTCGTAGGTGCCCTGGAAGGTGGCCTCGACGACGACCTCGTCCTGGCTGGCGTTGTAACCGTCCACCAGCTCGTCGACCACTGCGCCGAGATCGTCGGCCATCGCGTGCCAGAACTGGAGGGTTATCGCGTCCCCGCTCGCTGCCGCGTCCTCGTCGCCTTCGGCGTCGGCGTCGGTGGACTCGTCGTCCTCGCCGGCATCGACCTCCTCCGCGGCCGTCGTGTCGGTGTCTTCGTCGGTTGCCTCGTCGTCATCACCGCCGCAGGCCGCAGCGACGAGCGCAAACGCCAGTAGCAGGCCGAGCAGAAGTCGTAGCCGTTTCATGATGGTCTCCCCCTTGGTTGAGATCGGTAGCAGTCAGCCCTTCAGCCCGGACATGGCGATGCCGCGCACGAGCTGGCGCTGAGCGAACAGGAACACGAGCAGCGTCGGCAACATGACGATCGTGGCGCCGGCCATGATGGCCCCCCAGTCGGTGGCCCGCTCCTGGTTGGCCAGGAAGAAGCGGATCCCGATCTGGGCGGTGCGCATCGACTCCTCGTTCGTGATGACGAGCGGCCACAAGTACTGGTTCCAGGCCCCGAGGAACGAGAAGATGGTGAGGGCGGCGATGGCGCCCCGGCTCAGGGGGACCATGACCTTCCACAGGTAGCCCCAGTCGGAGATGCCGTCGATGCGGGCCGCGTCGTAGAGGTCGCGGGGCACGGTCATGAAGAACTGGCGGAGCATGAAGACGCCGAACGCGCTGGCCAGGAAGGGCACGGTCAGCCCCTGGTAGGTGTTGGCCCACCCCAGGTTGCTGATCAGCACGAAGTTGGGGATGAAGGTCAGCTCGAACGGCACCATCAGGCTGCCGAGGACGAAGGCGAAGAGGAAGGTGCGTCCCCGGAACTCGAACATGGCGAAGGCGTAGCCGGCCAGGATGCTGAACAGCACCTGGGCCAGCGTGATGATCCCGGTCTGGATGAAGCTGTTGATCATGAACCGGCCGAACGGCGTGGCCGTCCACGCCGTGTCGTAGTTGTCGAAGGTCCAGTTGCCGGACCAGATCGAGTTCGGATCGGCCAGGATCTCCGGCAGCGGGGTGAAGCTGGTGAAGATGGCCACCACGATCGGGATGGCGATGATCCCGCCGATGATCAACAGCGTTATCTGGACCGACAGCTCCCCGGCCAGTCGCCGCCTCCCGGCCGGCCGGGCCTCGTTCGCCTGACCGACCTCGACGACGGCGGCGTCGTCGGCCAGGACGTCGACGGCGTCGATGGTCATCGGTCGCCCCTCATCGGTAGTGCACCCGCTTGCGGAAGCCTCGGAACTGGATGAACGAGAAGGCCACGATGATCACCGCCAGCAGGAAGGCCTGGGCCGAGGCCAGGCCCCGGAAGCGGGTGCCGACGAAGCCGTCGACGAACACCGAGTAGACGAGGTTCTCGGTCGACTGGCCGGGTCCGCCCATCGTCAGGATGTCGATCTCGCCGAAGGCCTGGAAACTGATGATGACGTTGATGACCACCAGGAACAGCAGGGTCGGTGAGAGCAGCGGCAGGGTTATGTAGCGGACCCGGGCCAGCACCCCGGCGCCGTCGACCTTGGCCGCCTCGTAGTACGAGTTGTCGATCTGCTGGAGACCGGCCAGGGCGATGATGACGTTGAACCCGAGCTGGCGCCAGACGACGGCCACCGTCACGGCGAACAGCGCCCAATTGCTCGAGGTCAGCCACTCCGGGCCGTCGATGCCAACGGCCCCGAGCCAGGTGTTGATGTGGCCGACCACCGGGTTGTAGAGCCACCGGAACAGCACACCGGCCACCGCACTGCTGATGACCACCGGCACGAAGATCAGCGTCCGGTGGAGCCACGACAGTCGGCTGACCGGATAGGACAGCAGCAGGGCGATCGCAACGGCGATGGCGATCCCGACCGGAACGGTGCCGACCATGAAGAAGAGCGAGACCACGACGTTGTTCCAGAACTCGCTGCTGCCCAGCAAGCGGGTGTAGTTGTCGAACCCGACGAAGATCTCGGCGCTGCCGAAGGGGGCCACCCGATTCAGGGAGAGGCGGAAGGACTCGATGATCGGGAAGTAGACGAAGATGCCGAGGACGACGAGCGTCGGGGCCAGGAAGAGATACGCCTTGATGTCGCGGGCCAGTGAGCCCGGTCGCCGTCTCCGGCCCCGGAACCGAGCCGTGTTCGCGCCAGCCGGCAGGGTGGTCTTCATCATCGAGGTGCGTACCTGATCCCGATCGATGGATGTGATCCCAAACCCTAGAGACCGGTCCACCCGCGCGCAATCGCTTCGCCGACATGACCGTCGCCGGGTATCCTTCGACCGCTCCGTGGTTCCCCGGCTCGCCACGAACGGATCACCCCGATCCGAGTAGGAGCCGCCGATCATCCAGGTAGAGCTCTGCCATGGCCCAACCAGATCACCTCGGCCCCTTCGCTGCGGTCAGCTCCTTCGTCGAGACCGCAGCCGATGTGCTCGACCTGCCGCAGTCGACCCGTCACGCTCTGCGCACGCCGAGCCGGGAGCTACGGGTCGAGGTGCCGATCCGCCGATCCAACGGTGACCACGAGGTCTATGTCGGGTACCGGATCCAGCACGACAACTCGCGCGGCCCCTACAAGGGGGGCATTCGCTTCCACCCGACGGCTGACCTCGACGAGGTCCGGGCCTTGGCCTCGCTCATGACCTGGAAGACGGCGCTGGTCGACGTGCCGTTCGGCGGCGCCAAGGGCGGGATCGAGGTCGACGCCAGCCAGTTCAGCCGCCAGGAGCGGGAGCAGCTGACCCGGCGCTACGCCCGGGCCATAAGCGATGTCATCGGGCCTACCATCGACATACCTGCGCCCGACATGGCAACCGATGCCCAGGTCATGGCCTGGCTCCTCGACGAGTACGAGGAGCTGAAGGGTCACTCGCCGGCGGTGGTGACCGGGAAGCCGGTCGCCCTCGGCGGCTCGCCGGGTCGTGAGGCCGCAACCGGAACGGGTTGCCTCATCTGCCTCGACGAGCTCCTCGCCGAGCAGGGCCGAGAGCCGGCGGGCACCACGATCGCCATCCAGGGCTACGGGAACGTCGGAAGCTGGGCCGCCAGACGAGCGACGGCAGCCGGCTACCGGGTGGTGGGGGTGTCAGACGTCCACGGTGCCATCGTCCGCCCCGATGGGCTCGACGTCGATCGGCTGGACCGGCACGTGTCGGAGACGGGATCGGTGACCGACTTCGACAGCGCCGATCCGATCGACGGTGGCGAGCTCCTGATGCTCGACGTCGACGTGCTCATCCCAGCCGCAGTGGGAGGAGTCATCACCGCCGAGAACGCCGATCGGGTCAAGGCCGGTGTCATCGTCGAGGGTGCCAATCATCCGGTGACACCCGCCGCGGATGCCGCCCTGGCCGATCGGGGGGTGACCATGATCCCCGACATCCTGGCCAACGCCGGGGGAGTGACGGTCAGCTACTTCGAATGGGTGCAGAACGTCCAGCGCTTCCGCTGGACGGAGGAGCGGGTGAACGCCGAGCTTCGATCGGTGCTCGTGAAGGCCTTCCGGGAGGTGTCGAGCACCGCAGCCGAGCTCGGCGTCGACAGGCGCACGGCGTCGTTCGTGTTGGCGCTGCGGCGGGTGACCGAGGCGGCCCGCCTTCGGGGCCGCCTCTTCGACGATCCCCGCCCGATCGACCCTGCGATTCCCGGCTCGTAGGGACGGACCGGATGGCTCTGCGGCCGCCGCTCCGGCCGGCGCTGCACGAGGACCAGCGTTCGACCACCGGTTCGGTCAACTCGCCTCGGCGAGCGATCGGGCGCCCCGACCCGCACATCGGTCGAGTAGGACCGCGGGCCGGAGGCCGGGAAGTCGTCGGTGCTGACCGGCTCGGCCGTGAACTCAGGTCGCTCGACGGAACTTGGCCTCGGCCAGGCAGAACAGGGCGTAGAGGATCAATCCGAAGGCCACCAGCCAGAGCAGCACCTGACCCCACGCCACGTCAGCCAGTTCCTGGAGCACGCCGGAGATCCCCTTGGTCTGATCGGCGTCGTGACGGTAGCCGGCGATCAACAGGAACCCACCGGCGATTGCGGTGATGGCTCCCTTGGCCCCGTAGCCCACCCGGCCCGCCAGCTCCACCTTCTCGTCGACCTCGACCAGCCGCTCCCGAAAGCCGCTGTTGACGGCGTGCTTGTAGATCTCGTAGAGCGCGAATCCGATGATGGCGAGACCGGCCGCCATGACGAGCCAACGGCCGCCCGGCCATTCGAGCACGGTGGCCGTGGCCTGCTCCTTCGAGTCACCCCCGCCGCCCGACGAGCTCGAGCCGCTCCAATTGGAGATCAGGACACCGACCGCCGCTGCGGCGACCGCAGCGTAGGAGGCCCCCTCCAGCGCAAAGATCAGCCGATCGCTCGGATCGGACCCCTCGACCGGATCGCCGGCGATCGCCTGCAACACCTTCCATGCGGTCAAGCCGACCAGGCCCAGCGTCAGCGCCACCAGGATGACCTTGCCGAACGAGCCTTGGGCGACCCGCTCGATGGCCCCTTGCGTCGACGAGCTCCCGGATCCGGTGACGATGTTGATCGCCAGGAGGGCGAACAGTCCATAGAGCATCGCCTTGCCGACGAGGCCGGCCCTCGCAATGCTCGACCGCACGTCTCCGGCGCGTGCTTTCGCGTGGTGCCTCAGGTCTGCTGTTGCTAGATCACTCATGGCGGTCTCCCGTTGGTGCTCGGCGGTCCTGCAGTTCGTTGGCCGGCGTTGTTCCCGCTGTGTCGGCCCGCCAAACCGAGCTCGACGGCTGGCGCCGGCGGCTGCACCGCGCTCGGCCGGCCATCGACGAGAGGTCCGGGCGCTCCTGATGGTGCCGCCGGTGGTGGGTGCCGCTGGTGGAGGCCGCAAGCCCCTTGTTTCGTACTTAGTACTGGATTCGGTTGTCCAACTCGATCGTACAATGTACGATCGACAACGGGAATCCGACGAGGAGACAGATGACACCTTCCGACACGTCGTCGACGAAGCTGCGGCTCACCGCCGACCGGGTGCTCGACGGCGCCGTGGCGCTCGCCGATCAGATCGGCATCGACTCGTTCACCATCCGCAAGCTCGCTGCGGCCCTCGACACCAAGCCGATGACGATCTACCACCACGTCGCCAGCAAGGACGCCATTCTCGACGGGATGGTCGATCGGGTCTTCGCCGAGATCGACCGACCTCCGACCGACCTCGACTGGAAACCGGCGATCCGGCACCGCTGCTCGTCGGCTCGGGAAGCCCTTGCTCGCCACCCCTGGGCCGCTCCGCTGATGGAGTCGCGGACGAACCCGGGGCCGGAGACCCTCGGACACCACGACGCCGTGATCGGTTGCCTGCGTCGTGGCGGACTGTCACTCGAGATGACCGCGCACGCCTATGCGCTCATCGACAGCTACATCTACGGCTTTGCGCTCCAGGAGGCGAACCTCCCGGCCACCGGCGGCGCCGACATGGCCGAGCTCGCCGAGACCATCATCGATCCGGTGCCCCAGGGGCTGTACCCGCATCTGAGGGAGTTCACGACCGAGTACGTGCTCGCGCCGGGTTACGACTTTCGAGCGGAGTTCGAGTTCGGGCTCGACCTCATCCTCGATGGTCTCGAAGCCGCGTCTGCGTCCTGACCGCAACCGGATCGGCGTCCAGCTGCGCCAGCGACATGACAGCGCCGTTCCAGCAGCCGTTGCCAGTGTTCGGTCAACGAGGGAGATCAGAGCACAGGCAGGAGAGGCGGCCGCCCATGACGATCACGACGGGTGCGATGACGGTAGCGGGCGGCGGCGTGGGGACCGAGCACCGGGTGTGCCGGCACGGGGACCGATGAGAACCGGGGTGGCGGAAGCGACGCCTGGACACCGCAAGCTGACCGGGTCGAGCGTGATCATCAACGTTCACCATACGCCGAGCGCACCGATCGGGCACCGGCGCGTGGAGTGGAGGTCATGATCGGTGTGGACGATGCGGCGGACTGGCTCGACCGGCTCGCCGCCGCCGGTGTCATGATCCGACGTGCCTTGCTCGAGAACCCGTGGGGCGGTCGGTCGTTCGGTATCGATGATCCGTCGGGTCGCCGGATCTGGATCTTCGAGCGGTGACCTGATCGGTGGATCTCCGATCAGATCGGGACTCAGGTCACGAGCGAGTCCTCGGCGACGAGGTGGGTCAGGGGTATGTCGGGATACTCCCTGGCGATTCGCCGTGGCACGCTCCACCAGAGCGACAGGCGCCGGGGCAGTGTCGACAGCAGGATCCCGGAGAATGCGTCCAGTCCCTCTCGGCGTAGCGCCACGCCGATCGCATACACCGGGTTCGAATCACCGACCTCGCCGGTTGCACCCATGCCCATCGCCGCCATGGTCTCGAGCATCGAGTCGAGCCGGGCCTTGGCCTCGAGCTTGACCTCTGCCTCGTTCCAGGGATGGTCCTGGGGGTGGTACTCCGGCACGATCAGGTGGAACCGACAATAGGGATCCTCCTCGCGGAGCAGGTGGAGGTGTTCCATCAGGTGAGCGCCACCGAGGGTCCGATGGGCGACGACCAGGTACCGGCGCATGGCGCCTCCTCTCACCGGGCGCTGGCCATGCCGCTCCCGGCACTGCTTGTCTCACTTCCACCCTACGCTGCCGGCCCGACGATGGAAAGGGCCGTCGGGCTTCGGGGTTGTGGGCCCACCTCCGCTGTCGGGTGGACACTGTTGGATGGACACCGCTGGGTGGACACTGTCGGGTGGACACGGCGAGCAGTCGGGTGTCCCCGTCGAGCACCTCGGCGAAGGGGTCGAACACGGTACGGCCGAGCTGGTCCGGATCGCCGGCCGGGTAGACGTTGTCGCCCAGCAGGAGCAGGGCCGCGTACTCGGACCCGGCCTCGCGCCGATCCATGGCTTCGGCCGTCCGGTACGCGGCCTCGCCGCCCGTGCCGACATCACCCGCCACGGCCAGCCTGATCGGTCCTTCCCCTATGTCATCGGCGCCGAGTCGTTGCCGGAGCTCGCTGCGCAGGTCCCGACTCACGACGAGCACCGCCGCGCCGGCCAGGAACAGGCTCGCCAGTGCAACGGTCGAGCCGACCAGCAACCGCCGCATCACACCCGGTCACCGACGGGGATCGGGGCGGGCCTTCGGGCGAGATCGCTGGTGATCATGTCGACAGTCTGGACGATGGACGTTCGTCGGTCACGACTCTCCGGGGTGCCCGGCTGAGACGTCGGCAGGGTGGCGGGCCACCAGCTCGGGGACGCGGTCGATCGCCTGGACCTCGCGTTGGAGGGGCCTCGGCGAGCAAGCGTGTCGTCGTCGGGCTCAGCCGGCGGCGCGGAGATCGATCGGGCCGCGGCGGCGCACCAGGCCGGGCGGTGTGCCGGTGGTGCGCTTGTAGGCCCGGCTGAGCGCAGCCTCCGACGCGTAGCCCAGTCGCTCGGCCACCTGGGCGACGGTGAGCTGCTCCTCGCGCAGCAGGTCGGTGGCGACGTGCATGCGCCAGCGCGTCACGTACTGCATCGGTCCCTCACCGACGAGCTCGCTGAACCTCGCCGAGAACGCCGAGCGGCTCATGGCGACGGTGGCGGCCAGGTCGGCCACCGTCCAGTCGTGCTCGGGCTGGCGATGGATGAGGGCGACCGCCTGGCCGATCTGCGGGTCCTGCAGGGCACCGAGCCAGCCCGTCCTGGCCGCCGGATCGGTGTCGAGCCAGCTGCGGATGGCACTGATCACGAGGATGTCGCACAGCCGGGTGACCACCGCCTCGCCACCGGGGCGGGGCTCTGCGGTCTCGGCGGCGATCATGCCGAGCACGCTCGGGAGCCACTCCAGGGCTCGACGACTGGTCGACGGATCGACGTGGATCACCTCGGGCAGCACCTCGATCAGGCTCCGGGCTGCCGGGTGGGCGAGACGCACGGCACCGCAGATGAGGTCGACCGGCGGACCGCCCCCGCCGTGACGGAGGACGGCGTAGCTGGGGCTGAGGTAGTCGTGGGGCAGGTCCATCACCGGTGCCGGTTCGAGCTCGGGGTCGTCGGCCGCCCGGTGGCCGGCACCGTGGGGGAGGACTGCGAGGTCGCCCCGGCGCAGCTCATGGCGAGCGCCGCCACTGTCGACCAGCACGCAACTGCCGGCGGTGACCACGTGGAACCAGATGCAGTCCGGCATCGGTGGTAGGCCGAGAGACCACGGGCCGGTGAGCTCCGAGCGGCAGTAGAAGATGCCTTCCATGCGCAGGAACTGCAGTGCCTCGGTGAGCGGGTCGGCCGTCGGCGGGATCGGCGTGCCGGTGGCAGTTGACATGGGCTCAGTCCTCGGTCGGGGTCAGTGCGGCGGTGGCGGCGAAGACGACGGCCAGTACGCCGAGTGCCGAGCGGATGGCGTGCAGGCGGTTCCAGGGGCCTTCGTAGGCTTGGCGGGCGGCGGCGAAGCCACCGTCGTCTGCGCCGGCGGGAACGAAGGCATCGAGCGCATCGTTGAGCGGCACGTTGCCGGCGACCGTGACGCCGAAGACACCGAGCGTGTAGGTGACGGCGGCGGCAGTGATCCACCAGGCCCGCCTGGTGTCGCCGGCCATGAAGGTGGTGATCGCCGCGACGGCCAGCACGATCACCGTGCCGGTGAAGGCCACGAGGAACATCGGGTTGAGGATCGCCCGGTTGATCGACTGCATGGCGGCGACGTAGGTACGGTCGTCGACCGAGCGCAGTCCCGGCATGGCGGAGAAGGCCCAGCCCCAGAACAGCCCGGTGACCATGGTGAGACCGACGATGCCGGTCCCGATCGTGGTTGCGGATACGGTGCTCATCGCCGTCCCTCCTCGTCGTCGAGCCGGACGGTGCGGGCCCCGGTGTGTAGCGGATCGCGGATCAGGTCGATCGGGTTGGCGCCGAGCCCGTAGCTGTGGACGGTGCCGTTCGGGACGACCCGCACGAAGACGCCGTCCGGCTCTTCGAGGGCGCCGTGAGCGGAAACGGTCTGCAGCTCACCGGCGGCGATCAGGTCGACGACTTCCGGGTCGTTCATCTCGACGAGCCGGGCCGTGGCCTGGAACTGCACCGTGTACGGCGGGCCGGCCGGCAGCTTGCGGAACGGAATGCAGACGGCGACGTGGGGGTTGGCGGCGATGCTGCGGGCCTTGCGGCTCGACCGCATGGTGTGGACCCAGAGGGCGCCGCCCGCCTCGTCATAGAGCACGCCGGCCACGTGGGGCCGGCCGGCCGGTGAGGTGGTGGCAAGGGTGGCGAAGCTCTTCGAGCCGATGACCTTGCGCACCTTGCGCAGCTGCTTCGGATCGGATGTGACGGAGCTCGGTGTGGATGGTGTCGTGGTGATGGTTGTCATGTCGTCCAGTATCAATGGTGCATCCTGGACTTTGAATGGTCAAACATCGCCGTCTCTTGCTCGATCGTCCAGACTGGCGGCCCGATCTACGAGCGATCTCGTGGCAGAGCCGGACGACGACCGCCGTGACGATGAGCACTCCGCGGTCGTTCAAGCCGGCGCTGCGTCCGGCAGCGGCTTCATGAACGACCACAGCCCGCCCTCGTTGTCGCGGGCGCTGTACTCGCGATAGCCGTACGGCTGGTCGACCGGCTCGTAGACGATGTCGGCGCCCTGGGCCGCCGCCCGCTCGTGGTGGGCGTCGACGTCGTCCACCATGATCGCCATCGTGGCGGTGGCGCCGCCGAGTGTCCGGGGCGAAGCGAGCCCGAAGTCCGGGGCTTCTGGGTGCAGCCACACCACGCCGTCACCCGCTTCGACCGAGCCGTGGACCACGTTGCCGTCTGGGTCGCGCGTGAGCTCGCCCGGGCCGAGCCCGAACACCTCCGTGAGGTGATCGAAGGCGGCTTCGAGGTCGCTGTAGACCAGGATCGAGATCCGCTGTCGCACGTTTGCATCGAGCATCGTCATGTCCTCCAGTAGCTTCAACAAGTCGTTCGTCGGTGGGCTCGTAGCACCGGAACTGGTGCCGAGCAGCTGCGTCAATCGGCTCCGGAGCCTGGCCCCGGCGGTGAGACGTTCGTCGAGCGTTGCCAGATGGGCGGCCAGGACCGAGCTCAGATCCCACGCCGGGTCGTCCATGACATGGCCGATCTCGGTCAACGGCAGACCGAGACGGCGGAGCAGGAGGATCCGGTACAACCGAGCAACATCTGAGTCGGTGTACAGCCGGTGACCCGCAGCCGTCCGATTCGACGGCACCAGCAACCCGATCTCCTCGTAGTAGTGGAGCGTCCTGACGGTCAGCCCCGCCGCTGCCGCCAACTCACCGACCCGGCGGTCCTGCTTCGTCTCTGCACCAGTGGCCATGCACTCGACGGTAAACCCTCACGTGGCGTGAGGTGCAAGCCTCTTCTCCGACGACTCTCTCGTCGCCCGTCGCCCGTCGCCCGTCGCCCGTCGCCCGTCGATCGCCGATCTGCGGATCGGACGTCGACGTCACCGGCCTCTGTGACGGCGGTCCGCGGTTCGTCGGGGAGAAATGTCGACCGCCGGGGAACCAGCGATGCCGGTCGAGCGTCTGACGGGCATGATCAAGCGATTGCTCATCCTGGCCGTTCTCGCCACCATCGTGCTGGCGGCCTGTGGAGACGACAACACCACCACCGCCGGTGGAACCGGCGACTCGGAGGGGACGCCGAGCACCCCGACCACAGACCGGCCCGACAGCGATGACGCTGACGACGGCGACGACGGTGACGACGGCGACGACGGTTCGGGAGGCACCGTGGCGGTCCGGCTCGAGCCCGTCGACGGCATCTTCATCGAGGGCTTCGAGGTCGGCCTGCGATTCGAGGACGCCGACGGCGCGGTGCTCGACACCGTCCTGTGGAGCGACTTCGTCTCCTCCCAGGACGGGGCTGCGGCCCAGGACTACTACGGGAGCGTGCTCGAGCAATCGGTACCGGCCGGGGCGGTCGTCGTTCTGGCCACGGTCAACATCGGGATCGGTCCACCCCCGGAGACCCCGGACCTCGACCGTGAGCTCCGCTGCCGCTTGGAGCTGGAGGTGCCGGAAGGGGAGACGGTCGAGGTCGAGGTGCTGTTCGCTGACGAGGACTGTCTGCGAGCGATCTGACCGGCCGCCACCCCCGGAGCGGATCCGGTGGCCGGCTCAGTCGATGAGACGATCGGCCAGCTCGACGAAGTCGTCGACCTCCAGGTCCGGCGCGGCGAAGGTGGCGGCGTAGGACATGGCCGGTCGGCGAACGAAGGCCGTCGAGAACCCGGCAGAGCGAGCCCCCGCCAGATCCCAGTCGTGGCACGCCACCATCCACATCTCGGCCGGATCGGTGCCGACCACTGCGGCGGCGTAGTGGTAGGGGCCCCTCGACGGCTTGTACTGCCGCACGGCATCGACGGAGAGCGTGTGGTCGAACAGCGGCGCCAGCCCGGCCCCGTCGAGCTGGGCTTCGACGGTGGCCTGGGCGCTGTTCGTGAGGGCGACGGTGGTCCAGCCGGACTCACGGAGACTGGTCAGGCCGTCTGCCACGTCCGGATGGGCCTGGAGCCGGCCCATGGCGGCCGTCACCTGCGACCACCCGTCGTCTCCCGGCTCGGACTCCCCGGTTGCGGCCACCGCATCGAGGGCCTGGCGGGCCAGGGTGGTGAAGTCGACGTAGTGACCGATCGCCGTCGTGGTCATCGAGAGCTGCAGGAGTCTCGGGAACCAGGCCGTGAACCCGCCCTCGGGGCCGACCAGGTCGTCGATCACGGTCCGTACCGGCTCGAGGTCGAGGGTGGTCTCGTTGATGTCGAAGACGACGACGCCGGCCATGCTCAGACGGTACACCTGTTCCCGGGGTCTTGGTGTAGCAGCGCTCCACGCGACTGCACCAGGGGCGCGCCGTTCGCGCCCGGCTGCCGCTGGGCCGCTCAGTGAGGGGCGCCCGAGGTGTGGGCACCGTGGCCGTGCTCGTCGACCACGATCACATCGTGGTCCACCCGGTGGTCCTCGCCGTGATCGACCGCATCGTCGGCGGCACCGTCGTGGGCCGCCACCGCCAGGAGCTTCGGACCGAACGCTGCCGCCAGGTTCGATTCGGTCAGAACGTCGTCCGGGGCGCCGTCGGCCACGACGACGGCGCTCAACAGGATCACCCGATCGCAGTGCCGGGCCTCCTCGAGGTGATGGGTCGACAGCACGACCAGCCGACCACGGTCCCGCTCCTCGTCGACGACCTCGAGGATGATGCGCTGGCTCGGCAGATCGAGGCCGGTGATCGGCTCGTCCAGCAGCAGCCAATCGGCGTCATTGGTCAGGGCGGCGGCGACCAGGACCCGCTGGCGCTGGCCGCCGGAGAGCGTGCCGAAGGCCCGACCCACCAGATCGCCGACCAGCAGGCGGTCGGCCGCCTCGGCGACGGCGGCCCGATCGGCCCGGCCCAGCCGACCGAGGAGACCGAGTCGGCGATAGCGACCCATCCTCAGCACCTCGGCCACCGTCAGGGGTATCCACGGGTGCTGGTGCTGATGCTGGGCGACGTAGGCCACCACCCGATCGTCGGCGGCCAACAACCTGCCGGTGGTCGGCGCCTGGAGTCCGGCCAGCACCCGCAACAGGGTGGTCTTGCCGGAGCCGTTCGGCCCCATCAGGGCCACGGTCTGACCGGTGTCGAAGCGGAGGTCGGCGGCGTCGAGGGCCAACCGCCGCTCGAATCGCACCGTGACGCCATCGAGGGCGGCGCTCGGTTCGGTCCCGTCGGCGATCCCGTGCTCGGCCATGTGCGAGCCCATTGTAAATGAGATCGAGTCTCTCTATGGTCGCGATGAGTATCATTCTCAGTTCGTCCACCAGATCCGTCCGAGGTACCCGATGCCAGGTCGCTCCACCGCCGCTGGTCGTTCAGTGGGTCACCACCGACCGTGCTCGCCGGCCCATAGTCGGCCCCGGTTGCGGTCGCAGTGGCGGCGCTCGTTGCCGGTGATCCTCGTGCTGGTCGTGGTCGGGTGCGGCTCGGCGTCGCCGTCGAGCTCCGTCTCACCCTCGTCCCCGGCCGGTGGGTCCGGCCTGCCGACGGTCGTGGCCTCGACGAGCATCTGGGCCGATGTCGTGGCCAACGTGGCCTGCGACGGCCTCGCAGCCGTCGAGATGGTGATCCCCACCGGCGGCGATCCCCACGGCTTCGAGCCCTCCCTGGACGATCGGGCCAGGATGGAATCGGCCGACCTGATCGTGGCCAACGGCCTGTTCCTCGAGGAGGGTCTCGCCGACACGATCGATGCGGCCGAGCGGGCCGGGACACCGGTGCTCCGCATGGCCGAGCACCTGTCGACCATCCCGCCCTTCGCCGGGGGCGACCCCGACCACGGCGCGGATGAAGACAGTGCGGATGACGAGGACGGGGCGCATGACGGGGCGGGGGCGCACGAGGGCGATGATCCCCATGTCTGGTTCGATCCGGTACGGGTGTCCGCAGCGCTGCCGGCGCTGGCCGCGGCGCTGGTCGACGACGGTGGCCTCGATCCTGGCGCAGTCCAGGTCTGCCTCGACGACTACCTCGCGGAGTTGGCGGCCGTCGACGGCCAGATCGCCGACACGGTGGCCGCGCTGCCCGAGAACCGCCGAGTGCTGGTGACCAACCACGACTCGCTCGGCTACTTCGCCGACCGCTACGGATTCGAGATCATCGGGACGATCGTCCCCGCAGCGTCGACCCTCGCCACCCCCGGACCGGCCAGGATGGAAGCGCTGGCGAAGCTGATGGCCGAGACCGGGGTCCCGGCCGTCTTCGTCGACTCGGAGCAGTCGACCGCCGATGCGGAGGCCCTGGCGGCCCGGGTGCGTGAGCTCGGCGGTGCGGTCGAGGTGGTGACGCTCTTCACCGGGACCCTCGGCCCAGACGGCAGCGACGCCGACACCTACCTGCGGTTCCTCGGATCGAGCGCCGAGGTGATCACCCGGGCCCTGGCCGACGTCGGGCCGGCCGCCGGTGCAGCGGAGCCGAGCCGGTAGCGATGGACGTCGTGACCGATCCGTGGAGCTGGTGGGTCGAGCCGTTCACCGCCAACGGCTTCATGCAGCACGCCCTGCTGGCCGGACTGCTCGCGGTCCTGGCGACCTCGGTGGTCGGCACCTGGGTGGTACTGCGGGGCATGAGCTTCCTCGGCGATGCGCTGGCCCACGGGGTCCTGCCGGGGATCGCCATCGCCTTCATCGTCGGCGTCGACACCACGTTCGGTGCCCTCCTGGCGGCCCTGATCATGGTCGGTGGCATCAACCTCATCCGCAGCCACTCCCCGCTGCCCGAGGACACGTCGATCGGTGTGCTGTTCGTCGGCTTCCTGGCCCTGGCGGTCGTGATCATGTCGAGCCGATCAGGGTCCTACACCGGCGACCTCAACCGGTTCCTGTTCGGATCCATCACCGGTGTCACACCGGACGACCTGATCCGCCAGGGCGTGGCTGCCGCCGTCTCCGTGGCCGGCGTGGCGATCTTCTACCGGGCCTTCCTGGTCATGACCTTCGACGAGACCCAGGCCCGGCTGCTCGGGCTCAGGCCCCGGCTGGCCAACGGCGTGCTGCTCGTGCTGCTGGCGGTGTCTATCGTCGCTTCGTTCGAGGCGGTCGGCAACCTGCTCGTGTTCGCCTTCCTCGTGGCACCGCCGGCCACCGCCATCCTGATCGTCCGTCGAGTACCTCGGATCATGGCCACCGCCGTGCTCCTCGGCGCCCTGTCCGTGGTCGTCGGCCTGCTGATCAGCTTCCACAACGACACTGCGGCCGGGGCCACGATGGCATTGACGGCGGTGGTGATCTTCCTCGCCGTCCTCGCCGGCCGGGCCTCGGTGGCTGCCGTCGACACTAGGCTGAGCTGATCGAGGACGAACGAGACAGCCACAGCGACCACGGCCACGGCCACGGCCACGGCCACGGCCACGGCCACGGCCACGGCCACGGTCACGGTCACGGTCATGCCGAGGATCGGGGGATCAAGGCGATGGTCCGCTATCTCCGGTTCGCCCCCCGGATGTGGCGCTCCGAGGTGAACCACGCCGTGCTCGGCCTGGTCGACCCGGCTCCAGGGGAGCGGGTGGTCGACGTCGGGGCCGGCATGGGCCCGGGCACCGTGCTCGCCGCCGGCGCCGGCGCGTCGGTCACGGCGGTCGAGCCGACGCCGTTCATGCGCGGCATCCTCCAGGTCCGCCGGCTGCTGCAGCCGGGCCGGGCCCGGATCTCGGTGGTCGACGGGGCGGCGGAGCAGCTGCCGGTGGCCGACCAGACCGCCGATGCGCTCTGGGCGGTCAACGCCATGCACCACTGGACCGATCCGGAGCGGGGGGCGGCCGAGATCGCTCGGGTCCTGCGCGCCGGCGGCAGGGTGGTACTGGTCGACGAGGACTTCGACGACCCGGACCATCCGGAGTTCGAGCGGTTCCGGTCCCGGCACGGCGACGGGGACGGCGACGACCACGGCTTCGCGATGGTCGATGCCCAGCGCATGGGTGATCTCCTGGCCGGTGCCGGCCTCGTCGACGTCGCAGCCGGCAGGCGGGAGCTGGCCGGTCGGCCGGTCATCGCCGTCACGGGTCGAGCGGCGGCCTGAGCGGGCGGCCGACGACGCCCGGTCAGGACCGAGTGGTGACGGTGAGCGACGCCCGGCCGGGCGGGCCGTCCGAGGCGCAGTGGTACTGACTGAGCGGGCGCAGCTGGTCCGCCGGCTCCTCGCTACCGGTCTCGCCTGGCAGCAACAGGGCGGCCGCCACACCACCGGCGGAGACGAGGACCGCTCCCACGATCATGGCCCGGCCGAAGCCCTCGTCGAGCAGATCGGCCCGGCCGAGCGCATCACCGGTCAGCCCCACCAGCGGCGGGATCGCGGCGATGGCCAGCAGCTGCCCGGTTCGCGACACCGCGTTGTTGATGCCGGACGCGGCCCCCGAACGGGAGCTCGGCGCAGACCCGAGGGCGGTTGCCGTGACCGGCGCGACGCTGGCCGCCAACCCGAGACCGAAGACGGTCACAGCCGGCAGCACGTCGGTCACGTACGAGGCGTCGGGACCGATGCGGGTGAACAGCAGCATGCCGATGGCGATCAGGATGGGGCCGACCGTCAGCGGCCAACGGGGCCCGATGCGGCTGGCCAGTTCACCCGACCGTGAGGAGAGCCCCAGCATCAGCCCGGTGACCGGCAGCAGCGATGCGCCGGCCGCCACCGGGCTGAACCCTGCGGTCACCTGCAACTGGATCGAGAGCAGGAAGAACACCACCCCCATCCCGCCGTACACCAGGAGGGTCACGAGGTTGGCCCCGGCGAACGTCCGGTTGGTGAACAGGTCGTAGGGCACCATCGGGTACTCCCGCCGCGGCTCGTAGACCGCCAGCGCCGCGACGGCCGCAACGGCGGTGATCGCGGCCGCGAGGTCGAGACCGCCGAACCCTCCCGATCTCCCCTCGATGAGGGCGTAGGAGGCCCCGCCCAGCGCCACCACGGTCAGGGCGGCCCCGAGGTAGTCGAGCGGTTGCCCGTCCTGCTCGTCGTCCCGGGACTCCGGCAGCCTGGCCGAGAGGACGAGCACCACGAGCGCCACCGGCAGGTTGAGCAGGAAGACCCATCGCCAGGACAGGTCGACGAGCAGGCCACCGACCAACGGCCCGATGGCTGCCGCGATGCCGCTCAAACCCGACCACTGGCCGACGCCCCGCCCTCTGTCATCCGACTTCAGCGTGGCCTCGATGATGGCGAGGCTGCCCGGGGTCAGGAGCGCGCCGCCGATGCCCTGGACCAGCCTGGCGGCGATGAGGATCTCGATCGACGGCGCGATGGCGCACGCCAGGGAGGCCAGGGCGAACCAGGCGACGCCGATCTGGTAGATCCGGACCCGACCGAACCGGTCACCGAAGGACCCGCCTATCAGGATCAGTGATGCGATGGTCAGGAGGTAGGCGTTGACCACCCACTGCTGCTGGCCGGACGAGGCGCCGAGATCGTCGGCCAGGGTCGGGAGGGCCACGTTGACCACGGTTGCGGTGAGCATGGCGACGGCCGACCCGGCGACGGTGGTGGCGATGAGGGTCCGCCCGAGGCGGGAGTCGATCGAGACCGCTCCGGCCTCTGGGGCGTCCAGCTGGTCAGTCCTCGACAACGGCTTCCATGGTGGTGTCCGCCAGGTCGACCCTGCTCAGCCGGAAGCTGACCAGGTCGCCGACGCTGATGATGCCGATCAGCTGCCCGGTCTCGGTCACCGGCAGATGACGGACCCTGAGCCTGGTCATCGACTCCATCGCCGATGCGATCGTGTCGTCTGCGGTGCAGGTCAGCACGTCGCTGGTTGTGACGTCCTCGATCGTCTCGTCGAGGAACGCCGCCCCTTTCGTGTCGAGCCCGATCAGGATGTCCCGCTCCGAGAGGATGCCCTCCACCCGGCATCCGTCCGACGACACCACGACCGCCCCGATCCGGTGCTGGTTCAGCAGCGAGATGGCCTGTGTCACCGTGGAGTGGGGGTCGATGGTGACCACTCCCGAGCCCTTCCTGGTCAGCAGCGCACGAACCTTCACCGAGAGCTCCGACCCCTCCGGCTCCGGCATCGGTGTCGACCGGATGATGTCGGTCACCGTGGCCCAGATCCGGCCGTTCTGCTTCTCCCTCGTGAACCCGAGGCTGCGGTAGTAATCGGCGATCCGATCGTTGTCCAGCTCTCCGAGCGGATCGACCTCGACGATGGCCCCCGGCAGAGCCCGCCTGGCCAGTTCCCCGAGCAGCCGGCGGCCGAGACCGGCCGTTCGATGGGACGGCACGACGAGGTGCTCCCAGATCAGCAGGCCGTCCTCCCGTTGATCGGTGGCTGCGATGTAGCCCACCGCCTCCTTGCCGTCCCAGGCGACGAGGACGATGTCGGTGACGTCGGGGTCACGGGCTGCGAAGAGGTATTCCCGCTCGGCGGACGCGGACTCGTGCAGGGCGGCCAGCACGTCCGTCGGGCGGCTCTCGGTGATCGTCACCTCCGCTGCGTCGGTGTCTGGCATGCCGATTGCCTTTCCCCGGCGGTCGGCCCCGGTGATCGGTCGTTGACGTACGCCCAATGATGTGGGGCCGGCCGATTCTCGTCAAGGGCGCTGCTCCCCGCCCGGATCGGGGGCGTGGGTGACCCGCTGGGCCTTGCCTTCGGAGCGGGGGAGGGACCCGGGCTCGGTCACCTCGACGGCGACCGACACGCCGACGTTGCCCTTGACATGGTGGGCGACGTCGGCCGCCAGGTCGGCGGCGGGCCGGGTGTTGGCCGGGTCGGCTTCGACCCTGAGCGACAGCGTCTTCATGTTGCCGGACCGACCGACCTCGATGTGGAAGTGGGGGCTCAGCCCCTCGACCTTCAGCACCTCGGCCTCGATCTGGGACGGGAACACGTTCACCCCCCTGATGATCAGCATGTCGTCGGACCGGCCCGAGATCCGCTCGATCCGTCGCATCGGCCTCGCCGTGCCGGGGAGGAGCCTGGTGAGGTCCCTCGTCCGGTAGCGGATGACGGGGAGCGCCTGCTTGGTGAGGGAGGTGAACACCAGCTCGCCGAACTCGCCGTCTGGCAGCGATCGCCCGGTCTCGGGATCGACGATCTCGGGGTAGAAGTGATCCTCCCAGACCGTCGGCCCGTCCTTCGTCTCGGCGCACTCCTGGGCCACGCCGGGTCCCATCACCTCCGACAGGCCGTAGATGTCCACCGCGTCGATGCCGAGGCGGGCCTCGATCTCGTTGCGGAGCCCGTCCGTCCACGGCTCTGCTCCGAAGATGCCGACCTCGAGCGAGCAGGTGACCGGGTCCATGCCCTGCCGCTCCATCTCGTCGATCAGGTTCAGGCAGTAGGACGGGGTGACCAGGATGATGCGGGGCTCGAAGTCCCTGATCAAGGTGACCTGCTTCTCGGTCTGCCCGCCGGACGCAGGGACGACGGTGCAGCCGAGCTCCTCCGCCCCGTAGTGGGCTCCGAGCCCTCCGGTGAACAGCCCGTAGCCGTAGGCCACGTGGGCGATGTCGCCCGGCCGGCCACCGGCGGCAAAGATCGAGCGGGCCATCAGCTTGGCCCACACCTCGAGATCGTCCCTGGTGTAGCCGACGACGGTCGGCTTCCCGGTCGTGCCGGACGACGCATGGAGCCGCGAGATCTCGGTCCGGGGCACGGCGAACATGCCGAACGGGTAGTTGTCGCGCAGCGCGGCCTTGGTCAGGAACGGGAGCCCGGCGAGGCCGTCGAGATCGGTGACGTCGTCCGGAGCCACCCCGGCCGCGTCGAAGGCGCTGCGGTAGTGGGCCACGTTGTCATAGGCATGGCGGAGCGACCACGCCAGCCGCTCGAGCTGCAGTGCTCGCAGCTCGTCGACGGAAGCCGACTCGATGGGGTCGTAGCCCGTGCCGGCACCCGGCTCCGTCGGTTGCTCACCAGCCATCTACTTCACCACTCATCTACTCACCAGTCATCGCTTCGGCAGACATTTCGAGTGTCATACTCGCCGCTGGGCGGCGGCCTGTCGACACCCGGGCCCATCAGGGGAGCGGGGTCTCAGCGCTGGAAGTCGTAGAGGTTGCCGAGACCGAGCATGGCGGTCAGCTCGTCGAGGGCGGTCAGCGTCTCCTGCTCGAGCTGGGGGTCGGCGAGGTCCTCGGGGCGGAGCTCGTCCCGGTAGTGGGCTTCCACCCAGGAGCCGAGCTCGTCGAGCAGCCCATCGTCGACCACGACCCGGGCGCCGAGGGCGGCGCGTTCGTCGTCGGTCATCACCACCCTGAGCCGGAGACAGGCCGGGCCACCGCCGTTGCGCATGCTCTCACGGAGATCGAGGGTGTGGGACGACGCGATCGGGTGATCGGGGTCGGCCACCGCGGCCGCCAGGTAGGCGGCGGTCGATGGCGTCTCGTCGACCTCGATCGGGGCGATGAGGGTCATCGTCCCGTCCGGCAGGGTGACCAGCTGGGAGTTGAACAGGTAGGACGAGATCGCGTCCTCGAGCGGCACGAGACCCGCCGGGACCTCGACGACGACCGCGCCGGGGAGGCCGTCGAGCAGCGCCGCCCGATCCTCGAACGCCAGCTCGTGGGCCAGCAGCACCCCTTCGTTGATCACCGAGACGACGTCGTTGTGGAACGCTCCGGCGTCGATGGCGACCGGTGACTGTCGGACGAACAGGGTCCGTGCGGGGTCCAGGCCATGACTCCGGGCGATCAGCTCTCCCGCCAGCCGGGACTGGCGGCGCGGGAAGCGCTGGGCCACCACCGGATCGTCGGCGTCCCGCCCGTACACGAACACGTGCACCGCCGGCTGGTCGTGGGCGGTGGTCAACCGGCCGTGGTTGGCCGCCCCCTCGTCGGCGAACGCGGCGGCCGCCGGCAGCGGGTCGTGGACCTCGAAGCGGGTGCGGTCGGCGAAGATGGCCCGCAGCGCCCGGGCGGTCTGTTCCGGCTCGAACGAGCGGTGGGTCGTCGAGCAGAGGTTGGCCGGGGTGAGGTGCACCCGGCCGTCGGCGGTGTCGACCGACGGCGAGACGGTGGCGGCGTTGGCGGCCCACATCGACGACGCGGACATCACGATGGGCAGCAGCTCCGGAGCGGCTCGGGCCACATCGGTGTTGGTGGTACCGGCAGGGAACCCCAGCCGCCGAAGCACGACCGGATCGGGACGCTGCTGGGGCGGCAGCACCGCCTGGACCAGCCCGAGCCCGGCCAACAGGCGCATCTTGGCCAATCCCTGGCGGGCCGCCCGGCGGGGACTGGACACCGCTCCTGCGTTGGCGGTCGAGGCCCGGTTCCCGAGTGACAGCCCGGCGTAGTTGTGGGTCGGACCGACCAGGCCGTCGAAGTTGACCTCGGCCGTCATCGTGGAATCGGGGCCGGTCGGTAGGCGGGCGCCGGGTCGAGCGGCACGGCCGCCAGCAGGGTGTCCGGTCCGGCACCGATGGCGGTGGCGGCGGCCTCGTCGATCGTGATCAGCCCCGTCCGGTCCAGACCGAGATCGGCCCTCGTGGCCCTGAAGCCGTCCCGGGACGTGATCGACACCAGTGCGTCGACCGGGCCGGGTTCCCCGATCCTGGCCCGACCGTGGATCCTGAGCCGGCCGGTGACGGTGTCGGCGATGTCGGCCACCAATGTGGGGCCGCCATCGATCGGGTCGTACATGCCGTTCGGCCGGAGCCCCTCCGCCCGGAGCAGGTGGAACGCCGGCAGGGAGGCGGCGTTGACCGGCCCGAGCGACTCGAGGACCAGCGCGGTGACCGGCAGCATGTGATCGGCGAGCCCGTCGAGGAGCGACGGATCCCTGGTGAGGGCGACCTCGGCCTCGGTGGACGTGGCCCACTGGGGGGCGAAGTGGGCGCCGAAGCACCGCCAGAACGGAGCCGATCCGTCGTCGTCGAAACGGCCCCGGAGATGGGAGGCGATCGTCGGCGGGATCTGCTTGCCGACGAGATGGAGGAACATGAACCGGCCCCTCGAGAGCAGCGTGCCGAGCCGCCGACCTCGGGAGCCCGGGCCGAGGAAGGTGGAGTCGAGCTCGGTCCTCGTCCACGGAGCCGACGAGCTCGACATGGTGAGACCCTGCCCGTCGTCGCTCGTGGTCACCTGGACGGCGAGGTTGGGCACCGATTGCTTGAAGGTCACGCCGGTCACGCCAAGCGGTGTGCCGCCTCCGTCTTCGGCCAGGAACAGCAGCCGCCGCTGACAGCCTCCTGCCATCTCGAACGAGCCGGTGGCGAGCGCAGCGACCGTCTCGGCGCTGTCCCGGCAGATCAGCTCAGCGCCCTCGGCCGAGGCCGGCAGCGAGGCCATGCCGATCACCTCGGCCTCGGCCGGGGCCAGCAATCGCCAGATCCCCTCCGCATCGGCCTCGCGGACCGGCCGGAGCACGACCGTTCCGGTCACGGCCGGTGCTCGGAAGTGGAGAGAACATCGGATGAGATGGCGGGCATGACGTCAAGATAGGGCCTGGCGGGCCGCCGAACGTGGTGGGTCGTCGGTACCGGTCCGGGTCCGGGACTCGAGCGGCCGATCAGTCGGCTTCGTCCAGCATGCGGCGCAGCGTGTCCGACGAGATGTTGGCTCCGCAGGACACGACCACCAGCGTCGCCCCCGGGTGGTCCCGCCCGTACCGCTCGGCCGCCGCCAGCGCCACCCCGTCCGACCCCTCCACGAGCTCGTGGTGGTCGTCGATCATGTTCCTCACCGCCCGGGCGATGTCGCCCTCGGCGACCGCCACCCAGCGATCGACCAGGTCCCGGCAGAGTGGGAACGTGATCGCATCCGGCTCGACGGCCCCGGCGGTGCCGTCGGAGTAGGTCGGCCGGGCCGGGGGCTCGATGATCGACCCTGCCGCCACCGATGCCGCCATGGCCCGATCGTTCTCCGGTGAGGCGCCGACCAGCACGGTCGCCGGCCACCGGTCCTTGATCCAGGTGCCGATGCCAGAGACGAGGCCCCCACCGCCGACGGCGACCACCACGGCATCGACCGGTCCGATGCCGGCGCCGGCCGAGTCCTCGGTGATCTCGACCCCGATCGTGCCCTGTCCGGCCACCACCGCCGGGTCGTTGTACGGCGAGATGTAGACCAACCCGCCTTGGACTGCTGCCGCCCGGGCCGCCGCCTCGGCTTCGGCGGTGTCGGTCCCGTCCACGGTGACGATGGTGGCGCCGAGCCGGGCGATGGCCGCCACCTTGGCCGGCGATGCGCCGCTCGGGAGGTAGACGGTGCAGGCGATGCCCCTGGCGCCGGCGGCGGTGGCGACCCCGATCCCGTGATTGCCGGACGAGGCGGTGACAACGCCGGCGGCGGCCGTCTCGGCCGGCAGGGTGAACACTTTGTTGAGCGCCCCCCGGATCTTGAAGCTGCCGGTCCGCTGGCGGTGCTCGGCCTTGACCACGATCGTGGCGCCGGTCCGCTCCGACAGTGGTGCGGACCGCAGCAGCGGCGTTCGGACGACGTGATCGGCGATGCGCTCCGCCGCCGCCTCGATGCCGGCCGCCGACACGACGGGAGCGCCGGTCGAGCCCGAGCGGTCGGTGGGAGGAGTCATGCTGGCCGCATGCTATCCGGGCGTCGTCTGCTCGCCCCGACCACGTCCTCGGCAAATGTACGTACATTTTGCAGGACTAGACTACACTGCCGGACAGAGAGCGATCGAACCGGCACGGCACGGATCGATCCGAACCAGGAGGAACAGGTTATGAGTTTGCGACTAGGCGATGAGGCCCCGAACTTCACCGCAGACACGACCGACGGCAAGATCGACTTCCATGAGTGGAAGGCCGGTTCCTGGGCCGTCTTCTTCAGCCATCCGGCGGACTTCACTCCGGTGTGCACCACCGAGCTCGGCCGCACTGCGGCCCTGAAGGATGCCTTCGCCGAGCGGAACGCCAAGATCATCGCGCTGTCGGTCGACTCGATCGACGACCACCGTGGCTGGGCCCCTGATATCGGCGAGGTCACCGGCTCCGAGCTCAACTTCCCGATCATCGCCGACCCGGACAGGACCGTGTCCGAGCTGTACGACATGATCCACCCCGGTGAGGGTGACACCTCCACCGTGCGGTCGGTCTTCGTGATCGACCCCGACAACAAGATCAAGATGATGCTCACCTACCCGAAGTCGACCGGCCGGAACTTCGACGAGATCCTCCGGGTGATCGACAGCCTCCAGCTGACCGCAGGGTACGAGGTGTCGACGCCGGTCGACTGGAACAAGGGCGAGCGGGTCATCGCCTCGCCCGCCATGTCGACAGAAGATGCGAGGGAGCGGTTCGCCAACGTGGAAGAGGTCAAGCCCTACCTCCGCTACGTCGACGACCCGAGCGCCTGAGGGTCCATCGATGCACCGCGAACATCCGGCGAACGACTACGCAGGAGCGGTCGGGTCGGACGGCCAGCTCGTCGACGTCCGCGAGCCGGACGAGGTGGCGACCGGGATGCTGCCCGGCGCCATCCACATCCCGCTCGGCGACCTGCCCCATCGGCTGGGCGAGCTGGATCGGGATCGTCGAGTCGTCCTCCTGTGCCGCAGCGGCGGACGGAGCACCCAGGCGGCGGAGTACCTCACCGCAGTCGGCTTCGGTGATGTCGTGAACCTCACCGGCGGGATGTTGGCCCTCGACGCCTGACGCGATCGGTTCGCCGGTGAGCCGGGTCCTCGCCTGGCTCGATCGGTCAGGCCTCGACCCGGGCGTCGACCGGGTCGGGGGCCTGGGCCCGGTTCCGCACCGTGGACGGCCGGTACCCGGCGAATCGGCGAAGCCTGAGGCTGTTCGAGGCCACGAACAGCGAGGACAATCCCATCGCCCCGGCGGCGATCATCGGGTTGAGGATCCCGAACGCCGCCAGGGGAATGGCCGCCGAGTTGTAGGCGAAGGCCCAGAACAGGTTGCCTCGGATGACCGCCAGGGTCCGACGAGCGAGCGCGATGGCATCCGCCACCGCCCGAAGGTCGCCGGACACGACGGTGAGATCGGAGGCCTCGATGGCGACGTCGGTACCGGTTCCGACCGCGATCCCGAGGTCGGCCCTCGCCAGCGCCGGGCCGTCGTTGATGCCGTCACCGACCATCGCCACCCGGCGACCGCCGGCCTGCAGCCGCTCGATCTCGGCCGCCTTGTCCTCCGGCAGGACCTCGGCGATCACGGTGTCGGCGCCGATGGCGGCTCCGACCGTCTCGGCGGTCCGTCGGTTGTCGCCGGTCAGCAGGGTCACCGACAGCCCCAGATCGTGGAAGGCGGCCACGGCATCGGCCGAGGTGGGCTTCACCCGGTCGGCCACGACCAGTACCGCCTCGGCGGTCGGGCCCCGACCCGCGAGCACCGCCGTCGAACCGGCGGCCTCAGCCTCCGCGGCGGCCCGCTCGACGGCGTCCGGGACGTGGTCGAACAGCAATCGGCGGCCGACCCGGACCTCGGCACCGCCGACGGTCCCGGTCACCCCGTGGCCAGGGTGGTTGCGGAAGTCGGCCACCGTCTCGTGGTCGAGCGACCCGTCGCTGATGGCGGTTGCGATCGGGTGCTCGGAGCGCGCCTCGAGGGAGGCGGCCAGCCCGAGGATGGTCGACCGGTCGGCCGCGGTCCCGCCGGGGACCACGACGTCGGTCAGCTCCATGTGCCCTTCGGTGACGGTGCCGGTCTTGTCGAGGACGATGACGTCGACGGCCCTCGTGTCCTCGAGGACCTCGCCTCCCTTGATGATCACGCCGAGCTGCGCGCCGCGGCCGGTGCCGACCATGATGCCGAGTGGCGTGGCCAGCCCGAGCGCGCACGGGCAGGCGATGATCAGTACCGCCACTGCGGCGGTGAAGGCCTCGTTGGCGGCGTGACCGGTGACGAACCAGCCGATGAGGGTGACGGCGGCGATGGCCATCGCCAGCGGCACGAAGACCGCCGAGACGCGGTCGGCCAGCCGCTGGACCTCGGCCCTGCTGCCCTGGGCCTGCTCGACCAGCTCGATGATCTGGGCCAGGGCGGTGTCGGCACCGACCCTGGTGGCCTCCACCACCAGCGAACCGCCGGCGTTGATGGTGGCCCCGATCACCTCGTCGCCGACCGAGACCTCGACCGGGACCGGCTCGCCGGTGACCATCGACGTGTCGACCGCGCTGGAGCCGTCGACCACCCGTCCGTCGGTGGCGATGCGCTCACCGGGTCGGACGACGAACCGGGTGCCGACCGTCAGCGCCTCGACCGGGATCTCGGAACCGTCCTCCAGCTTGGCCGACGGCGCACCCAGATCGGCCAGGGCCCGGATCGCGTTGCCGGATCGGCGGGTGGCCCGGAGCTCGAGCCACTTCCCGAGCAGGATCAGGGTCACGATCACCGCCCCGGTCTCGAAGTAGATGTGCCCGTCGGCGACGTCGAAGACCAGGACCACCGCCGACCAGAACCACGACGAGAGCGAGCCGATCGAGACCAGCGTGTCCATCGTGGTGGCCCGATGGCGGAGATTGCGAACGGCATTGCGGTGGAAGGACCACCCGGACCAGAAGACGACCGGCGTGGCCAGGGCGCCGACCACCCACTCCCAACCGTCGAATCGCATGGCCGGCACCATCGACAGCAGCATCGTCGGCACCGAGAGTACCGCTGCGACGGTGAATCGCCGTCGGAGGTCGGCCTCCCGCCGGCGCTCGGCCCGGTCTCGCTGTGCCGCCTGGTCGATCCGGTCGCCGGTGAGGTCGAGCAGTCCGTAGCCGAGGCCCTCTATCGCCTGGCGGAACTCGTCCTCACGCACCGTCTCGTCGTGGAGCACCGTGGCCCTACCGGTGGCGAAGTTGACCTGCGCGTCGTCGACACCGTCGAGCTCGGAGAGCCCGCCCTGGATCCGGCTGGCGCAGGCGGCGCAGGTCATGCCCTCGATGGCGAGGTCGGAGCGCTGTCGGTTCACTGCCGTCATGCTTCCAGGATAGAGGTTCCATTCGGCTGGAAGGTCAAGGCCGAGCGCACCATCAGGGGGCCTGCTGCACCTCGGCGGCGGTCGTGATGACCTGACAGCGGTTCGGGTCCGTGCAGGTCCCGGGGTCGAGTGACCTGGCTCGCTCCGCCAGCTCCACCAGGGAGCTCCTGGCCGCCTGGAGCCGCTCGATCTGCTGGTCGAGGCTGTCGAGGTGCCGTTCCAGCAGCGACGTGGTGTGGGCGCAGGAGCGCTGGCCGGCTCCCTTGAGCTCCAGCACCGATGCGATCTCCGACAGCGTGAGGCCGGTGGCCTGGGCGTCACGGATGAACCGCAGTCGCTCCACCGTGTTCGGCTCGTAGTCGCGGTAACCCGAAGCGGTCCGCCCCGGCTCGTCCAGCAGGCCGATCGACTCGTAGTAGCGGATCGTCTTGGTCGAGACCCCGCCGAGGTCCGCCAGCTGACCGATTCTCATCACCGCTCAATCTAGACCTTTTGGGGGCGGAGCCCCCGAGTTTCGTTGCCCTGTCGGGCCGATCATGTCGCCGATACGGTGGCCCTCGTCGCCGCTCGGCCTGCCCGAAGAACGGCGGTTCTTTCGCTTATCCATGCAGTAGACCTAGTTTCGACGACGAACTGAATGGATTCTTCCGCTTGCAGCCCCCAAGATTGGTGCAAGCACGAACGAGCGGCTCGTGCGCACCTGATCCCGGACCAGCGACCGGGCCAACCGGAGGCATCATGACCAGCTACCTGTCCGACATCGAATCCCTCACCTCCCTCTGCGACAGCAACGGTCCGGCATGGGGGGCGATCAGCCCCGAGTACGCCACCAGGATGAAGCTCCAGAACCGGTTCACCACCGGTCTCGACATCGCCCGCTACACCGCCGGCATCATGCGACAGGACATGGCGGCGTACGACGCCGACAGCACTCAGTACACCCAGAGCCTCGGTTGCTGGCACGGCTTCATCGGTCAGCAGAAGATGATCGCCGTCAAGAAGCATCACGGCACCACCGCCAAGCGCTACCTCTACCTGTCGGGGTGGATGGTGGCTGCGCTGCGTTCGGAGCTCGGCCCGCT